>JAJDYK010000023.1 GCA_022825185.1 Candidatus Latescibacterota bacterium | reverse complement strand
GACCAAAAATTTCAAATTGATCTGGTACAACCACAACTACGACCATTACCAGCTTTTCGATTTGGAAGCAGACCCCAGCGAGACACGAGATGTATCGGAAGATCCCGAATACGCCCCAACAGTATCCTACATGAAAGTCTTACTGCGGACGGAGCGCGAAAAGATGGGCCTGACAGACGAGATAGAACAACAGATTTTTAACAGCGGAAACGTGTCGCAGACGCGCAAGCAGATGGATGCGTTGCTGGCGATGGTAGATGCTAATACCGCTAAGAGCTAGACAACATGCTCAGAAGTCTGTCTAATCGAGGAGACGATATGTACGATCAGTTAGAGATACACTACGAAGGACAGACGGAATTCGTCGCCACAGACCAGCAGGTCAAGCCCTTGCGGCTATTTGTCACTTGTCCGGCGGGCTTGGAAGCTGGTGCCGACGTGCGGGTTTCGATCAGCACGTTCCATTCCTGTTCCCGCAAGTGGACGCTTGAAGATCCTTTTGTCGAAGGCGACGAGGGCGTGGTGGTGCTGGGGCATGGGTTGGCGCGGGACTGGACCGATATGACGCGGGGCGGCGATGGACCGGCTGGTGGTGGATTGGTGGGAAGGCCAGTCAACGAGCTTTACCTGTGTACCATTCAGGTCACCAAATCGCTGAGCACGGGAGCGCGGCTGGTCTTTCCCTTTGGCGTGGTGCCATCGCCGCACGCGGATATAAGCGGTGCCCTGCAAGTGCGGGTGCGGCGGCCCGAAGCTGAGGTTTTCGGGAAGGTGGGAGAACCCATTCCACTGAGCAACGCTCCCGGCCCCTTGAAGCGGTTGGAAGGGCGAGTCTCTGCTACGGCGGATGCGGAGGGAAAGCGCAGGGCCGTAGTTTTCGCGACGGACGATCATCTCAACCCAATACCCGGCTACCGGGGGACGGTGAATTTGCAGGCCGACGGCGCGGTTGTTGGGTTGCCCGATGAGGTAGAAGTTGGTGCCGACGGGAGAGGCGTGGTTGAAGGTATTGAAGTGCAGACCGATGGCCCAGTCCGCATCATCGTGCGCGATGTCGAGCGCGGTTTAGAAGCGCAGAGCGGTCCGGCGCAAGCGGTCGGCGAGCGCGGCCACTACTTCGGCGGCATCCACTTTCACACGCGGCTTTCGGTAGATGGCGACCGCGAGCCGCGCGCAGCGTACGCCTATGCCCGCGACTTTCTCAATCTCGACGTGATCGCGATGACCGACCACGCGCCGATTGGTCCCGGATGGGCCGAGTGCTTGGCGGTCAATGAGGAGTTTTACGAGCCGGGCCGCTTTGTGACGATCCCCGCGTGGGAAAGCTCCAATGCGTACGGGCACGCCAACCTCTATCTGCGCACGCCAGAGGTCGATGGCGGCACTTGGCACTGGAAACCGGATCTTTGCCCCTCGGAAGTGACTTGGGACGAGGACGTGGTCATGGTGCCGCACCATCCCAACTGCGGACAGCCCATCGAGTACGGCAAGCACCGCGAGGTCATGGGCAAGACGTTTTACTGGTCGCAATACCACTGGGAGTTCCCCAACAAGCGGGCCAGATTGGTAGAAATCGTCCAGGGGCGGGGCAATTTTGAAGCCGACGCGCTCGACGAGTACTGGGGTATTCGCCTAGGAGAGTTGGGTGCTTCGGTGCAGGATGCCTTCGCCCAAGGCTGGCGCTTGGGTTTCGTGGCCGGGACTGACAACCATCAGGGATACCCGACGCAGAATCCGGGCGGCTACGTGGGGATGACCTGTTTCCGGGCGACGGAGTTGACTCGCGAGGCCGTGTGGCAGGCGATGGACGAGCGCTGGACCTACGCGACTTCGGGCGTGCCGATTGTCTGCGACTATGCGGTCAATGGCGTGCGCTCGGGCGCGGAGGGCGCGTTGGCGGAAGGGGAAAAGGTGCATTTTTCCGCCAGCCTGCACGGGACTGCGCCGATTGAGCGGGTGGAGATCATTGCAAACGGGAAATGCGTCTGGCAGGACTCGCCTGACTCTTGGGACGTGGAAATCGACGGGGCCGAGTTGCCAGCGCCGGAGGGCGCGTGGGCTTATTACTATCTGCGGCTGCGGCAACAGGACGGGCACCGGGCGTGGCTGAGTCCAGTGTGGTTAGATCGGGGATGAACGGAACGAGACGGGCCGATGTAGAGCGTGGGATGCGCGTTGTCATTGTGCAGAAGCAGGACCAGCGCACGGGGCGGCTGACCGAGGGCGTGGTGCGGGATATTCTGACCAAGTCGGCGACGCATCCGCACGGGATTAAGGTGCGCTTGGAGAGCGGCGAAGTCGGCAGAGTCAAGCAGGTGTGTGATCAGAAGTAGTAAAAAGAATAGACCAAAGACGAGCCGCCCACGCCGACGCAAGCTCCCATGATAAATCCCAGAAAGAGCGGCCGCACTTTTCTGTATAGAATGACCCCGCCGTAGCTGATCAGAATCGACTTAACGAGCCAGGCGAGGAATATCCCAAACCAGTCGCCGCGCACGGTATTGGTCAGGGCCACGGCCAGCCCCACTGGATGCAGCGGCCAGCCGGCGAGGCGGTGCTGGGCAAAGGAAAGTAGTCCGGCGAGTCCAGCGCCGATGCCGGTGAACAGGGTGGTTAGGTGTTGGGGCGGATGCGGGTTGTTGACCGTTTTGGCGACCCAGCCCCATTTGCTCAACGGCGAGTTGATGTAGTACCAGCGGAAGCCGTGCATCATGCCGTGCTGATAGCCCAGCCAGATATAGACCACGATGGTGGTGATTGCGCTGACGACGAGGGCGGAGGCGAGGAAGAACAGCAGCTTGCGGGCGCTGATTTTCTCCTTGACCTCCTCGCAGACCTTGAAGGCGTGGGCCATGGTGCCCATGAAGAACAGTTGCACGTCCGCGGCCCAGACCATGTTGAGCCCCATAGCGGTGAGGCCCTTATCGCCGAAATAGGCCGTGCCGAAGATGTTGGTAAGAATCGGTGGTATGGAGTGGGGCGCGCGCAGCCGTCCCAAGCCGGTCTGTACCAGCAAGCGCGCCGTGCCCAAGAAGACCAACAGCGCGACCAGCAGAAAGGCCAAGCTCCAGACGAGGGAAAGGCCGGTGGCGTAGAGGAAGTACGCCATATAGACCAAGCCGACGCCCCCCATCAGCGCCGAGGTGCGCGGCGAGGGCAGGTGTGTGTTCGGGCCTCTGGTGCCGCTGACGATAGCGCGCCATTGGTCTTTGAGGAAGTCGCGCGACATCCACAGCGACGAGAGGATCAGGAAAATGAGCGCCCCCATCTGCTGGTGCGACATCAGCACTGAGACCTGCTGGTGCGGCTGGGCGGGGAGGTTGACGACAACTCCTAAAAAGCCCAACAGGCCGTGTTCGAGATAGATGAGGATGTGAAAGAGCCAGACGCTCAAGAGCACATTGAGGTTGAGCAGGTAACTCAAGCCGATGACGAGGAAATTGACGTTGATTCCATAGGAGATGCCGATGCGGCGCAAAAATATGCGCGTGGAGGGAATGCCGAAGTTGTTGATGGTCTCAAAGTCGAACACTTGGTCGAGCATGTTGACGGTGGGGATGATCCCAGCGATGAAAAAACCGACCCAGAACAGCGGATTCTTAAAGAGGCTTTTGGCCGGGTTTTCCACGCTCTCGACCATCGCCGTTGGCACTACTGCTAGGGGATAGACCAAGCGCTCGCCGCTGGCCCATTGGTGGTGAAGCAGGGCGATGAGCGCGAAGCTGACCAAGAAGAAGGCGACCATGAACAGGCCCCAGAAGATAGAAGGGCCGAGCCAGGCGTCCCACGGCAGCGGCGCACCTGCTGGGGCTCCCTCGAAGAGGTTGCGGATCATCTCTAGGTCGCGCGGAGCGGCCCAGTCGGGGATGTGGTCCCAGAGGAGTTCGCGCCAGTTGTTTTCCGGGGTGGCGTAGTAGAAGACGCCGGCGAGCAGGGGGATGAAATAGCCGCCAAAGCCCATGGTCGGCATGACTGTGGCTACCATTAGTGCGGCGTAGATGAGGGCAAAAGTCGAAGTTGGCAGCCGCAGAAAGGGCCGAATCAGCGCGAGCAACAGGGCGGTAAGCGCGACCCAGAACAGGGCGAAGATGACGCCGACGGTGTTGAAGTGGTCGGCGTAGCCCGAGTAGCGGTCGAGCAGGATGTAGCTGCGCACCCCGATGAAGTTGTGGCCGACGCACAGCGCCATGGCCAGCGTCCATTCGAGGGCGGAGCGCATCACTTGCTTCCCTTGCGCCCGGCCTCCCAGTCGTCGTCGAGCATTTTGAGCAGTGCGTCAATGTCGCGGTTGCCGGCCTGGATTTCCTGCATGATGCGGGCCAAGGTGAGGACGAAGCCGGTGGGGGGGTAGTCCTCAATCGAGATGAAGTAGCCGGGCGTCCAGCCCCAGTGGTCGAGGTTGGTGCTCATGCGCTCGAAGAGGCGCTGGGTTGGTCCCCAGGTGCTTTTGGGGCCATCGACGCCTTCGATTTGGGTGGCGTTGAGCAACATGCCCTCGGCGTTGAGATACGCTTGATAGACTTCTGGGTGGTAGTAGGCTTCGAGCACGGCGAGGGCTTTGTCGTAGTACATGCCTTGGGCGCTGGAGGTCATGGCCCAGCCGCGCTGCTGGTTGGAGGTGTTAATGAAGAGGGGCTGGTGGCCGGTCATGGAGGGAACGGGCCAGTACTCGATTTCAAAGTTGACCTGTAGCGGCTCGACGTCGCCGCTCATCCAGCAGCCCATCATCCAAGTGGCGGCGTGCTCGTTGAAGAAATCGCGCTGCTCTTCGTTGTACCCGTCGCTCAGCGAGCCTTTCTCGACGAAGTTGTCGATAAGCGCGATCATGTTTGCCATGATGGGGCGCATTAGCGGGTCGGAGGCAAAGGTGATTTCGCCGCGGTCGCGGCGCACCGTCCAAGAAGGCTCGTCGGCTGGGCGGGTTGGGTCGTACAGGTTGGTCTGGATCGCGTAGGAGAGAGGCACTCCAGCCGACCACTCGCGGCCTCCATAGACGAGCGGCTTGTACCCAGCGTCTTTTATCTGGTGCAAGGCCGCGATAAAGGCGTCCCAAGTCTGCGGCGGCTCGGTAATGCCGGCCTCGGCCCAGATGCGCTTGTTGACGGCGATGCCAGTGATCTGGCGACCGACTTGGGCTGTGTAGTACTGGCCGTTGTGCAACGGCGGCAAGTTTTGGCCTACCCGGTCGTATATAGCGCGGGGAATGGGGAGCAAGTGGTCGCCATTGGCTAGGAATTTGGTGTAATCGAGGGTCATTACCACGTGGGGCAGGTCGCCGGTGGCAATGGCGCGGCGGTAGTACGCGCCAGCGTCTTCGTTGCCCAAGTCGATCAGTTCCAGCGTCCAGCCGGGGTTTTGGCGCTCGAAGGTGGCCTTCCAGATGTCCCAGTGGACCTGGAAGCCGGGTCGGCCGCCGATATTGCGGGTGACGCGCACGACGCTGGCGTCTTCCTCGCTGGCGCATGCTCCGAAGGCGAGGAGGGCGGCGAGGGCAAAGGTTGCGAATTTGGCAAGGGGCATGGGAGTGGAGTCCTCAGCGAATGGAGCCAGCAGTCAGGCCCTTGACGAAGCGGCGCTGCATGGCAAGATAGAGTATAGTGACGGGCAGCGACAAGACCACGACGCCGGCGAAGATGTAGTTCCAGTTCTTGACGTACCTGTCCGAGAGAAAGCGCCAGAGTTGCACGAAGGCCAACTCGCCCTTGTTGGTGCCCATGAGGATGAATGCGTGGGGAAAGTCGTTCCAGGTAAAGAGGCCCCAAAAGATGATGATCGTCACTGTGCAGGGCGTCAGCAGCGGGAAGATCACGCGCCAGAAGGTACCAAAGGGCGTGCAGCCGTCGATCAGCGCGGCTTCTTCGAGATCGCGGGGGATGGAGCGCATGAAGCTGCTGTAGATGAACAAGCACAGGGGCAGGCCGTAGGATACGTAGTGCAGCCAGAGAGCAAAGTACGTGTAGCCGATGCCGAGGTAGTTGAATTGGCGCAAGAGCGGCAACATGAGGATCTGGAACGGCACGGTGATCCCGGCCAAGAAGAAGATGCGCCATAAATTGCCGGTGCGCATACGGCGGCGCGTGAGGGAGTACGCAGCCATGGAGGCAACAACGATGAGGGTGGTGATGACGGCAACGCACATCAGCAGGCTGTTGAACATCGGCGCGGCTAGCTTGATGCCGGTGAAGATGTAGTGGTAGTTTTCGAGGGTTGGTGCCTCGGGGGGTGCCACGGGAGAGCGGATGATTTCCGGCAGGGTCTTGAACGAGTTGAGTAGCGCTAGAGCACAGGGCGACACGTAGAGCAGCCCTAAGAGCAGCATCCCGATCTCGAAGAGGGGTAGGCGGCGTTTCACAGGTCGGTCTCGCGGCGCTGGAAAAAGGCGACTTGCAGGGCGGCGACCAAGACTAGGAAGGCGAAGACGACAAAGGCGATGGCCGAAGCATAGCCCTGGCGGTCGTTTTCCGTGCCGAGCCAGTAGATGTAGTAACCGGCGGTAAAGGTGCGGTAGCCGGGGCCGCCTTGGGTGGTGACCAAGATCTGCGGGAAGAGGTTGATGCCGGTGATTAGGGCGATGACCGAGTTGGTCTTAATCATTGGCATGAGCACTGGGACTTGGACGCGGTAGAAGGTGGCTAAAGGGCCGGCTCCGTCGATCTGCGCGGCCTCGTAGAGTTCGTTGGGGATGGTCTGTAGTCCGGCGAGGAAGATGGTGGTGTAGAAGCCGAGGCCGTGCCAGAGGACCAAGGCGAGGATGAAGTAGGGCACTAGCGCTGGGTCGCCCATCCAGTCTTGGGCCAGCACGTCGAAACCAAAGGCGCGCAGCAGGGTGTTTATGGCGCCGGTGCGGTAGTTGGCCAGATATTGGAAGAGTAAGGCGCTGACGAGAATGCTGAGGATAAACGGGTAGAAAAACAGGCCGCGCACTAAGCCGCGCATGACCTTCATGCGGTCTAGGAGCACGGCTAAAACTAGCGACAGCGAGGTGTAGCCGACGACGATCATGGCCGTTTCAAAGAGGGTGAAGCGCAAAGCGGCGAAGAAGCGATCGTCGTCGAGCAACTCGCGGAAGTTGTCCAAGCCGATAAAGCGGGGATCTTTGGTCCAGCCAGACCAGTCGGTTAGGCCGTAGGCAAACCCGAGCAGGGTCGGCAGGGCGAAAAAGGCTAGGTAGAGGAGTACGGCGGGGCCGCAGAGCAGCGCCGAAGCGGTCGAGTTTTCGATGGAAGTTCGTCGCATGGCGCAGGTGGAACTAAACAAAGGTGCCTAGGATGTCAAGCGCTGCTTGGTCAATGAGGATACTATGAGCGAAGTACTGACGCAGTACCGCAGACACAAAGGGCTGTTGCTGCTGGTGGCACCGGGGCTGGCCTTTTTTCTCGTCTTCAATTACCTGCCCATGTTCGGGCTGGTGCTCGCCTTTAAGGAGTTTCGCCTGAGCGCCGGCATCTTGGGCAGCGAGTGGAGCGGGTTAGAGAATTTCTCCCGCCTCTTTGGCGGGGCGGACTTTCCCAATGCCCTGCGCAACACGGTCACCATCAGCTTGTTGCGCTTGCTGTTCGGTTTTTTCGCGCCGATCGCGCTGGCGCTGATGCTCAATGAGATCCGCGTCTCCTGGTACAAGCGCACCGTGCAGACGGTGACTTATATCCCCTACTTTCTCTCGTGGGTGATCTTGGGCGGCATCTTCCTGATGATTTTTTCGCAGAGCGGACCGGCCAACCAGATTTCCCAGCTCTTCGGCATCTCTCCGATTGAGTTCCTCACCAACGACTTCTGGTTTATCGTCGTGGTCATTGTCACCGGGATTTGGCAGGCGGCTGGCTATGGGGCGGTTATTTACTTGGCGGCCTTGGCTGGGATTTCTCCCGATCTGTACGAGGCGGCCGTCGTCGATGGAGCCGGGCGCTGGAAGCAGACCTTGCACATCACCATCCCGGGGCTGGTGCCGACGATTATCACGCTTTTCATCCTCAACTTAGGCCACGTGCTCAACGCTGGCTTTGACCAGATTTACAACATGTACAATCCCATGGTGTACGACGCGGCCGACATTATCGACACTTACGTCCTGCGGCGGATCGTGCTGATGGACTTTGGGCTGGCTACGGGTGCCGGACTTTTCAAGTCCGTGGTCGGTTTGTTGATGGTGGTGCTGGCTAACTCGCTGGCCCGGCGGCTCAGCGGAGGGGAACAGGGCATATGGTAAGCCGCACGCGAGGTGAGAAGATCTTTAACGTCTTTAACTTGACGGTGTTGGGGTTGGTCGGGCTGATGGCGCTCTATCCGTTCGTGTACACGATCTCGATGTCGTTGAGTAGCGCTGCCGAGGCCATGCGCGCCAGCCTGCACCTCTACCCGAGTGACATTTCGCTGACCTCGTACCGCATGGTGCTGTCCAATCCCGAAATCGTCACTGGGTTCACCAATTCGGTCCTGCGCACGGTCTTGGGCACGGCGCTGACGCTCTTTTTTACTTGCCTGACAGCCTACCCGCTGGCGCGGCGCGAAATGCCGCACCGAAGCCCACTGCTGTTCTTGGTGCTTTTTACCATGCTCTTTAGCGGCGGTATTGTGCCCAACTACCTGCTGGTCAAAAACTTGGGGCTGATCGACTCAATATGGGCGCTGGTGCTGCCGCAGATGCTGACGGCCTTCAACATCATCGTGGTCAAAAATTTCTTTCAGGCCATTCCCGAAAGCCTAGCTGAATCCGCCAAGATCGACGGGGCCAGCGAGTTCAACATTCTCTTTAGGATATACGTGCCTCTTTCCAAGCCAGTGCTGGCGACGATTGGGCTGTGGACGGCCGTGGCGCACTGGAATCACTGGTTCGACGCCATGCTCTATATCGCATCGGACGAGAATCAGGTCTTGCAGACCTTTTTGCAGCGGATCGTCATCGAGAACAGCATCGAACTGATCGAGCAGGGATTGGTTGATCCGAACATCACCGAGTTTACGCCCGAGACGATCAAGGCGGCGACGGTGGTCGTTACCATTCTGCCGATGCTGTTGGTCTATCCGTTCGTGCAGAAGTACTTCGTGCGCGGGATCATGCTGGGGAGCGTCAAGGAGTAAGGGCGACCGGCTGGTCGCCCCTACGTGGGTGTACAGGATTCCATCAGACCTTAATCACGATCCTCACATCTGAAAGCCGCCGGCCACCAACATCGATACGCCGGTGAGGTACTCGGCTTCGTCCGAGGCGAGGAAGGCCACGGTGCGGGCTACGTCCTCGGGCGTGCCGATGCGGCCCAAGGGAGTTTGCGCTTCGAGGTCGTGGACTAGAGCGGCGGTGGTGTCGGAGTCTGGTTCGTCGCGCTGGGCGAGGCCCGCAGCGATGTAGTGAGTGCGCTCGGTGAGGGTGTTGCCTGGACAGACGGCGTTGACGTTGATCCGGTGGGGGGCGAGTTCGCCAGCGAGGGATTGGGTAAAGCCGATGATGGCGAATTTGGATGTGCAGTACGCGGCGTAGCGCGGGATCCCTTGGCGTCCAGCCGTAGAGGCCATGTTGATGATCTTGCCGCCGTCGCCGCGATCGATCAGGTGCCGGGCCACGGCGCGCGAGCAGAGGAAGGTGCCCTTGACGTTGACGGTTTGCACTTGGTCCCAAGCGGCTTCGCTCAAATCGACGACTGGGACGCGGTCTGGTCCGGGGCGCGATCCGGCGTTGTTGACTAGCAGGTCGATGCGGCCAAAGCGGGCGAGCGCGTCTTGCACCATGCCTTCGACTTGGTCGGCATCAGACACGTCGGCTTCTACTGCAAGGGCCTGCTGACCGGCGGCTTCGACTTCGGCGACGAGAGCGGGCAGACCACCCCAGCCAGACTCGCTATAGGGCTGGGCGCGCAAGTCATTGACTACGAGGTCGCAGCCTTCGCGCGCTAGGCGCTGGCAGATGGCGCGGCCAATGCCGTGTTCGCCGCCCGCGCCGGTGACGAGGGCGACTTTGCCGTTGAGATTGTACATGGGTTTCTCCACGTGATTAAGGAGTTAGATGGCGGTATTGCGATAGCGGTGTGTATATCTCCACCCTTGTGCTGGCTGTAGGAACTAGAAATGTCGATTACGTCAACTGCTCGAACAGCACAAATTTAGATGCTTTTTTATCAAAAGTGAGAACGCCATCACAATTTGAAAATTTTGCTGAATGTGCAATTAACAAATCTGCAAGATCTATTTTGTTTGTCTGGGCAGAGGAGAGAGTTCTTTGTAGAGCAGATTGAGCCTCAAATATCAAAATAGGCATAAGGAGAAGTTTCTGCAGAGACGCGCGGATTTCCTCTCGTGAGATTTCATATACAGATTCGAGTACCCAGATGGTTTCAAGCACGACGAGCAAAGGAACAAAAAAGGGGTCGTTTCTACTTTCTGCTCTTTTAAAAAGTCTGTACACAATTTCTGCTTGCTCTTTATCATCCCGTACAAGAAAGCGAACAAGCACATTCGTGTCTAATGCTTTCACTTAAAACGCGCCTTCATTTTTTGCCTAATTCCAGACTTCATTTGGTGAACCGAAACAGGCTTTCTGTCAGATTTATACAACTCCCCGAAAATTTCATCTACTTTTATGGTTTTGGTCATGGGCTTTAGAAGTGCTTCACCATTTTCTGTAAGCATAAAATCGACTTTATCGCCTTCACGGAGTCGAAGAGCATCGCGAATGGTTTTGGGAATTGTGACTTGCCCCTTACTTGTCAGCGTTGCTGTTGCCATGCTGAGATCCTCTTGTTGAGTATTTATTTAGAGCGGCTATTTTCTTACTTGAAAGTAAGGAAATAATACCTGAGCGCAAGTGTCGCTTCCATCGTGAGGGAGGCAGATGACGAAGGCTTAGCCGCCGAGTCGGTAAAATGACATCAGCTCTATTGTTGATCAAGATCGCGTTTTCGGGTCGGGAACCGATTCATCTATGATTTCTGCCGTGTCGCAGCGGGCGACGATCAGGAGACCGTGAAGCTGTTGCCGGTCATGCCGGTGAAGTAATCGACGATGAGCCAGAACCCGGCCGAGCCGAAGCCGCCTAGGACCATGCCGAGGAAGAAGGGGCGTAGCTGGGTATAGACCCGAGCACCGCCGTACTTGAGGATGGCTGCCTTTAGTAGCCAAGCGATGAAGACCGAAAACCAGAGATGGTACATCGGTGCTGTCATGCCCAAGGTCATCCCGATGGGGTGAATTGGAAAGCCGGCGAAGCGGTTTTTGACGTAGGACATAATGCCCATGAGGCCCGCGCCTAGGACCGTGAAGGCCATATGCCAGGACTGAGTCGGTTGGGGATTGTTGAGGTTGTGAGTGATCCAGTTGCCGGTAAATGTGGGCAGACCGCTGAACTGCCAGCCGACTAGGTTGATGCCGCCGTACTGGTAGGACAGTTCGACGATGGCCCAAGCAGAGCCAGCTAGGGTGACGAGGATGGCTCCAGCTATGGCCCAGAACAGTCGCCGTCCCTCCAGTGCCGTTTCCTGAGCCAGCTTCACGCCGGTTGCCGCCGAGGCCATCACAAAGGTGCGCACGTCTGCTGCCCAAGCGAAGTTCAGCCCTAGAATGGTCAGCCCTGACGCTCCCACTAGGGAACTGCCCAGCGCATTGACCGTAAAGACGGGGGCCGCTACCGTGGCCCGGTATGAGGCTAGGCCTGTCTGGGCGATGATCCGCGTCAGCCCGATGAAGATGACCATGGACATGGCGAGAAAAACCGCGGCCGTGAGTAGGTTTAGCCCCGCGGCCAACAGCCAGCCTAGTGCCAGCAGGCTGCCTAGCAGCGTGCCGAAGACAGCCGTTCGGTAGGAGAGCAACTCGCCACGGTCGTCAACATCCGGGTCGCCGACGAAGGCTTTGCGCAGCACGTCCCGCAAATGATGGCGACCGTGCCAGAAGCCGGCGAACACTAGGAACAACAGAGCGCCTTGGGCCAGATGGGCGACGCTGGGTGAGGCTGGGTCGGAGAAGGGCTGCACCGGACCAATGCTCCAGCCGAGCATGCGCTCCAGTCCCGTCTGCAGCAGGGCGAGGAAGGCGAAAAACCAGACCCCGAATCCCACGTCTAGGCTCAGCAGATAGGAGAGGCCGATGACCTCGAAGCGGGGCGAGCAGCGCAGGTGGATCGCATTTTGCAGGATCGGAATGGAAGCGTCTAGGTTGATCGGTGGGATGAAATTGTAGTACTTGTGCAGCGCTTCTAGGCTGTTGATCAGGAAGGGAATCAGGAAGCCTATCCACATCAGATAGTTGCGGAAGAAGGGCGGCAGCTTCCGATCCGGTTCTACGGCGCTCATCTCCAAGGGGAGCACGGCCATGGGAAAGAGCAGCTTCTCGCGCTCGACCCACTGTTTGCGCAAGATGACCAACAGACAGAGCGTGATGAAATAGATGGTGACTGCGAATAGACTCCAGATCAGCAGCGGCGGCCCCCAAGCACTCCAAGAAACAGGCTCGCCTCGGGTGCCGCCCTCGAAGAGCTTCCACACCGCATCCCGGCCATCGGGCACCAGCCACGGCGGGATGTGCGGCTGGATTAGCTGAGCCCATTCGTTTTCGGGTGTGGCGTAGTAGAAGAAGCCACCTAGTAGGGGGATCAGGTTGAGAGTAAATCCCCAGGAGGGGATGGCCGCGGCGACAAGCATCATGATATAGATGGTGACTAGCTCGCCACGTCTCAGGGCCGGCCCGCCGAGCAGGCGGACCAGCGGGTTGAGCATCAAAGTAAGCGGCAGGAAGAGGAAGATCGCCGCACCAGTAGAGAAGTCGGCACCCATGGGTGAGCCGCGCAGTACTAACACGCCGAATGGCTCGCCAGCGGCGATGATGAAGCTGCCGAGCAGTCCTAGGAGTACCGCTCGTCTGGATACGCCGTGACCGGCCTTTACAGGGGCTTGTGCCATCTACTTCTCGCTGTGTGGACCCACTGAGGGATCTATGCCCATCGTCGCGCTCCGCTGGGGATGGAGATCAGCTAGCAGGCTTTCCGGCCACAATCCCCGGCCCGTAATCTGCCATCGCGGTCATGATGTACTCGTTGAGTAAGTGTTCCTCGTGCGCAAGGCCGAACGTCCAGATGCGGCGATACATCTCCTCGACGACTGGCTGGTATTGCGGATCGGGTGCGAGGTTCTGCATCTGTCCGGGATCGCGCTCCAAGTCGTACAACTCGTCGTAGTCAAATCCATTGAAGACGAATCGCCACTTGTCGGTGACGGCGGAGCGTTGGATGCCATAGGTCTCGTTTCCATTCGTCTGGAAGAAGAGCGCATCGCGCCAGTCGGCCGGTGTTTCGCCCTTGAGCAACGGCATCAGGCTGGCACCGGCAAACTCCACCGGGCTTTCCGCGCTACCCATCTCAAGCAACGTCGGCGCGAAGTCACAGAGCGACACGAACTCGTCGCGCACCACGCCCTGCTGCCCGCCCGGCATCTTCACAATCGCCGGCACGTGGTAGCAGCTCAAAAACGACGGCAGGCCCTTACACCACAGGCCGTGGTCTCCTAAGTAGTCGCCGTGGTCGGAGAGGTAGAGAATGACCGAGTCTTCGTACTCTCCGCGCTCTTTGAGTTTGTCGATCAGCCGCCCGAAGAGCCAGTCCTCATAGGTGCAGAACGCCAAGTAGTGCTTGATCGCGTCCTGATGTTCCTCGCGCGTCAACTGAGCAAAGCGGTCGCGGGTGCGGCGGTAGAGGGCCGGTTTGTCGTCCAGCGGATCGTCGAAGGTGTCCGGTAGTGGGAACTCCACGCCTTCATACAGATCGAGGAAACGCTTGGGTGCGACATACGGATCGTGCGGGCCGAGGGTGCCAACATACAGGCACCACGGCTCTTTTCCGTCTAGCGCATCCATTTTTGCTAGCGCGGCATCGACTACTGTGCGGTCGCCGAATGGGTTGTCTTCTTCTCCATCGCGGAAGTACTGCGCTAGGAAGGGATGGCTGTTGTCGCCATAGTGAATGTACGGACGCATCCCCGCACGCCTGATCTCGCCGGGAGTGCGCTCGTTGCCGCCACTGTCCCCAGCGTGCTGTTGCAAATTGTGCAGTTCGCGTTCGCGGGCTGCAGCGTCCTGCTCATCGCGACTCAACCGTCTGCTGGGATGTGCGCTTCCCGGTGAGACGTACTCCCAGCCATAGTCGTGCGGCTGTTGATAGTTGCTGACGTGCCACTTGCCCGAAAAGAGCATGCGGTATCCCGCTTCCCGCATGTCCACGCTCCAGGGGCGGATGTGGTCCTTCAAGCCGCGAGTGATGGCATTGGCGACGTTCACGTTGTGCCAGACGCCGTGCTGGGTCGGCATCAGGCCGGTCATAAATGACGCACGTGACGGACAGCAGTGCGGTGACGGGCAGAAGGCGCGGCTGAAGGTGACGCTCTCCTTGCGGAACTCGTCAAGCACGGGTGTCTTGGCTTTGTACTCGTTGTTAGGTAGCACGGAGCACGCCCGTTGCTGGTCGGTCATGAAGATCAGTATGTTCGGCTTGGTCATTTTTTTTGTAAGTCAAGAAGGATAGGGTCTGCCTCGATGGTATAAAAAGCTATTCGAGACGCTGATTTTCTCCTGTAACTGGAAACCACAGAAGCTGGAGGGCACCTTGTCGCACCTCGACGGAGAGATCGTCCAGCGGTTCCGCGGTCTCAATTGGGTAGGATCGGTGCAGGACCTTGGCCGGAGTCAATGAGGTAGTGTCTCGAACGGTCACTTTGCCATCTACCGATACTTCGATGACGACATTGGGCACCTCGAGCGCGGGCGAAAGGGCGATGTCCAGCGACCTACCGTTTAGGTTGCCGCGGACCGCGCCGACCTGCGATGCCGCACTCATCCCCTTCGTTCCCCGGTAGCTATACATCCACTCCGTCCACGCAAGCGACCCTCCGGGCGGGAGTGGTCGCGTCTCATCGGGGAAAAGCACTGACGTGCCACCCCACATCTCGACATAGCCCTTGTTGGGCCGGCCAGATCCCATGGGAATCCCCGTCGGATGGAAGCCGTAAGTCCATACGTCAACACCTGGGTTGAGGATGGGATCGAAGACGCGGACCACGCCCTCCTCAGCGTCGTGGGAGTAGGCGCTGTAATAGCCGGCCGTCAATCCGTCGGCCATGATATCGCCGGCCTTCCACCCTCGGATATAGCGCAACGGGCTCTCGCTCCAGACCTGTGGACTCGGGCCTAGGTTTTTCTGCCAGCGGTCGGCGATTAGGATGCTCTTTGTGGGGATGATGAACTCGGTGTTGTCGGTCAGCTCGTTCTCTCCTCCGGGGGTCCACATGGGATTGACCCAGTGGGCGAACTGAACGGTGTCGGCTCCTGGATTGTGGAGGCGGATCTGGGTCTCCAGCGCCGCTGAGCCTCGATGGACCGTCAATCTGACTCTCTGGGTCAGGCCCGTCAGCGGCTCAGTCGTTGCCATCGACATAGACACCTGTTCTGGGCGATCTTCCAAGATCTTCCATGTATAGGGCATCGCGAAAGTCGTGCCGTGCTCGTAGGCCGGAAGCGTATATTCGATCCCGCCGATCCAGAGCCACCAGCCAGTGGGGTTGTTTGCACCGCCGGGGCGCACGATGTCGTTTTTCCACAGCGCGTCGTGACCGGTTCGCTTGTCGATGAGGGAGTACACCCGTCCCATCTCCGGCAGTACTTCCACGCGCACATAGTCGGATTCGAGCACCACGCGTCTGTGCCGCTTGGCGACGATGCGCTCCCAGTCGATGCGCTCGAAGTCTAGATAGGGCAGTGGATCTCCTTCGTCGTAGTAGATCGCCGGTTCGTAATCGACCTGGGGGATGTCGATGTGATCGACGACTAGTGATGTGGCTGCGTCTGAGGAACTCGCCGACAGCGCCAGAATCAGGGAGGATATGAGCGGAAGGGTTCGACGTCGAGTCATCATTTGATCCTAGGGGCCATTCGTCGCTGGCGTAGAGGGTGGGAATGCCTTGTTGCTGAATTTTGCGATGGCTTGGGCTGCCGCTGCCGAGTCGCCGGCCTGCCGGTACGCGAGCACGAGACCTCGCTGTGCCGATGGCCGATCGGGATCTTGGGCTAGCGCCTGTTCGTATTGCTCAGCCGCGGCATGGGCATCGCCTTGTTGCAATTCTAGGTTTCCTAGCGCAATAAAAACATTCACCGGATTCTCGGACAACTCCAGCGCTCGTTTGTACGCCTCGCGACTTAGGTCGATGTAGCCGCCGGTGGCGTAGGCCGTGCCCAAATTGTACCACGCCAAGCCATAGTCCGGCTTGAGGTTCAAGGCTTGGCGGTACGCTGAAATCGCCTCGCCGGGACGACCCAAGCGGATGTGGGCATTGCCGAGGTTCTGCCAAGCGCGGGCGTTGTCCGGCTGGAGGGACAAACCGTCGCGCAGGTGTCTTACGGCTCCCGCGTCGTGACCGAGGCGGGCGTAGAGGCGAGCGAGATTGAAGTGAGCACTGGGATTGCGGCCCGGCTGGGCTAGTGTACGCAGATGCTCGATCTCGGCTACGTGCGGTTCGATTCGTCGATGGGCGGCGTGCTGTTCCTCGGCGTCCCGACTACGACCTAGATGGCGGTACGCGGAAGCTAATTGAAGACGGATATCGGGATGCACCGGGTCGAGTTCGAGAGCCTGCTCAAGAGCGGAGGCCGCTTCGACATACTTTTCTAGCTTGGCTCGGGACACACCGAGGCCGATATGCGCCTCCACTGAAGAGGGGTCGAGGTTGACGGCTGTCGAGAATGCTTGCAGGGCCTCGCGGATCCGTCCTACCTGCAGGAGGGCGCGGCCTACAGCCACCTCGTATCTGACACTGTCTGGTGCCAAGGCGATGGCTCGCTGGAGGAGATCCAGACTTTCCGCACAGCGACCTAGACGCTCGCACTGGAGAGAACCCAATGCGAAGCTCGCCTCGTGAGACGTGGGATCCAATTCCACCGCTCGTTCCAGCGAGGTCTGTGCTGCCGCTACATCGCCGCGAGTCGCCTGTGCTGCACCCATCAACTTGTGCAGCGTCGGGCGGTCTGGATCGAGCGCGATCGCTTCGGCGAGTGTGGACTGGGCATCTTCGATTTGTCCAACCCCTAGCCACGCCACCGACAGGCTCTCCAACGTCTCTGCATTGCGCTTAGCCGCGACGGCTCGCTGTGCTAGGGAGAGTGCCGTGGTGTGGTCGCGGATTCGGGCCAGAACTTCACTGAGACCCATTAGCGCCCCCACATGGAGACTATCCGACCGAAGGACCATTTGGAACTGATCCATCGACTGATCCATGTGCCCCAAGTCGAACAGCACGCGGGCAAGCGACACCCGGGTCGCGAGATCTGTGGGGCGTTCGCGCAGTTGTTTTTCGTACGTCAGCCGCAACCGTCCCAACTCGTCGGCTGTGGGCGGCGCGTCCGCAGCAGGGCGTTGGCTTTCGCACCCGGCGAGAGCCACGATCAGGGCGAGGAGCCATGCACGTGCTCTCATAGTGGCGTCCACGGCTCGCCTTCTACGATTCGCACAAAGCGCCTTGCCGGTACGGGGCCTACGGTCTGCGATTCACCCGATGGCCAACGAATCAGGATGCGGTCCACCTTTGTCCTGCGACCGAGGCCGAAGTGCAGTCTCAGGTCGTTGTGAGACAGGTAGCTGCTGCCACCCCGGACCTCGGCTATTTGCCGCAGATCAGCGGAGAATACAGTGACGCGCGCTCCGATCCCACTGCGATTGCTGCGCGTGCCTTCTAGCTCGACTGAAATCCAATTGGCGCGATTGCCGCCGTCGTTTCTGAGCAGGTGCGGGCGTTGGTTGTTGTTCGATACGAACAGATCGACATCGCCGTCGTTGTCGTAGTCGGCCGCGGCTGAGCCTCGTCCCACGCCCGCTGGGAACGTCGTTAGACCGCTCGCCGCGCTCACGTCGGTGAATGTGCCGTCGCGATTGTTCAGGAAGAGTTGGTCGTGCTGTGCGTAGCGCGGCCCGGCGCTGTCGAGAATCTCGATGTTGGGCTCGACATGGCCGTTGGCGAGGAACAGATCGGGGTATCCGTCGTTGTTGACGTCGATGAAATCGGTTCCGAAGGTGAGGGTTTGATAGGTCGGGCCTCCCAGTCCGCTCTGTGCGGTGTGGTCTGCGAATTGACCCGCTCCGGCATTGTGCAGCAGTCGGCAAGGCTCCCATTGGAAGTTGCACACACCTAGGTCGAGGCGACCGTCGCGATCATAGTCGGACCAATCAGTGCCCA
Organism: Candidatus Latescibacterota bacterium; assembly: GCA_022825185.1. The sequence goes on along the minus strand of JAJDYK010000023.1, from coordinate 14,574 downwards.
TGCCCGCCTCTGGGGCACCATCGGGGCTCGTGGCGACGCCGGAGGAGACACCGACCTCGGCGAATTGGGACCCGTCGTTGCGGAACAGGAAATTTGGCTCGTGGTCATTGGCGACATAGAGATCGGGGTCGCCGTCATCGTCGTAGTCGGCGAATCCCACGCCTAGCTGCCGACCCTCTTCGGTCCAGACACCTATCGAATCGGTGATGTCCGTGAAACGGAAGTCGCCATCGTTGCGGAACAGAGACCCGGAATCGCCGGGATAGGCACCAGGGCCGCAGTATATCTGAATCAGTCCGCGGTAACACTCCGGGAGATCGTCTCCGGCAATCCGCACGTCGTTGGCGACGTATAGATCCAGATCGCTGTCGAGATCGATGTCGGCGAAGGCCGTGCTCGTCGATACCCGCAGATCACCGGTCCCCGACTGTTCAGTCACGTCTGCAAAGCGGCCGTTGCCCAAGTTGCGGTAGAGTCGGTTGGCACCCCAGTTGGTGACGTAGAGGTCCGCGTGGCCATCGTTGTCGATGTCTCCAACGCCGACCCCCATGCCAAAGCTGGTGTCGGCGACCCCTGCTTCCGCTGCCCTATCGACGAAGGTCCCGTCGGTCTGGTTTACGAATAGAGCATTGGCGGGCAGATGAGCGGTGAGGACGCCGTGGCTAGCAGCGCTGTTCACGACGTAGAGGTCGGGAAAGCCGTCGCCGTTGAAGTCGGCAAATGCGGCACCCGAGCCATGAGTTTCGGGATAGTGGTAGGCCCCGGCAGCGCCATTGAAGTGGTGGAATTCGATCCCGGATTCGGCCGCGACCTCGCTGAATCGAGGGAGGGTAGGAGTCGGTTCTTCATCGTCGCTACAGCCCGATAGAAGGGGCGCTGCTACCAACGCAACTCGTAGCATCCGACGGATCCATTTTGTCTGCGTAGTTGGATCGCTGCTGGGCGTCATAAATACATCATCGTTAATCTGCGGCGTGTCGATACTCCGAATACGCGGAGAACCTCGTCAACTTCAAGTTACTCACCCTGCAAAGACGCAGTCAAGCGAGTGCGGGGAGTCATGGCAGCCATATTGGTCTTGCTCTGCCTGCTGCTGACTCACCAGTCAAAAAAGGCTTGAATTTATTGCTTAATTTTCATATAGTTATCGCTTCGCTGACCTGTAATTAGGTTGATTCACAAGTAGTGTGGAGGCCATTTTTCCACGCTAATCCTACCGTCTTCCTTCGGCCAAAGAGTGAAGCGAAGACACGAACGAGAGGAGATCTCATGCGCAAGAAAGCAGTTCTAGGGACAATAGTCTTCGGCGCTGTGCTGTTGGCAGGTTTCGCAGCCCCGGCAGCAGCATACGAAAACTGCAACGGCGTTGGCTATTTTGCCCTGCAGGTGCCCAATCCAGGATCCATGAACCCCGACGGCGACGGCAGCGACTGGGGTTGGTTCGATTCGGATTTCGTCATCGGTAATGACCAGTTGTGCGACGTGATCGGTGAGGGCGAGTTTCCATCGCGTAGCGACCTCGACATCGCTCACCACGTCGGCTGGACACCGGAGCCGGACAATCGGCTCTACGTATTCACGCGCGTCGTTGATGACACGCTGAATGCCGACGTCACCGAACTGAACGATGGTTGGCACGACGATGACCTCGAGTTGATTTTGGATCCCGACCACGGTGTGTGGAACGAGGCACCTGATGCCCTCCGCACCGGACACCAGCAGTGGACCTTCCACTACGCTCGTCCCGGTGGTTACCCCCTCGTGTCCTTTTTGCGTTGGAACCAGCCTGCGGAGATGCAGTGGGGTCCTGAGACGGGCGCTGTTGAGGGGGCCGTTGTGGTCTCTCCAGCGGGTGCCGGGCACTTGGCCACGGACGTGACGGTGAACTACGAAGTTCGCATGGAGGCCTACGATCCTTACCTGCCGGACGGCCGCGACGCAAGCGTCCGCTGGGTCTTCGAAGCCGGCCAGACGATCGGTATGTCCCTGAGTCTCAACGAAGCGGATGGCGGAGGCCGATCTCACCAAATCACGACGCACATCCAAAACGGCGGGGCGCATAGCTCGGAATTCTCTTCCGAATTCACCTTGTTAAGCACCGATGAGTACGCTACTGCCGTGGAAGGGAGTAGCTGGGGCGCAGTGAAAGCGCTGATGCAGTAAGTAGAAAAGACGCCCCTATCTTTCGTCTAAGGAGGGAGGACGGTCCTCCCTCCTTAACTTTTCTACCACATATCTGAGTTTGCGCGGAGAGGTTGTTTTGAGAGCGCTTTGTAGCTGCCTATTAATTTTGGTTGCGTTCGGCTGTGGGCGCTATTTCCCAGGGCCTCTCCAGCCCCGACCTAGTTCCGAGCAGGGCGAACACATGGTGGTCCACGACGACGGGTCAGTGGCCTATGTCTTCGAGAGACTCGATATCGCAATTCGACCGATGACGGACGCGGAGCTCAACCGCAGTTTCGCCACAAGGTCGGCCGATGGACCACTTTCTACTAATCCCTTCACATTCGGCGATTGGACTCCCCCAGGCGAGTCATTTACACCCCAGCGATTTACCGTATTTCTCCTTCGGGTCAAGAACTATGCGTATCCGAAGGTCAAGATCGATCCATCTATGATCGAGTTGCGATCCGCTAGCAAGCGTTTCTACAAGCCCCTGACATTTCTCGAAATCAGTGAGTACTACCGAGCGTATGCGTTGGCTTGGGCCGGAAACTACTATGCGCGCATGCGCGAGCGCGAGGATCTGTTGCGTCTCCACATGTATGCTGACAAGATGATCTTCAGTGGCCAGGAGCACGAAGGTTTTATTGTATTCCCACCCATGCCTCCAGATGTGACCGAGTTGACCGTCCACGTCAACGACGTTGCCGTTCGCTTCAACTACGCTGATGAGCCCGTGGAGACCGTAAATCTGACCTACGGATTCCAGCGCGAGGTCTTCAGGGGATACCAGCCACCCGCTACCGTCTCGGCACGCTGACGTGCCCCTCACAGCCAAACGCGCGGGTGTAGCTATCCCGCTTGTCCTGACGTTCCTCCTGAGCATTGATGCGGGCGGCCAGATCGAGATCGTGCGCATCGGACAGGGCGGCGACACTTGGCAAAGCATGGAGCTAGTAGCTGCAGGAGCGCAGGTCACGGCCGACTCGCTGCTACCGGCAGGCTTCAAAGCCAATGAGAATATCGTCGTCGCCGTTCGCTGGACGGATGTGGGAACGGGCCCGGACGAGTTTATACCGGAAGGCGGAGCGCGAGTGTGGGCGCGCGTTGCCGACGGTCAGCCAAATGACGTTCTCGTCGATGGCAGGTCAAATACATCTACTGGAGAGCGATTCCAGATTCCTGGTCAGTCTCAGGACGGCCGGATCTTCGTCTTCGATTTAGGTGCCTCGTTTCCCGTCGAGCGGATTGCCTTCTTCCCCAACCCGGCAGATAGCACCGCCTTCCTGCGGGCTTACGAGATCAAGGTCAGCGACGGGCGCTCTTTTGGCGCGGACGAGCGGCCGATCTACGAGACCCTGGCACGGGTCGAGATTTCCAACGAGGTTCGGACGGAGGCCGAGTTTCCACGGCAGCTAGTCAGGTATATCCGCTTGGAAACGCTGGAACCGAATCCCTTCGACATCGCCGAGATAGAGGTGTTTGGTCGAGGGTTTGTGCCCCGTGCCCAGTACATCTCCAATTTCATTGACTTCGGCGGAGGGGGTGTGCGCAACTTTGGTCGCCTAACAGTCCACGCGACCCGCGTGTCAACCGAGCCCGACGTGGTTTCGGACGATCCAGTGCAGGCCGTGTTCCAGGTACGGGCGGGCAGCGACACCTCGCCTGAGTCCTATTTCCAGATCGATCTCGAAACCGGCAGCGAGACGGAGATCTCAGCAGAGGCGTACCAGAACCTCATTGACCGCGAGCGCACGGCGAGATACGATGCAGAAAACTGGAGTGCGTGGTCGAATCCGGTGACGATCGATTCGACGGGTTCCTACGAGATCAGCCTCGATTTTTTGCCGATGCCGAGGCCCTTCTTCCAGTTCAGATTCTTCTTCGAGGGCACTGCGACCGACGTGATCCGGATTGATGCGCTAGAGTTCACCCACTCGTCACCCCTCGCCCAAGGGACGCGAGCCGAGATCGCCCTCGTCGGCGATCCCTTTCCACAGGCAGGCGTGGCCACCGTTGCTACGGGCCAGCCGGCGACCTTGGAGTACGCCTTGACTGCGGAGTTGTCCGGCGACGAGGGATTCGATGGTTTGCGCATCGCAATGCCGGGCGCTGCTCAGTTGGAATCAGTGTCGATCGGCGACGACCGAGAGCAAGTGAGCGTCGATAGCGTCTTTGTTGACGACAGCGGCATGTCGCTCTTCTTCCCGAGCCGCCGGATCACGGCAGAGAGCAACGCCACGCTCTTCGTGAGGTTCACAGCAACGCCCTTGCGATACACGACCCTGTTTCAGGGTTGGCTCTTAGATTCAGTTGGCGCGGTTCCGCAGCAGGTCGCTCCCGGTGATGCTACCGACCTGCTCGGCACAAATTCCGTCCTCGTCTTCGGATCCCTTGGCGATCCTCTTGGCCGATTCGATCTGGGCGTCGGTGTCGTGACGCCGAATGGGGATGGACGGAACGACGACTTGGCGCTGCAGTACGACCTCGTATTCCTCATCGAACCCGCGCAAGTAAGCATTACAGTACACGATCTATCGGGTCGGCTCGTTCACACCCTCCAGCAAGAAGAGCAGGCGGCAGGCAGCTACCTAGCCACGTGGACCGAGGCCCACGAACTGCCTCCGGGGCACTACATCGTCCGACTGCGCGTCGAAACGCAGACCAAGACATTTGAGCGCCTGCGGATCGTGGGGGTGTCCTACTGAGAAAGTAGGCAAGAGGAGGATTTATGCGCACGCGAATGATGCTTACCACAACGATCCTGCTAGTCGCGACAGCGGTTGCGGGCTACGGTCAGCGCCGCGTCGTGCAGGTTGGAGGGGCGGCGGGGGATTTCTCGTGGTCACAGGTGCGTCAGAAGGCCGTCGCCCTTGACGACACGACCGCTCCGGGTGCCTTGCAGCCCAGAGAGTTGCGGCCATGGGAAAACATCATGGTCGGCCCCGGGGCCTTCGCCAATATATTCGGCCTATCTTGGGCGGAGGGACAGACAACAGGCAAGGCCTTCGGTTTCCAAGCTGGCGTTGACCCGCGTTTCTGGCACGGTGGCTACAGCCGCGAGGAGGCCGTGGTCATCGATGGCGATCCCGAGACGGCAATCTCGCTGCGGCAGCTAATCGGTGAGGGGCCGGTACATGTCTTCAACCAGATTCTGCGGCTGCAGGAAGAAGTTTGGACCTTTGATCTGGTTTTGGAGACGCCGATCAACCGAATCCTGTTCTTCCCTCGGCAATCGGGCGTCGATAAGCGCGGCATCCCCAACAAGCAGGGATCGCCGCGGGCGTATCGTCTCTCGGTGCAGAACGAGGCGGAAGAATTCCTGCTCGAAGGCTCCGAGCCGATCCCCAAGCGGACGCTTGCCACCCTCATCGAGGAAACCAAGTCCAACACCAAGAGCCGAGTCGATGTCAGCTTTCCGCTGCAGCCGGCCAGATTCATCCGACTCGATCTGAGTTTGGCGGACCAGTTCTACAGCATGGCCGAGTTCCAAGTCTATGGCGAGGGCGTCCCGACCAAGGTAAACTACGTTTCCACCGCCATTCCACTCGACGAGCCCGTCAATTTCGGCGAGATCTCCTACTCCTTCCGCTCGCTGCGACGAGACCGGGAAGCGGACGTGCTCGTCGAAGACCCCGAAGGCGACGCCCGGCTGCTCATAGAAACGCGTTCCGGCACTGACGACACACCGCTGGCTTACTACGTCGTAGATGACTTCGGGCGCGACAAGGAGGCGACAGAGTCGGAATGGCAGCGCGCCTCGCTGCCCCGACGGGAGAGTCTCTCCGTCCGCTATCCCAATCAGCGCAGTGTCGTTCTCGACGACGAGACCAACTGGTCACCGTGGTCTTCACCCTATCGCTCATCCGGTCAGTTGAACCGATCGCCGGACGGTCGCCAGTACTTGCAATTCCGGGCGACGTTCTTGACGGACGATGTGCTGTCTATCGGTCGTCTAGATTCACTACAGTTTGAGGTTTCTCCACTGCTCGCCTCGTCGCTCGTCGGCGAGGTTTCCCTAGCAGGTGCTGCTTCGACAGGGCTGACGACTGAGGCGCAGCCAGCAGAATTCCCCGTCGGAGAGCGACGTCAACTACACTTTGACATCGCGGCGGACTTCTCCAGCGATTTACAGGGCTTCGATGCCGTGCGGCTGACGGTCCCCTTTGGCACTCGCTTTGAGGGGCTGAGGATGGGCGATGCGGACCTCGTCGCGGTGGTTCCCGACAGCGTCTGGCCCGGGGATGGGATTGCCATCGATGGTGAGCTTTTCATCTCCTTCGCCTCCAATCGGGTGTCGCGCGACAATGATGTTCCCGTCCGCATCGCTCTCGAATCCTCCCTTTTTACCTCTTCCACGATCTTCGCCGGGGAGGTCATCGATGCTGCCAGTGCCAACCTGCCCCAGTCAGTGGACGGGGGGGATGCCCGGGACGATGTCCACACCAACAGTCTGCAGGTCTTCTCGCGCGATGCGAGGACGACCGTTCTCGATGGAGTCCGCCTCATGCAGCCGGCTCTGACACCCAATGGGGACCGGGTGAATGACGAAATCCACGTCGAGTTCAGCGTCCTCTTCGTCGATGAAGCAGATGTGACCGTAAAGGTGTACGATGTCGCCGGACGCTATATCGCGACCTTGGCCGCTGAGAATCGGGGCCGATCGGCTCAGCAGGTGTCTTGGGACGGTCTCGGTGATGACCGCAACTTAGTCCCTCCAGGCTTGTATCTTCTTGTGATCGAGGTAAATACCCAAAGGGAGATCGCACGGCAGCTACTGACAGTGCCCGTCGTCTACTAGGGAGTTAAGACTATGGCAAAAACAAGCTTGTATATCATCGCCATGGCCGCATGGCTGCTGTCCAGTCACGCCGTGGCTGATGAGATTCGCTTCGATCGTCTCAGTGATTGGCAGCAGTGGACGAGCCCGATTGGGGCCATTCAGTTGCGGCAAGACGGAAAGATCGAGCTGGGGTGGTACGGAACGGACACCGATCCGATGGATAACATGTCCCTGTTCTCACATCCCACCCGAAAAAGTGGTGAGGTTTTCGGTGGTCTGACGGCACACTCGAACAACCGCGACGCTCGGTTTCTGTTCGATAACGACCACGACACGTGGTGGCAGCCCGATGCCGGTGCCGATCCCGACAATGCGTGGATACACATCGACTTGGGCCGCCTCGTCCTGCTGAAGGAGATCCGCTTGGTCTTTCCCGACACCCTCGACGTCCGCCCCTTCCGGGATTTCTCGGTTTTTGTCAGCGAAGGTTCGACGGTGTCTCCGTCCGAGGATGTCTGGCGATTCCAGCGCGTGTTCACGACTGCCGAGCCCAACGAGTTGGGAGAGATCGTCATTCCCTTGTCGATTGAGGATTTTGGAGACGTAGCGACCGGCGAGAACATGGTGCTGGGCAAGTCGCTGGACTTCAAGCCCGTGCACTACATCCGTTTCCTGCCCCACGAGGTTGGGGAAGGCGCGGCGCTGGCCGAGATTGAGGTGACCGCGATCGGCGATAATATCGCGTTGACGACCTTTGATCGGGGGGGGACGATCCGCTCGGGACGCCCAAAAGTGGAAGAGCTGCGCGATGGAACCGTCGATAATGCATGGCCCTTGATTGCCAATAACCTCAATCGCTTCTGGCAGGATGGCGGGATGTGGTTCGAGTGGGATTTAGGTGCCCTCTTCCACGTCAGCCGGATCGTGTTCTACCAGTGGCCTCCCAATCATCTAGGCCGAACGACATTCGGAATCGGCGGTACCAACAACGGCTACAATTTGGAGATGACGGACGGGACGCCGATCGCCCGGGACGATGCATTCCGCAGTCCCTTTGACTACACGCGCGTTTCACTCGTCGATAACAGCCGGGCACCGGTGCGCTACGTCTTCGACCACCACCTAGAAGATCGAGTCGGCCGCTATCTGTTCTGGAACCACTTCGATGTCCAGGACAGAAGGGTTGGCTATATCATGCTGGAAGTATTCATCTATTCCGCTGGCTATCCGGCACAAGCGGCCTTGACATCCGATTTCATCGACCTCGGGGGGGCCAAGAGCATTACGGGGATCTCGTGGGATGCCGACACCCCGCCGGGGACCCGAATCACCGTGCAGACTCGAACGGGCAATGAACTCGATGTGGAGCAATTCTTTTTCAAGAAGAACGGTGAGCAGATCACGGAGGCGCAGTACAATAAGCTGCCCAAAGTGGTGCGGGGTGAGATCGTCGAAGTGCCCAAGGAGGGGGCGGACTGGAGTGGTTGGAGTGAGCCGCACCTTTCGTCGGGCCAGTCCTTTCGGTCGCCCACCCCTAGACGGCTATTGCGAATGCGGGTGAGTCTGGAGACCGACGATCCTAAAATCACGCCGGTCCTCAACGCGGTGACTCTGCACTTCGACGAAGCACTGGTGCAAAAGGGCGTTGAGGCCGCGATCTATCCACGCGAGGCCATCGCTGGCGAGTGGCAGGACTTTCGCTACGTGCTGCAACCGACCTTCACGGTCAGAGATCAGGGATTCGATCGCGTAATTCTACCCGTGCCAGGGCAAGTGCGGGATGTGTCGCTACGCATCAATGGTGAAGAGGTCGAAGGGTCTGTCGAGTCCACTGTCGATACGCTCGTCGTCGCCATGCCCCGACGCACGCTGCGGGACTCAGTGGAGGTGATGTTCACGGCGCGACCGCTGAGCAATCCCACCCGCTTTCTCGCAGCCGTGGCAAACTCGGCACAACCGGATAATCGGCAAGAGGTGAGGCCGTTAGAAGTTGACGACGACGGCGATGGCGAGTTCGATCGCACGGACCGAGAGGCCCTCTTCGTCTTTTTGCCGAACACAACCTCAGGAGGTACTATCCGTAATCTCGTTGCATCGAGCCGCGTCATCACGCCAAACGGCGACGCTATCAACGACGATTTACGCATTACCTTCGATCTGTTTCGCACCAAAGTTGCTGCTGAGCTACGGCTTTACAACTTGTCAGGGGACCTGCTCCGAGTCGTCGCCGGCCAGCTAGGGAAGACACAGCAGCTAGTGTGGGATGGGATGGTGGATGATCGGCCTGCGCCACCCGGGATCTATGTCTGCCGCATAGAGGTGCCGACAGAAGCAGGGCAGGAGGCCAAAACCCTGCTGGTAAGTGTAGCCTATTAGTTAGAAAGGTTGATCTAATGACGATACGCGGCGGGAAACTAACACGGGAGAGCTGGACATGAAGTGCAAATGGGTCGGCTCCACCCTAGCCGTTCTGCTACTGCAGGGGACGCCAGGTGGAGCTGTCGAAATTGGTCTGTTCAATCCCTACATCACGGACGGAGCCCGAATCAGTCCTGAGACACTGGTTCCAACTTTGCGGAAGTGGTATCTGCCCCAAGCGCTCTACTCACTATACGGCTGGCAGGGGAGTGCTTACACCAACTATGCTCGGAACCAGTACCGGCGATATGTGAGAACCGAGCTCGAAGGCGACCGCTACTACGACCTCTACGGCAATTATTTCACCAAGGGCTGGAATATCTACAACTTCACGAATGAGTATCCGCGGGATTTCGGGAGCGGAATTTGGAAAGATCCGAACTTCAGCCAGTGGTTCAATCGTCTCATCGTGGTCTCTGGGGCCAAGGGGCAGTTCCACACCTCCCTGACCATCGGCGAGGGCATCCGCACCACGATGACGCCGCTCACTTTCTCCAAACCACTGTTCGACGGTCTGCAATGGGACTTCCAGACCGATAAATACGGAGTAAGCATCTTGGCGGCGCGGGCCGATTCGCCTGGGCGCGTGGCTGTCGCTGTCGATCAAGGAGCGGCGCGCCAAACGACCTTCACTCAGTTACTCGGCATGAACGGACGCGTCGGCGTCGGCGATTTCGCGACAGTGGGTGGAACGTATCTGACGAGCTTTCACCAAAACTCAGCGCTCTCCCTCGACGAAAATTCGCTGCGTGGCGTCCTCGGCGGTCGCCTGAATGCGGGAAATGTCCAGCGGCTGATCGTGCGCCTGTCAGACGACTCGCCAGAAGATGGCGTCGGCGGCGCACTGCTGCTCCGCGAGCGCATCTTCATCAACGGCGTTGAGCATCCCGAGATCGACCCGATCATCGAAGGGGGTGTGGCGCGCGAAGGCCTGCTAGAGGCCAGCGGTTCCAATACGGTCACCCTGACATATAACATTGAGACCGATTTCCGACCAGGCCCCGGTGAGGATATCACCGATTTCCGGGAGATCGAGCGCATCGAAGTGGGGCTGGTCGTGGCCAACGACTATCTCGTAGAAGTCGCATCGAACTTGCAGACCAACGCGACGCTAGAGCCGGCCTTCCTGCCCGTCGCCCAAGCAGAGGGCAACGTCACGGATGCCTCCAACCAGCGATTTATCCGCTTTCAGTACGGGATTCCTTCGAGCAACGAGTTGCGAGGGGTGAATCTGGCGATCAGCGACGTGGGGGGCTTCAACCTCCGATCTGAGTACGTGAGCAATCGGCGCAACCGACGGTTCCCCAACCAAACCATCCGCAGCAACCAAGCCCTCGCCCACGACGCGTCTGAGGCTTATTACGCCACGGCATCGCAGATTGCGTACCCCTTCTTCGGCTACGGGGAGTTCTTTAGCGTTGAGCCTGGGTACTCGACATCTATGTTCATTCCCGACTCGCAAGGCTTCATCGATTACGAAGACGAGAAGAATTATCTCTACGAACTCATCGACGATAACGACGACCAAGATCGCTTTCCCGACTGGCAGCGCCGCGCCGTGAATCTGAGTGCCTTGTTTCCAAACCAGAATCAATTCCCCGACCGGGAGGTGTTTCCGGGTCTCGACGAGAACCAGGACTTCATCTCCGACTTCAATCAGAACCAGAACAACCAGCCTGATTACAGCGAGCCGTTCTTCCGCTACCACGTCGATCCACCCGAATTCCTTTTCGGTACGGACATGAACAACAATACCGTCATCGACCGTTTTGAAAACGACACGGAAGCGGATTATCCGTACAAGCGAGACAGCAAGGGATACAATCTCTACGCTGGTGTCGAACTGATGCCAAACAGCCGCCTCATGGTTGGGCGCTCGCGGATGGAACAGCACTCCAGCGACCGTCGGGCAGCTTCCACGTACGGTCTGCTGACGCTGAAGAAGGAATATCCGCAGCGCAGTCTGTCGATCCAGCTAATGGAGTTCGTCCGCGCGGTCAAGGACGATATCCCCGACAATCTCATCCAGTGGGTGCAGCCGGCCTTCTCTCCCGGTACGATGCAGGACTTCAGCGATCCGTTGATCGCACAGGATACCTTTATCAACACCCTCTACCTGCAGGTAGATTGGAATCCATTCGTTACGACGCAGACGAAGCTCAAGTACGACGCCTACAATCAGCAGGGAGATGCGGCGGTGGGAACGCAGAATGAGCGGTTCTTGGGTCTAATCAACAAGGCCGATCGTCAATTCTGGGCAACGCAGACTGTGCTTTTGTGGCCGCAGTGGAAGCAGCGGTTTTCTTCTCGTACGCCGACTAATCCACGTGAGCGCAGCACGCGCGATCTGGCTGAACTCTTCTTCTTTCTCGTCAGCTATAGCATCTCCCCGCAGATGACTCTCGGCCTTGGCAGCGAGTACGAGCTTTTCAATAACCTGAAGAGCCGCCCTGAGGGTGGTGCCGTTGACTACCAAGACGACTTCAGTCGCTTGACTTTAGCGTCGCAGTTTTCCAATCAGGCGGCGTATCTGGGCTACGAGCTGACCGCGAACATCGGCATACGGTGGACGCGACGCAGCGTTCACGGAGAAGATGCCGACACGAACACCATGATCTTCGTGGATGTGTTTGCGGGTCTCGGAACCGATCGATGATGAGGATCTCGTCGCGCGCTGTTATTTTGCTAACAGCGGGATTGCTGGCCTGCGAACAGACCGAACAATACGAGCCGAAGCCTATCGTCGTCGCCGTCATCGACCGGGATACGATTGATGTCGGGGCGTATGACGAGATGGCGACGACGCTTCTCGCCTCTTCCCATCGCGGCCAAGATCCCGCCAGTCTCGACACGAGACGCCAACTGCTAAATGCGATGATAGACAGACGGTTGCTGGCGCTGGAGGGACAACGCAGGAAGCTGGACGCAGCGCCGAAAATCGCAACGGCCCTTGAGCAGCGCGAGAGCAAGCTCCTCTGGCGCGCCCTGTTCAACGCGGTCGCGGTCGGCGCGGGGCTCGATACGTCGGGCATCCAGACCTTCGCCATTGAAGAGGGGTTTACCGAAGAGGTGCTGCTCCAGCACGTGATGCTGGCGAATGAGGCCGATGCGTGGAGCGTGCTCGAGGCTCTCGATGCGGGAGAGCCGATGGATGTACTCGCCGTCGAACGTTCGACTCACCACGAGACAGGAGGCCTGGGGGGCTACTTTAGCTACATGTCTGTATCCCAGGTGCTCCCGGAGATCAGAGAGCAGATTCTGTCGCTGGAGCCTGGTCAAACCTACCCAGAACCTCTGACTTCCCGCTACGGGATTCACGTGTTTCGCTTGATTGACCGTCGCCCCGCCAACGTGGCGAGTTGGTGGGATGCTGTGCTCAAGGAGTTCCGCGTACGCGAGAGGAGCCGCGTCTTCGAGTCCTTTGCCGACAGCTTGGCGGATGCGCATGGCCTAGTCTGTGAGTCTCTGGGCGAAGATCGCCCAGCGTCGGAGCCACTTTGTACTTGGACGGGTGGTCAGCTCTTGTCATCCGACGTCGATCTGGCCGCCGCCGGGGAGGATATGCAGGGCTGGTTGCGCACGAAGGCCCGGGATCGGCTGGTCGTCGAGGAAGCCAAGCGTCGTGGCATGGACCGCGAATCCCTGGTGCGCGATCAGATCGAGGCGCTGAGGGAAGAAATGATGATCGACAGCCTCCGGCGGGTCGTCGCCGGTCGCATTGAGGTAGCGGATGTCGAGAAACGGGCGTACTACGAGAAACATCCTGAGTTGTATGGTCCGCGTCCGACGGTTCGCGTTGATGAGGTCCTCGTCGCGGACCTTACGCTGGCGCAACGACTCCGAGGCCAAGCAGAAGCGGGGACCCCCATCGACTCCTTGGCACGGGTACACAGCATTCGCGAGGTGACGAAGAAAAGAGGCGGGTCGATGTGGCTCGTCACGAGGGACAATCCGCTCTTAGGGGCCCTCGCGCCCCTCGCTCTCGACTCGGAAGTGGGTGCGCTGCTAGGCCCCCTCGAAGTACCGGGCGGGTATTCCGTTCTGCGCATCGCCGAAAAGAGTCAGACACCGGCGCGTCCCTATGAGGCAGTGGAACGGAATATTGAAGTGATCCTCCGTCTGCGCGCCGAGCATCAGAAGATGGACTCGTTGCTCGTCCAACTCCGCGTGGACTTCGCCGACGAGGTCGTGGTCCATGAAGACGCGTTGGGATCCGTACTAGCCGATTGGGGGGATCGCGAAGATGATGCCCAAAATTAAAGAGTACTTGGATCTGCGAGTGTCATGCCCGCCGTCCTCGTCTTCTTCCTACTAAGCGCCTGCGAGGGGCCTGTAGAGAAACAGGCGGTTCGGCAGCAGGAAACCGCGCGAGCCCTGCTCGACAGCGCGCTTGAGCATTCGGCGCGCGGTGAATCCGCCGAAGCGATTCTACTGCTGCGACGCGCGGTGCAGCTAGATCCACAAGATCCGGTCATCCACTACGATCTCGGCAACAGTCTGGCGCGGCAGGGTCGTCTCGACCAAGCCGCGTCGTCGTACCAACAAGCGATATCCCTCAAGCCCGAGTACGCGGCAGCCCATTACAACTTGGCCTCCGTGCGCTCCGCAGCGGGACACCACGAAGAGGCGGAAGAACTGATGGCGCGAGCGATAGAAGCCGATAGCGGCTATCAGCCCGCCCACAAGGCTTTGGCGCAGTTGCGGGAGCGGCGAGGCGACTACGATGGAGCCATCGAAGCGCTGGAGATTGCAGTGGGAATCCGTCCCGACGATGTGGAGGCGCGCAATCTGCTGGGCTACCTGCTGGGGAAGCAGGGGCGACGGAGCGCGGCCGAAGTGGTTTTGCGAAGAACGCTGCAGATTGACTCGACCCACGCGGACACTTGGGCGCACTTAGGTGCGCTACAGCTCGCCGCCAAGGATTTCGCGAGTGCGCGCCAGCATCTCGAGAAGGCCATTCAGTTCAATGCGCACCACACGAAGGCGCACTTCGATCTGGCCAACTGTCTGATGCGCCTAAGGCAGAAGGAGAGTGGGCGGAAGGTGATGCGTCGATTCGAGATGCTGAGATCGATCGACACGGACATTGTCAAGTACCGCGAAGCGATCCGCCACGACCCCACCGATCCGGCTCTCTACCGGGAATTGGCGCGCTTGTATTCGAGGCGGGGTGAGACGGACAAAGCGATTCAGCTCTATCGACAGGCTAT
>JAJDYK010000098.1 GCA_022825185.1 Candidatus Latescibacterota bacterium | reverse complement strand
GCCTTGGGCGGCGTGCATGTGCTCAAGAATTCGGGAGGAGGGCAGCCGACGGCAGTGATGACGGCGGGTGCTGTGCCGACGCAGTATCGGCTGGGCGACAGCTATCCCAATCCGTTTAATCCGGCTGTGGTGATTCCCCTTGATTTGGCGACGGACGCGGCGGGGGTTTCGCTGACGGTGTACGACGTGTTGGGTCGTCGGGTGCGGCAGGTGTGGCAGGGGGCACTACCGGCGGGTACGCATCGTTTTACTTGGGACGGTCGCGATGAGGTGGATAGGAATGTGGCGGCTGGGGTGTATCTCTATCGGATCGAGGTGGATGGGCGCGTGGAAGCTAAGAAGATGACGAAGCTGCCGTGAGGGAGGACGTGGGCCGATGAGACCGCCAATTTCGGGTCGCATTTGATTTCGGGGATAAGATTAACCGCCGCTAACGCCATAAGTTAGCGGCGGTTTTTTATACTCAGCGCGCCTCTCGTTCCACCAAGGCGCTGATGGCTTCGAGGTCGAGGTCGCTGCCGTCCTGGGGGTAGGTGTAGGGCAGGAGCCACCAGTCCTCGGTGAAGGAGGCTTCGCCGCCGGGCGGTATGTCTTCGCGCGGGCCGATCGGCTCCAACTCGCACATCAGATCCTCGTAATACCATATTGAGATGGTCAGTCCGGCCAGTTCGCCGTAGGGACGGTCGGGGTACACTGGATAGCGCTTGACCCACAGTAGATCGTTGCGGTCGAGATAGGCAAACCACCCGGCTTGCGAGTCCATGCCGAGCTTAGGTCTGAGCGGCGTAGAGAGGACTTCGAGGAAGTTGTCGCGGATGCGGATGTTGGGGTCTTCAGGGCGGTAGTTGATGACCGGGCCGGGGCCGTACATGACATAGGAATCCGGGAAGCGGCTCGGCGTCAGGGGAATGATTACGATGCCGCCGCCCGTGCCAAAGGTGCGGCTCCAATGGCCCCAGTGTTTTGCGCTGTCAGAGACGTTTTTGATGGTTTGGGTGACGCTCAAGTGAGTGGAGTGCTCGGCGAGTTGGAAGTCGCGGATGAGCTGGACGCCGGTCGGCACGTCCTTTTTGCTGGTCAGACGCGCTGAGCGCGGGCCGGTGATTTGGCTTTCCCACTCCCCAAGCCAGAGGTCGGGATGAGCGGGGATGATCATTTCCGGGCCGATGTCGAGGCGGCCGCCGGTGGGACCGAAGCGAGGATCGCCGCCCTCAAAGGTCGCGCCTTCTTGGGCGGGGTCGAGGTAGATGGCGTTGGGGCCTTTGCGCGAGTATTCGAGGACGCGACCGGCCGACGAGGTGAGGACGACGCGGGTGTGGGCATTTTCGAGCAGGATGCAGTCTTCGTAGCCGAAGTAGGTGATGCGGTCGGTACCGGGCATGTTGGAGTCAGCTCCAGCTTGAGTGATGGCGAGGGTGAGGAGTAACAGCGTTAATCGGCGCATAGTGTGTTTTTCCTTACTGGTTGGGATTGACGATGACGCGCCCTTGCACTTTGCCCGCTAAAATGTCCTTGCCGAGGCGGGGGACGTCGGCTAAACCGACCTCAGTGCAGATGCGATCTAATTTTTCCAAGGGCAGTGCGGTGGCTAGGCGCGCCCAAGCGGCGGCGCGGCGCTCAGCTGGGTAAAACACGGAGTCGATGCCGAGGATGTTGACGCTGCGCAGCAAGAAGGGGATTACAGTGGTCGTGAGTTGGGCTCCTCCGGCTAAGCCCACGGCAGCGACGGAACCCCCGTAGTTCATCTGAGCCAAGACGCGGGCCAAAGTGGTGCCGCCGACCGAGTCGATGCAGGCGGCCCAGCGCGCACTTTCCAAGGGTTTGTTGGATGGCTCGGCGAGGTCCTGGCGCGGGATGATGGTCTGGGCACCGAGGTCTTTTAGATAGGGTTCGAGTTCGGGGCGGCCAGTGGATGCGGCGACTTGGTAGCCCAGTGCAGCGAGGAGTAGGACGGATAGGGAGCCGACGCCGCCAGCCGCGCCGGTGACGAGGACTTCGCCTTTGTCGGGCGCGAGGCCGTGGGCTTCGAGGGCTTCTAAGGAGATGGCCGCGGTCAGGCCAGCGGCACCCAAGCCCATGGCATTGCGCAGGGTCAGACCGGCGGGTAGGGGCACGAGCCAGTCGGCCTTGAGCCGCGCCTTTTGCGCGTACCCGCCCCAGTGGATTTCGCCGACGCGCCAGCCAGTGCATATGACTTGGTCGCCGGGTTGGAACTGGTCGCTCTGGCTGTGGACGACGGTGCCGGCGAGGTCGAGGCCGGGGACGTGGGGATAGGTTTTGACCAAGCCGCCGAGGCCGTTGAGAATCATCCCGTCCTTGTAGTTGAGCGAGGAATACGCAACGGCGATTTCTACGTCGCCGGCGGGTAGGCGACTTTCGTCGAGTTCTTCGATGAGGGTAGAGTGCTCATGGAGGATGAGTGCTTTGAACATGGTTTTTATAGAGCGAAAGAGGAAACTGAACGCGGACAGACGATCTGCCGGGGGATTATGGTATTGTCTTCGTTTGAAATGCGCAAACTAAACCGCAGATGGCGCAGATCATGCAGATAGCGCGGAGGGGGAATCAACCGTTGTAGGGGCGGTTCGCAAACCTGATCGAAGCGGCGTTCACTGACAGAAGGCTAGCCCTAGGTCATCTAAGTCGTTGCTCGCTTTAGCTTGCAATGCTTGCAATGCTAAAGGTATGCACCCGGTCAACTGGTTACCTTTGAGCCACAGGCCTCGCAGGTTATGGAGTTGTCCCAATGCTTCGGGAATCGTCCCCGTCAACTCGTTGTGGCTGAGGATTAGGTATTGCAGGCTATCGAGTTGTCCCAACGCTTCGGGTATTGCCCCTGTCAACTGATTGTGGCTGAGGTTTAGGTATTTCAGGTTATGGAGTTGTGCCAATGCTTCGGGTATTGCCCCTGTCAACTGGTTGTGGCCGAGTCCCAAGGTTTGCAGGTTATGGAGTTGTCCCAGTGCTTCGGGAATCGTCCCCGTCAATTGGTTTTCGTTGAGTCCCAAAGTTTGCAGGCTATCGAGTTGTCCCAATGTTTCGGGAATTGACCCCGTCAACTCGTTGCCGCCGAGTCCCAAGGTTTGCAGGTTGTTGAGTTGTCCCAGCGCTTCGGGAATTGTCCCTGCCAGCTCGTTGTATCCGAGTCCCAAAGTTTGCAGGTTATTGAGTTGTCCCAATGCTTCGGGAATTGCCCCCGTCAACTGATTGCCGCCGAGCCATAGGGCATTCAGGCTATCGAGTTGTCCCAATGCTTCGGGAATTGCCCCCGTCAACTGATTGTTGCCGAGCCACAGGGTATCCAAGCTATTGAGTTGTCCCAACGCTTCGGGAATTGTCCCCGTCAATTGGTTTTGGTTCAGGTATAGGTATTGCAGGCTATTGAGTTGTCCCAATGCTTCGGGAATCGTCTCCGTCAACTCGTTGTAGCTGAGGTCTAGGAATTGCAGGCTGTTGAGATTGCCCAACGTTTCGGGGATAGTTCCTATCAAGTAGTTGTAGCCGAGATCTAGGTATTGCAGGTTATTGAGTTGTCCCAACGCTTCGGGTATTGACCCCGTCAAGCCATTGTAGTCTAGGTCCAAGCTAGTGACTCTCCCTGCACCGTCGGTTTCGACGCGGTACCATTGATCCAGCGAGTACGCGCTGGTGAGCCAGTTCGTATTGTCCTCCCAGCTATCGCCGCCAGTAGTTTCATAGAGCGAGATCAACACAGCCCGATCTTGATCAACGGCGACCGCTAAACCGATTCCATCCGGCAACGTCGGGTCAAGCGGATTCGCAACATAGGTCATGATAAACAGGACGTCCGCTAGGGTGATCTGGCCGTCTTCGTTGACGTCACCTAGGGAGATATTGCCTTGATTAGGTGCTACGAAAGAGACGCGTCCTAAAGTGTAGAGCAGCACGAGCAGCGCATCCACAAGATCGACTTGACCATCGTTGTTGACATCGCCCAGTATGCCCGCCGCTTGTGCGGCCTTGCCCGCAGCATGCGACCGAGGAGGCTCTCCGACGGTTATGGCCTCTCTCGTAAAAGCGAACGCCGTATCGATGTAGGTTGTCATATAGGGACCGGAAACGCCCAACCAGTAGCTCGGCCGCTGGGGTACAGAGACCACGAAGCCTCCTTGGTCGTCCACCGGCGCACGGGCTAGCACTACCAAACGCTTTGCGTCGATGATAACCACCTCGGCCCCTGACACCGAAGATCCCTCAACCGGCACAACCTGGCCTCGTTGGACCTGTTCCGAGCCAGACGGATAGAGCGGGTTGGAAGATTGTTTGTCAGGCTGGTGGTCGCCGTCGCCACAAGCGATCATCGACAAGGCGAATATCAGAACGAACACGCTACGCATGACATATTTTTTTCGATGTTCACTCCACAGGTATTTCGTCGTTGAAAACCTGAGTGCGTTTCATCAGACGGCGCTGGTCTGGGGGGAAGGCGAGGCGGCGGTGCATGGTCGGGCGGTTGTCGAAGAGAACGAGGTCGCCGACTTGCCACTCATGGGTCCAGACGAAGCGCGGCTGTTCGAGATGGGCGTACAGTTTGCCGAGCAGGGCGTCGCTTTCTTGGCGGCTGAGGCCGACGACGTATTTGGTCAGGTGCGGCCCTACGTAGAGCGAGCGGCGACCTGTTTCGGGATGGGTGCGAACGATGGGGTGGGCGATGTGCTCGGGGGGATTTTGCGCTTCGACGTAGTGGCGATGCACGGCGCGCATTCCCTTGAGACGGGTTTTCCAAGCGTCGTCGAGTGCTTCGTAGGCCGCAGTGCAATTGCACCACTGGGTCTGGCCGCCCTCCGAGGGGATTTCCACTGCGTAGAGTACCGACAGGGTGCCGGGGCGTTGTAGGTAGGAAAGATCCGAGTGGAAGGGAATCAGTTCATCGCCTAGTTCGCCGATTGGCTCGCCGTTTTCTTTGACATTGGAGATGAGGAAAATCTCCTTGACTCGCCGTGGGCGCTGCTTGCGCACGTGCGGTACGGGTTTGCCAAAGTACGCAGTGAAGCGCACTTGGTCTTCGTCGCTGAGTTGCTGCTGGCGAAAGAAGACCACGCCGTAGTCGAGCAGTGCTTGGCGCACTTGTGCGACTTGGTCGGGCGCGAGCGGTGCGGATAGGTCGCAGCCTTTGATCTCAGCGCCGAGCGCGCCGCCGGTGGGCGCGATTGTTATCTCACAGGCCATTTGAAAATCTCGTGTACGCCCCAAACAACGTCATCCCGCCATCTGCGTTCATCTGCGGATACTTTGCCCTCGTGTGACCATCGCTGGAAGGTTTCAGACATTGCAGACCTCAAAAGCGTGTTCGAGCGAATCAATGGCATCGCCCTTGGGTCGGTACTCGTGGCCGACATAGCCGTCGTAGGAAGTGGCGGCGATGGCTTGCATGATCGGCGGGTAGTAGATCTCCTGCTGGTCGTCGAGGTCGCGGCGACCGGGGTTGCCGGCCGTGTGGAAGTGGCCGATGCAGTCGATGTGGTCGGTGATGTTGCGGATGAGATCGCCTTCCATGATCTGCATGTGGTAGATGTCGTAGAGCAGCTTGAAGCGGGGCGAGCCGACGGCCCGGCACAGAGCCACGCCCCAAGCGGTGCGGTCGCACTGGTAGTCGGGATGGTTGACGCGCGAGTTGAGCAATTCCATGCAGAGGGTAATGCTTTTTTCCTCGGCGGCTCCGGTGACGCGGCGCAGACCGGCGACGCAGTTGGCGAGGCCCTCTTCTGAGGAGCGGCCCTCGCTGTTGCCGGAAAAGCAAATCAGCGAGGGAATGCCGCATTCAACGGCGAGGTCGATGTTGGCGAGCAACTCGTCTTCGATGCGGTCGTGGTTTTCGGGCTTGTTGAGGCCGTCGGGCAGGGAAGCGTGGCCGGAGACAATGGCGATGGCGAGGCCGTGGTCTTGAATCAGGGGCCAGTGTTCTTGGGCCGCCATCTCTACGGATTGGTAGCCGATGCGGGCGGCGGCAGCGACGAGTTCCTGCGGGCTGAGGCCTCTGCTGGTGAAGGGGTTGAAGCAGACGGATTGTTTGATAGTGGGCATAAAGCTAGGCTCCTGTGCCGAACATTTCGGCGACTGGGTCAAAAGGGGCATCGAGTTCGAGTGGATACATGGGCCGCTGGCAGACGCGGTGCCCGAGGGTGGGCAAGTTCGCGCTGGTCGAGCCAAGGGCATCGACGTTGAAATTTATCTCGGCCCATTCGTCGAAAAAGTGCCACTGGCAGTGCGGTGACTTGATGACGATGAGGTCGTAGTCCTTGGGGTTGATGTCGTGGGCGATAAAAACCGAGCGATCGATAAAGGGCACCGAGCGGCTGACGCAGACGATGGTGAGATTGTCGCTTTCCAGCACGGCCGTAGGCCCGGCGTGCTGGGGCGTGTTCCAAGATTCGCAGAGATATTCGCCGTCGCCGAGTTGGGTGACTTCTACCTCTAGGTCGAGCGGGGCAAAGCGCGAGTCGAGCGAGCCGCCCAAGACCACGTGGATGCGCGCACCGAGTCCGGCGTCGTGGGCCATGTACGCGGCGGGTGCATCTACTAGGGGGGCGAGTACTTGGCCAGAGTACCCGTTGGCGTGTAGGGCTTGGAGCAGCACGTTGCTGTCGCCGGTCGCGCCCGAGGAGGGAGCGTCGGCTGCGTCGGTGAAGAGCACTGGGCCGCTGTATTGGGCAGCTTGGGAGACGGCGTCTTCGACGGATACGAGGTCGGGCTGCATGAGTGCGCGCCGTTCCCAAAAATCAGCGGCGAGATGCAGGGCCTCGCTGCGGGCGAGGTCGGGGTCGGCATCGGCCACGACGATGGCTTGGGAGCACAGCTCGGGCACATCGGTGAATGGGTTGCCGATCATCATGCCGGCGGCGAGAATGTCGGGCTGCTCCTCTAGGGCTTGGCAGTAGCGGATGGTCTCGCCGTACACGCCGGAGGCAGTGATGAGTTCGTTGCCGCGCACGAGCGCGGGTACTCGCACGCGGGCCACTACGGGCTGCGCGCCGGCGAGAACTTGGAGGAGCAAGTACGCGGCGCGGCGGCCGGTGTCGGCCAAATCGACGTGCGGATAGGTGTGATAAATGGCGAGGCCGTTTGAGTGCTCCAACATGCGGTGGGTGAGGATGCCGTGGAGGTCTTGCGAGATCACGATGGGGAAGTCGGGACCGGCGCTGCGGCGAATCTCTTGCAGCAAGTAGCCTTCCGGGTCGAGTTCCTCGGTGCAGCCCATGGCACCGTGCAGGCAGAAGTACATGCCGTCGGCGTCGGCTAGGCGCGGCGTGACCGCGTCGAGCAGCTCGGCGGCAAGGCGCTCGAAGTCCTGTTGGTCTAAAGGCCCGGCCGAGGGGGCAACGGCCCCGTACGTGGGGACGACGTCGATGTGGCTGTCGGCGAAGACCTGCAAGGCACCGCACAACTCGGTCTCGCGGCCTTGGTGATAGGTGAGCAACTCGGGGCCGCGGCGGATGGAGAAGTTGTCGTACGTGCCGATGATTGGGTTGAAGGAGGAGATTTCTTGCTTGCACTCGGCGACGAGGATGCGGGACATGGGCGTCCGTTCGATTAGGTTTTGAGCGGGCGGATGTTGGGGCCTTGGGGGGTGTCTTCGATTTCGTAGCCGGCCGCGGCGATTTCGTCGCGCAGGGCGTCGGCCGTGGCCCAGTCCTTGGCGTCACGGGCCTGTTGGCGCTGAGCGGCGAGCGCGTGAATCGCGTCGGGTATCTCCGCCTCGCGCGGCGTCCACTCGGCTAGCCCCAAGCCCATGACTTGGTCGAAGTGCAGGAGCGTGGCTTTCTTGGCGGCGTCGGGGAGATCGTCGGCCACGAGCTCCCAGCACAGGGCGAGGACGCGCGGCATGTTGAGGTCGTCCTCGACGCGCTCTTTGAATGCAGCCACGTAGCGGTCGTCGGGTTCAGAAGGCTCACCCCAAGCGTGGGCGGCGGTGCGCAGTCGATCGAGGGCCGTGGCCGCGCCGCTAAGACTTTCCCAAGTGAAGGAGAGCTTGGCGCGGTAGCGCGCTCCGAGGCAGAAAAAGCGGTAGGCGAGGGGATCATAGCCCTCTTCGACGAGGGATTCGAGGCGCAGGAAGTCGCCGCTCGACTTGGACATCTTCTCCCCGTCGAGTTGTAGAAACGCGCCGTGGAGCCAGAATTCGGCTAGCCGCGTGTCGTAGCAGGCTTGGGCTTGGGCGATCTCGTTGGTGTGGTGGACCGGGACGTGATCCTCGCCGCCGCAGTGGATGTCGAAGTACGGCCCTAAGTACTTGGCCGCCATAGCGGTACATTCGATGTGCCAGCCGGGGAAGCCGCGCCCCCACGGGCTGTCCCATTCCATCTGTCGTTGCGCGTCTGCTGGGCTGAACTTCCACAGCGCAAAGTCCGTGACGCGGCGCTTCTGCCCGAGATCGACGCGCTGGCCGCCTTGTAGGCCCTCGATGTTGAGGCGGGCGAGATGGCCGTAGTCGCTCAGGCGCGAGGTGTCGAAGTACAGGCCGTCGTCTGTGCGGTACGTATAGCCTTTTTCCTCTATGGCGGCGATGGCGGCAATCTGCTCGCTAATGTGGTCGGTGGCACGGCACCAGACGTGGGGCGCGAGCACGTTGAGCCACTCGAGCTTTTCTTGGAAATCCGCAGTGTAGCGCTCGGCAATTTCCCAAGCCGTCAAGCCGGTGCGTCGCGCGCCGGCTTCCATCTTGTCTTCGCCGGTGTCCGCGTCGGAGGTCAGGTGTCCTACGTCGGTGATGTTGACGACGTGGTGGACCTCATAGCCGCTGTATTCGAGGGCGCGCCGCAGGATGTCCTCGAAGATATAGGTGCGCAGGTTGCCGATGTGCTGGTAGTTGTACACGGTCGGGCCGCAGGCGTACAGGCGTACTTGAGGCGGCGCGAGCGGCGTAAAGGGGCGCTCTTGGCGGGCATAGGTATCAAAAAGATGCAGGGTCATAAGTCTATTAAAGAGGGGTTAGGCACAAGATGTGGCAATGGGACAAGAACCAACTATAGCTCGTCGATGGATACTTCGCGTCCTTCCATCGCGCTTTTGACTGCGGCAAAAACCATGGCCATGGACTTGAGGTTGTCTGCCGCGTTGCACTCGGGCGTACGGCCCGCTTCGATGGCGGCGACGAATTCCCGTAGCACGGGGTTTTGGCCTTGGCCGCCATCGTCGTCGAGAGGAACCTGTCGGCGAATTTTGGGGTCGGCGCGGTGCGAGTGGGTGTGGTACAGGTCGAAGCCCTCCCACGTCAGGGTGCCGTGCGGCCCCTCGTAGCGCCACTCGCCGTTGTGCCCGGCTGGCACGTGCCCGACCGTGCAGCCGATGCCGCGATGCGTGGCGACCACGCCGTTGGCAAAGCGGAAGAGGATCATCTGGGCGGCGTCGCCACGGTGCCAGCCCCAGGGGAGGTTCCAAGTGAGGGCGTGCGCGCTTATAGGGTCTTGGCCGAGGGTGTAGCGCATCATGTCGAAGTGGTGAATGCCCATGTCGGTGAGGAACATATACGGCTCGGTGACGTAGTGCGAGCCGGGCGAGTCGGCCCAGTTGACGTAGAGCGAGACATCGAGTTGGCCGACCGGGCCGATGAGATCTTCGGCGAGCAGGCGGCGGGTCGTGCGCGGCAGGCCGTTGAAGCGGTAGTTCTGGGTAATCATGTGGGAGACGCCGGCTTGAGTGCCAGCTTCCACTACGCGCCGGGCCGCTTGGTAATCGTCGCTGAGGGGCTTTTCTCCGAGCAGGTGCAGGCCGGCGGCAAAGGTCTGCATGGCGATTTCTTCGTGGATGGCTGGCGGGGTTACGTCGAGCACGAAGTCGGCTTGCACGGCGTTGAGAGCTTGGCCGAGGTCGTCGTATATCCGGTCGGCGGTAAAGCCGTGGTCGGCTGTTGCGCGCTGGCAGTTGGGCGCGAAAGGCTCGACGCAAGCTGCTACCTCGACGCCTGTCTGCTGTTGGCACTGGCCGAGCCAATAGCGGCCCCGGCCGCCCAACCCTACTAGTATAGCTTTCATTGGCGTCCTTTCTCTAATTTCTCTAAATAAAGGGCTTGGTCTGCGGCCGGGCCAGTCGCCGGAGAAAATTGACACGGTTTTAGCACAGGGCTACCTTTGGTCGGTTTTAACGAGAGATACCATAACGCGCCTTCAGTCCCCTTGCCGCTGAGGTACACTTCTTTTGGCTATATCGCATAGGGCTTCTACTCGTCTCTTCATTGCGCTTCTCGCGTGGTCCTTGAGTTGGAGTTGCGCCCAGGAAAACACCGAAGAAATAGCTCCTGGGGTGGTGTATCACAAAATTCACGTGCCCGAAGGGCCGTGGCGGATCCATGTCGTGGAAGTGGATTTGCCGCGCTCTTGGGCGGCGGGCATTCGAGTGCGCACCGCCAAGCAGGGAGAGGCGCAAAAGACCAGTAGTTTGGCCGCCGGTGCTTTAGCGGCCATAAACGGGGACTTTTTGTTTCCCGGTGAGTCCAGCCAGCCAGCCGGGTTGTACATCGAGTCCGGCAATCTCATCCGCATCCCACAGCGGCGCTCGGCCTTTGCCATTACCGAGACGGGCCAGCCCTTGATCTCAGTGTACAAGATGGAATTGGGCCTGTTGACGGCCGAGGGCGAGCACCTGCACATCGCGGGATTTAACCACGAGCCAGCGCTCGGAGAACTATCTGTGTTCAACGATCATGCGCAGGTGCAGGGGGATTCGCTGCAAGCGGCCACAGGCTTTCTGTTGCAAGGGCTGGGCAACACCGCCATTGCCAACGACACGATCTCCTTTCAGGTGCAACAGAGTCGGCAGGAGGCTTGGCCGCTATCCCTCCAGCGCGATCAGTGGCTGTTGGCCGCTGGGGCAGAATACGAGGAGACCGAACAGATCGCCTTGGGCGATACGGTGCAGCTATATTGTCGGTTGGCCCCGGCCCACGCCAAGTTAATGGAAGCCATCAGTGGCGGCCCGCGCATCCTGCGCAATGGCGGAGTATCCATTGAAGTAGAGGAGGAACGGCTCAGCCGCAACTTTGCCGACAAGCGACACCCGCGCACGGCCATTGGGTATTCCCAAAACGCG
>JAJDYK010000065.1 GCA_022825185.1 Candidatus Latescibacterota bacterium | reverse complement strand
GGCTGGCGGCCACCAGTCCCGATAGCCATAGGGTAGTTGGCGGCCCGACCACGTGGTGACGTTGGGGTTTTGGTCGAGGAGGGTCTTGATGTTGGAGGGCCGCAAGTCGATGCACTGATCCATCTGGTTGGCGAGGATGAGCTGAACCCATTTGTTCTCGTCGCCTTGGGGCAGGTAGATGATGCGCTCGACCCGAGGCAGGCGCTGAAAGCCGATTTGGGCGGCCCACCAGTCCTCGCGCAGATCCCAGAGCCGCTGCTGAGGCTCGGAGAGGGCGAGGCGGTAGGGGCCGCTGACGACCGGCAGGCCGCGCGCCAAGTCGAGGTTTTTGAACGAGGTCGGATCTTCGCCCTCCCAGATGTGCTTGGGCACGATGTGGATGCCGTTGCCGAAGTTGTAGGTAAAATAGGAGAATACAAAGCGGGGGTTGGGTGCCTTGAGCACGAATCGCGCCGTCAGTGAATCCGGGACTTCGACTGCGGCGACCCAAGTGTCCATGTCGGTTGAAAAGGCTAGCTCCGGGGCGTGGGCCTTGAGCATGTCAATGGTGAACTTGAGGTCGTGGGCGGTCCAAGGCTGCCCATCGCTCCACGCCACTCCCTTGCGAATGTGGATCGTCGCTTCCGTGTAGTCTGCGTTGTACTCGTGGCTTGTGGCGATCCAAGGTATGACGTGGTCTTTTTCTACGTACGCGTTGTAAAAGTAAAGTGGCTCAAACAGGTAGTCGAAGCCCGGGGATTGGGTGCCGACGATAAAGGGATTAAACGAGTCGTAGTCCCGCATCTGCGGCAGGCCGAGGATGAGGGTACGGTTGCGGGGGACGTGCCTTATGCCCCCTTCGTCGGAACCACAGGCGGCGAGCGCCAAGCTGCCGAGCAAGACCCAGGCGGCGAGTTTTGTCTTTTGGAGGAATTTTCTCATACTCTCGCTAATGCGTGCGCTTGCAAAGGGTGTGAAACTAGTGATGGAAGTCGATGCGCTATTTATCGAGTAGGCTTTGGGACTATTGGACTTTTTCACAGCCGGAGCAAGCTCCGGGCGTTCTCGCCGAGGATGAGGCGCTTGGCGTCGTCGTCAATGGCTGCGGTGATGATCTTGCCGAGCTGTGGGCGGGGGTCCATCAAGGGGGTGTCCGAGCCGAAGAGCACGCGGTCGGCCCCGGCCTTGGCCACCAGCTCTTCGATGACGCCTGGGGTGCGGAAGGTCGAACAGGTTTCGAGGAAGTAGTTGGGCAGGCGCTGGGCCGCGTCAATGGCTTGGCTGCGATACGGCTCGATGTTGCCGGAGTGGCCGGCGACGAAGCGGGCATTGGGGAAGCGCTCGGCTGCGCGGCCAAACTGGGCGGGTGCGGCTGTTGGCTCGCTGCCCGTGTGCGCAATGATCGCGAGGCCGCGCTCAGCGGCAAAGCCGTAGATTGGATCCCAGGCCGGGTCGTCGAGCGGAAAGGGCGTATAGGGCGGGTAGATTTTAATCGCCCGGAACCCGAGTTCGTCGATGGCCCGTTCCAGTTCGGGCCGCACGGTGTCGGGACAGGTGGGGCACACATAGGCAAAGCCAATGAAGCGGTCGGGATGGCGGGCGACGAAAGTCGCGGTCTGGTCGTTGCCGGGCTTGCCGTCGGGATGGAAGATGTTGAAGACGCAGCTTTTGTCGATCCCCACCGCGTCCATGGCGCGCAACATCGCGGCCGGGTCATCGACCATGTCGAGCCCGTCCCAACGGCCCACGTGGCCGTGAAAGTCGATAATCATGTGGCCCCTCCGAGAATGCGCTCTAGATTGCCCGCGGTCAAAGCCGCGAGCGCGTCGTCGTCAATGGCCAAGTGGTGCAGGTAAAAGAGCATCGGCCCCATGGCGTAGCGCGGGTAGTACGACCCATAGAGGAACCGCTCCACGCCAAATTCGCCGATCAGAGCCTCGATGCCGCCCAGATTCTCAAAGCGGCTCAGTTCCAGTGACGCTTGAGGCAGTGCCCTGAGCAGGGGGCGCAAGGCGAGGGAATGCACGTAGTGCGCGCCGAGGAGCACTGCTTGTAAATCGGGGAAGCGGCGCAAGGTTTCCATGACTTCGGCGACCGGGGTGTCGGCTAGCGAGACCCACAGGGGGATGCGCTCGGCCGCCAGCCAAGCGAGCAACTCGCCGTAGATCCAGTCGGCAAAGGGGACGCGGCTCGCCTCGGTGTTGTGTAGGCGGACGCTGGAGACCTCGCCCGCGGCGTGAAGCGCGCGCAGTTGCGCCAACGAGTCTGCGCTCGGGCCGGCGATCCATTGGGGGACGAGTCCATCGCCACACCAAGCGCGCAGAGCCTCGTTGCCCTCAATCGCGCTGATGGTTTCGCCTTGGAGGTGGTAGATCAGGCCGCGCTCCACGCCGTGGCGCTGCATTTCCGCCCGCAGCTCGGCCACATCGGCAAACGGCGAGGGCCGGTCGTGGCAGTGGCCGACGCCGATGTTAGCGTCGAAGACGGGGACGCGGGCGCGGAAGCTCAACTGCCCGCTGTTTTGCTGTGATGCCATGAAATTTAGGTGATGTTTTCGCGCTGCTTGACGATGTCTTTAGTATCTGGGGGCAGATAAGATAGCCGTTTCAATAGCGCCGTTCAAGCGCACTTCACTGGAACACGATCCCGCCTAGATAATTGTTTTGCATACCGGTTATATAGTCGATGAGCACCCACGTCCCGGCTGCGACGGCCTCGCCTAGCACCAGTCCCAAGAAGAAGGGCTTGAGGCGATTGAAGAGCGTCAGCCCGCCGTATTTGAGCACTGTGCTCTTGATGAGCCAGGCGATAAAGACGCTGAACCACATCTTGCCAAATACGCAACTGACCGGAAACCCCAGCGAGTGGAAGGGCCACCACAAAAACCGGTATTGGACGGCCATCAGCCCGCCCATGATAGCTGCGCCAGTGCCGATGTGCAGCCACGTGCTCGGCCGCGGGTCGAACGGATTGAGAATGCTCTTCTCCATAAAGCGATAGGGGTACTGCGCGACGTTGTTGAAGTAAAACCGCGACAGATTGATGGCTCCGTACTCGTAGCCCAGATAGAGGGTCAAGACAACGACGCAGCCGAGCGTCAGGACGATTACCGCGACTATGGCACCAAAGAGGCGGCGGCGATGGGGCAGGGTGATTTCGGTGACGAGTTTGAGGCCGTTGGCGCAGGCGCTCATCATTAGGATCAAGGTGTCCACGCTCCAGGCATAGCTCAGGGCCATGCCAGCCATGCCCTTAGTGCCCAATACGGTGCCGCCGACATTGGCGACGACGAAGTCCGGCCCGTTGGTGGGCGGAAACATGGACGCGACCCCACCTTGTGCGACGACGCGGGCGATGGTCATAAACCCGACAAAGGCACCAAAAAGCAGCAAGGGAACAAAGAGCAGCGGAATGCCCGATTGCCAGAGCCAGACGCCCATCGTCAGGAAGCTGATGATAGCTCCCCACACGGCGACGCGGTAGGACATGATTTCATCCGCGTCAGTTACGTCTGGTGCGCCGAGAAAGGCCTTGCGCAGCACGTCCCTAATGTGCGCTCTGCCCACCCACAGCGACCCCAGTACCAAGACGATCATGCCGCCCATGGCTTGGTGGATGATGATCGGGTCGGTGTACTGGCTGTACGCCCCCATCGTCTCATCCTTACCTCCCCAAGCCAACACCCCGAGCAGGCCCCGCTGCACCACGTTTACGAGGTGAAAGAAACTCAGGCCCAAGGCGATGTTTTGCGGCACGAAGTAGGAAAATCCCACCATCGACAGACTCAGGTACATTCTCAGGGACGCCATGCCGCGAAAGACCGGGATGCTGTCGAGGGAGAGGCTGACTGAAGGGACGACCACAAAGTAGTTGTGCAAGGCGTTGATCGAGGCGAGGACAAAGGGGAGAGAAAAGCCAAGCCACATAAACCCGCTGCGGAACAGGGGTTTGATGGTCCGTCCGCGGCCATCGTCGGCGATCATGGCCAAGGGAAGCTGGACCATGGGATAGGCTAGGCGCTCGCGCTCTACCCATTGCCGCCGCACGATCACCATTAGGCAGACCATCGCCAGAAAGAGCGCCAAGCCAAAGACGGCCCAGTAGAGCAGAGGGGCCGCCCAGATCGCCCACGGCACGGAACCCGTAGGGTCGCCCTCGTAAAAGCCCCAGATGGCGTCGCGGCTTTGGGGCACCGGCCAATCGGGCATATAGGGCTGGACGATCTCGGCCCAGCCGTTTTCCGGCGTGGCGTAGTAATAGGCCCCCGTGATGACCGGCAGGAGTTGCGCGGGCAGGCCGCGGCTCGACAGGGTGTTGGCTAGCAGGATCAGGAAGAAGGCCACGGCCAGTTCGCCGCGCTGCAAGGGCAGGCGCGGATGCAGCAGCCGTAAGAGCGGGTTTAAGAGGAGGACGAGGACGAAAAAGAGAAAGATCGCCGCAGGGGTCAGGTTCCACACGGCCAGCCCGGAGCCTTTGACGATCATGTCGTTATAGGTCGAGCCGAGGCCGATGCAAACGGCACCGAGCAGCCCGACGATCAGCGCCTTGGGCGTGCATCCCTTTATCGTCGGTGGCGAACGCTTTAGCAAAATGTTCCTTCCGAGTTTTGCCTTCCCCTTGACAATGCCCACAGCCGCGCACGACTTTCCGCACACACAACAGGAGACCCTATTATGGAAAAAGTACCGCTTTGCGTCGTCGGCTGCGGCGGCATGGGCCATCGCCACATCTTGGCCTATAAGGTGTTAGAAGACAGCGGCATCGGCAATGTCGAATTGGTGGCCGTCTGCGACGTGAACCGAGCAAACGCCGAGTTTGCCGCCCGCGAAGTGCAGCGGCTGTTCGGGCGCGAGCCGCTGATCTTTACGGATATGGACTCAATGCTCAAGCGCGATGATATTCTGGCCGTCGATGTGGTTACCGATGTCTCCGTGCATCACCAAGTGGCGGTGCCAGCTCTGTTGGCCGGTAAGCACGCGCTGGTGGAAAAGCCCCTCGGCATTACCATGCGCGCCTGCCAAGCCATGATCGACGCGGCCCGCACCGGCAATGCCGTGCTGGCCACGGCCGAAAACTACCGCCGCGACCCGCCCAACCGCTTGGCGCGGGCCATCGTCGAGTCCGGCCTGCTCGGGGATCCCTTTTTGATGATCCAGGCGTCGGCCGGTGGCAGCGACACCATGGCCATCACGCCTTGGCGCCATCTCAAGGAGAAGGGGGCCATTGGCTTGGACATGGGCGTCCACTACGGCGACATCATCCAGTACTACATGGGGGACTATGCGCACGTTTTCGGCGGCGGTTTCATCGTCGAGCCGGTGCGGCGCAAGCCGGAAGGACTCGACGATCATCCCCTTGAATCCTACCGCGAGCGGGTCAAGACCTATCCCGATACCGTAGAGGCCACAGGCGAGGATTCAGTGGTCGCGCTATATAGGATGCGGTCTGGTGCGCTGGCGCAGCTCGTGCTGGTGGCAGGTCGCGGTGGTCGGGGAAGGGAGCGCAGCGTCCACGGCCGTTGGGGTGCGCTCTATTCTCCCGGTGACCGCAA
The DNA here is from genome assembly GCA_022825185.1 of Candidatus Latescibacterota bacterium. The sequence continues at coordinate 2,322 of JAJDYK010000065.1, read as the reverse complement.
TGGCCGGCCCGTGGTGCTGCGCTTGGAGGGCAAGGAGCTAAAAGGCCGCGAAATTCTCGAACTCCTGCCGGATTTTCACCTCGACGAGATCACCGAGCGCCTCTTTGGTGCCGACGGCGTAGAATACGATTCTTCCGCAACATCTTTCTACGAAATCGACTCCCGGCACTTGGCCATCGAATACCACGACTTTGCCCAAGCCATACTCACCGGCGGCCAACCCGAAGTGGATGGTTTCGGCGGGATGCAGGCCGTCGCAGCGATTGTGGGGGCCTATGAGTCGGCACTCGCTGGGCGTTCGCTGTCCATGGAGGAGATTATGGGCGGAGCCGTGCGGGCCTATCAGCAGGACATCGACGAAGCGCTTGGGCTGGCCTAAAGGGTCGTCACCATGACCCAAAACGGCTGACTGCCCACTTCGTAATCTGCGATGGGCTGTAGGGCGCCGCTGGTTGCATCGATTTGGTAACAGGTCATGCGGTCGGCGGCTTCTCCAGCGCCGTACAGGTACGTGCCGGTTGGGTCGATGTTGAACGAGCGCGGGCTGGCTGGCACTGGGTAGTGTCCGAATGGGCTGATCGCGCCGTCGGCGTCGATGTTGTAGCCGACGATGCTGTCGTGGCCGCGATTGGATGCGTAGCACCACTGGCCGTTGGGATGGACTTCGACGTGGGCGGTGTTCCCGCCTTCGGCGTAGTCCGCGGGCAGGGTCGAAATGTCTTGGAAAATGGAGAGGGTGCCGCGCTCGGGGTCGAAGCGGTGGGCGGTGACTGTGTTGGCCTGCTCGTTGACGATGTACGCGACGTCGCCGAGCGGACGGAAGCAGATGTGCCGGGGGCCGGAATCGTCCGCCGGTGGAGCCAGTACGGGCGGATCGTTGGGCGAGAGTTGGCCGGTGCTGGCGTCGAAGCGGAACTGGCTGGTCTTATTATTGGGACAAACGTGGGGCACAAAGACAAAGCGCTCGCCCTCGGTCAGCAGGACGGCGTGTGCCTTGGGGCCGGTGTCGATGCGCTGGACGAGGTCGCCGATGGCTCCGTCGTCGTCCAAGCGGTGGACTGTGACGCCGCCGCCGGTATAATAAGCGGTGAGGAGGAAACGACCGGCGGGGTCGGTAATGAGGTGAGCGGGGGTGTCGAGGCCGGTGTCCACCTTGTTGATCAGGGTCAATTCGCCCGATGCGGTGTCGAGGTGGAAGCTGGCGAGGGTTGTGGACCCGACGTGGCCGTCGTAGAGCACGGGGCGCGACGGGTGCAAAAAGAGTGCGCCTGACGGGCCGTGTGCCGGACTGGTGGCGCGCAGTTCCAATGCGCCCGATTGGGGGTCGAGGTCGTAGAGCTTGATGGCTTCGTCGCCGGTGAGCGATACGAAGACGACGGGTCGTCCTTGTGCGGTCATTGAGGTTTACTCCTTTGAGGTTTTGCGTCGATAAGATAGCGGATTACTGCGGTGGGGTTGCCGGTGGCTCCGAGGAAGCCAGTGGAGCCAGAGCCGTTCTCACACATACACATACCTCCTGCCAATCGCGATCCGACAGATGGCCGACAAGCTCAGGATGAGTAGCAGGCGGCAGGGTAGCGAAAAAACTGCGAAAAACTGAGGGCATCCGCAAACCAGCCTGCGACCAATCCTGCAATACGTAGTCCGTAGGACCAAGAGCTGCGGTTTGACTCGTAATCAGACCGACGACCACGTCAGGCCGCGAGGCATGATAAACCGGAGAGGAGATGACTACTGTCGGTCGGCGTTTGATACCCGTTACACCAGGGAAGTCAAGCACCACTATGTCGCCCGGATTAAACAAGCTCCTCTTCCTCCGGGTAGAGTTTTGCCGCATACTGTAAGGTGGCAGAGGTCAAGTCGCTTTGGTCTTGTTCGCTCCAAGTATCACTTCGTTCCACAACAACCACTTCGGACTGTGCCAGCTCCTGTAAAATGAGTGCTGCGAGACGAAATTGCTCGCTCGGTGGTAAGGCGCGAACGGTTTCGGTGAAGACTTCTTGTGCGGTCGCGGTCATGTTGGCTTCTCCTAGAAGACGTTTTTATCGATTATTCGGTTATCTGTTCCAATACTCTAAACTATGGATAGGAGTTCCTGACAGAAACAGAAAGCTCACGCTCGCTAATAGAAAGTGTATTAAAAATAGATTCAACATCAACAAACGACTAATACTCTACCAATTCACCCTCTTCACTTCATCTATTCCATGACCACTACTCGCCAGACGACGATCATCGTGCTCTTCAGTGCGTTGACGGTCCTCGCCAGCATGGGGATCCGCCAGTCGTTTGGCCTCTTTCTACAGCCGATTAGCGACAGCT
>JAJDYK010000251.1 GCA_022825185.1 Candidatus Latescibacterota bacterium | reverse complement strand
CCGTCGCCAATAACTACGTATAGGTAGTCGTGCTCGTGCCGATGCAGGCCCGTGCTCTCGCCCGGTGCCAACCGCAGATCCCAAACCCGCACCCGCTCATTCTCAAAGAGCAACTGCGTCCCTACTTCTGGCGAAATGGTTTTGTTTGCTTCCATAGTCCTTCTCCTTTTGCGCCCAAGATATATTTAGGGAGACCCGCTCACAACCCCGCTTGTGCTTGTCCCGCCCATCGCCCTTGAGACAAGGAGCAAATTGCGTTTTATTTCCGAACCTGTCTGTTAGGAGAATGACGCCATGACGAACCAAATTGACTACACCTTCAAGGCCGCGCCGACCCACGACGAACTGCGCGAAATGGACCGCGACTTGCGCTTCTACCCCAGCACGGTCGATGACCCCACCACCCTCACTACCGAACAGGTCGCCGCTTTCAACCGCGACGGCTACCTCAAGGGCTTTCGCATTTTCGACGACGCCGAGATTGCCGAGCACCGGGCCTTTTTCGACGAGCAACTGAGAAAGGTCATGGCCGCCGGCTATGGCAGCTTTACCCTCAGTTCGGCGCATCTCAAATTCGCCAAGGTCTATGACCTCATGCACCACCCCAAAATCCTCGCCTGCGTCCACGATCTCCTCGGCCCCGAACTGATCGGCCTCGCCTCGCACTACTTCTGCAAGATGCCCAAAGACGGCACCACCATCTCCTGGCATCAGGACGCCAGCTACTGGCCGCTGACTCCCTCCAAGACGGTGACCGTCTGGCTGGCCATTGACGACGCTGACATCGACAATGGCTGTATGCGCTTCGTCGCCGGCTCGCACCGCTACGGCCAACTTGAATTCCGCCCGAGCGACGCCTCGGAAAACAACGTCCTCAATCAGACGGTAGATGATGTCGAGCACTACGGCGAGGTCGTCGATGTCGAGCTCAAGGCCGGCGAAGTCTCGATCCACTCCGACCTGCTTTTGCACAGCTCGCATTACAACGAATCGGATCGCCGTCGCTGTGGGCTAACGCTGCGCTACTGCACCCCTGACGTGCGCGCGATTCCCGGCTACTCTTGGGAGAAGGAAGGCGTGCTGATCAACGCCGCCGACCCGGCTGGCCACTGGGGCAACCCGACCCGGCCCGAGCGCGACTACGAGGTGGCCTGAACCGATGGCAAACGACAGACCGCACGTCCTCCTGATTTCCACTGACCATTGGTCCGCTTCCCTTCTGGGCGAGGTCAACCATTCCGCCATTCTCACCCCCACCCTCGACTCCTTAGCCCGCAGCGGCACCCGCTTCCCCAACGCCTACAGCGAATGCCCGGTCTGCATCCCCGCTCGTCGCACCCTGATGACGGGCACTTCGCCGCGCACCCACGGCGACCGAGTCTTCAAAACGACCGCACCCATGCCCGAGCTGCCGACCGTGGCGCAGACCTTCCGCGACGCAGGCTACCAAGCGTATGCCGTCGGCAAGCTCCACGTCTTTCCCCAGCGCGACCGCATCGGTTTCGACGACGTGCTCCTCGACGAAGAGGGCCGACCGCACTTGGGAGCGGTTGACGACTACGATCTATTCCTCGCGGATAAAGGCCATGCGGGCATGGGATTTGCCCACGGCATGAGCAACAACGAATACTCCTTCCGCCCTTGGCACTTGCCCGAGGACTGCCACCCCACCACTTGGGCGGCGCACCAGATGAGCCGGATGATTAAGCGACGCAACCCGGCCAAGCCCGGCTTCTGGTACCTGTCCTTCCGCCATCCGCATCCGCCGCTGGTACCCTTGCAGAGCTATCTCGACCTCTACCGCGATATTGAGATCGACGCGCCGCACCACGGCACTTGGGCACGAGACTTTGACGATCTGCCCTATTCGCTCAAAGTCAATCAGGGTGCCAAAACCCACCTCAAGGGGCCGGAGGTGCTGCGCATTCGCCGCGCCTTCTACGCGCTCTGCACCCAGATTGACCACCAGCTTCGCGTGGTCATCGGCACTCTGCGCGAGGAAGGACTGCTCGACAATACCATTATTTGCTTCACGGCGGACCACGGCGACATGCTCGGCAACCACGGCCTCTGGGCCAAGCGCCTCTACTACGAGCAGTCGGCCAACGTGCCGATGATCTTGCTCGGAGGCCGGGACGGACGAGTGCCGCACCATACGGTCGATGACCGCCTCGTCGGCTGGCAGGACGTCATGCCGACTTTGCTCGATTTAGCGGGCATCGACATCCCCGACACCGTCGAAGGCTTATCGATGGTCGGCGAGGAACGGCGCAGTTATCTCTACGGCGAATGCGGCGAAGGGGCGACGGCCACCCGCATGATCCACGCGGGGCGACACAAGCTGATCTACTATCCCGTCGGCAACCGCGTCCAGCTCTTCGACCTCGCAAGCGATCCCAGCGAGCTAAACGACCTAGCGGGCTCACCCGACCACGCCGCAATCCAAGCCCAGCTCAGCGAGCGCCTCGTCGGCGAACTCTACGGCGGCGACGAAGCCTGGGTCAAAGACGAGCAACTCGTCGGCCTACCCGACCAGCAATGGGCACCCGGTCCCAACCGCAGCCTCTCTGGTCAACGAGGCCAGCATTATCCCGTACCACCCCAGATCGGTGCCGACAAAGTCGTGGGAGCGCCGTGAAACCGCGCAATTTCCTCTTCATCTTGTCCGACCAGCACCACCGGCTCGCCAGCGGCTGCTACGGCCATCCGCTGGTGCAGACGCCCCACTTGGACGCCTTAGCTGCACGCGGCACCCGCTTCCAGAACGCCTACACCAACTGCCCGATCTGCGTCCCCGCTCGCGCGTCGCTCGCCACCGGCCGCTACGTGCATCAGATCGGCTACTGGGACAACGGGCATCCCTACGATGGCACACCTGTCTCTTGGCACCAGCGCCTGCGCGACCAAGGCTTCTGCTGCGACTCTATTGGCAAGTTGCACTTCAAGGGGCAAGGCGCAGACCACGGATTTAGCGAGGAAATCGAGCCGTTGCACGTAGTCGATGGCGTCGGCGATGTCCTCGGCTGCATCCGCGATCAGCCGCCCTTGCGCGACAAGCACGGCGAGCTTGGGCGGGCGGGCGCGGGCGATTCGACTTATTTGCAGTACGACGCCCGCTGTACCGAACACGCCTTGCGCTGGCTCGCCGAGCACCGCGACGATGCCAAGCCTTGGGTGGTCTTCCTCAATTTCGTCTGCCCGCATCCACCCTATATCGCCCCGCCGGAAATCTACGCCCAATACCCGCTTGCAGACGTGCCGCTGCCACCACAGTGGACGCCTGACACGTGGCCCGATCATCCGGCGCTAGACTACTTCCGCCGCTTCTTCCGCTTCGACCAAGGGCACAGCGAAGAAACGGTGCGGCGAGTTACAGCCGCGTACTACGGGACTACGACCTACCTCGACCAGCAGATCGGTCGCGTACTCAGTGCGCTCGATGAGTTCGGCCTAACGGACTCCACCCGCGTGCTTTATACCTCCGACCACGGCGAGTGTTTGGGAGCTCGAGGCATCTTCGGCAAGTTCACGCTCTACGACGAGGCCGCGGCGGTGCCGATGATTATGGCTGGGCCTGACGTGCCGGCGGGGAAGGTGGTGCAGACGCCGGTTTCTTTGGTGGATTGTTTTCCAACCGCGCTCGAATGCGTTGGGGCTGCGTTGAGCGACGAAGATCTACCCGGTCGGTCGCTGTGGCAGATCGCACGAGAGGACGATCAAGAGCGCACCGTCTTTAGCGAGTATCACGCACTCGGCACTGAGCACGGCACCTATATGCTGCGCCGCAATCGCTACAAGTACAATTACTACGTCGGCGCACCGCCGCAGCTTTTCGACTTGGCGGAGGATCCCGACGAGCTAAACGATTTGTCCGGCATCCCAGAGTACCAAGATCTATTGCGAGATTGCGAAAGAGAGTTGCGCGCCTTACTCGACCCAGAAGCGGTTGACGAACAGGCCCATGCCAGCCAGCGGGCAACCATCGAAGCGGCGGGCGGGACTGCTGAGGTAATTCAGCGCGGTGCCTTCGACCATTCGCCCATGCCCGGGGAAAAGGCCGCGTTTAGATCGCACAAGTGATGTTGAGCAGCACCCGTTTAGCGCATTGATGCGCGAGCGCTGAACGCAATTTGCCCGGACGTACTGTCGGCCTTTTCTTCTTTTCATGCCCGACACCTCAAGCAACCCGGCAAACCCCACCCACAGACTTTCCCCCGCAGCTCGCCGCCGCAGCCAGTCGCGGCTGATCGGCGTCGCCGTTAGCGGCTCGATCAACAACGCTCTCCTCACCTCCATCGTCCCTCTCTTTCTTCTCTCTCTTGGTGCTTCGCCTTTTCTCATCGGCTTAGTCGCCACCAGCGAGTACCTCCAGAAGATGGGGCGCGTCGTCGGGTTGCAACTCATGCACCGCACCGGGAAGGCCGGGCTCTTCTTTTGGGGAAGGCTCTGCTCGTTGCCGGCGGGGCTAGCACTGGCGCTGTTGGCATTCTACGCAGCGGATGGGGCTTGGGCTGCTTGGATAGGCCTAGCCCTGTTTAGCGCCCGTGGTCTCATACAACAAGCAGGCAACACCGCTTGGTGGCCCCTAGTCCAAGACAACACCGCTAGCAGCGGGGTCGGTGCTTTTCTCACTCGCATGCGCCTTCAGCAGCGCCTGCTCGAACTCGTCTTGCCCATCCTGATCGGCTGGTACCTCGGCTCGCAGCCCATGGCCAACGACTTCGGTCCGCTCTTCGCTCTGGCGGTTTTTTCCACCTGCGGCGGGGCCTTTTTGGTGCGCGCAGTAGCTGAGCAACCGCTGTCCTCGCCCGAAGAGGGTCTAACTCGCCGCTTGCGCCAAGCCTTCGCCGCGCCCCAGATCCGCACGTACACCCTCTTCATTATGGCCCGTACAGCCGTGCTAGCGGCAACCTTCCCGCTGTGGGTCGTAGCACTCACGGGTGGGGGGCTGCCCGTTAGCTACTTCGTCTGGATGACGCCAGTACAAGCCCTCGGCTATGTGGCTGGGCTGCATGGCTGGGGGCGGATGGTGGACCGGCACGGCAGCCGAGGACCGCTGACCATTACGCTGTTGCTGCAGGCGGCCATGGCACCCGCTTGGCTCTTCCTGCCTACGGGACTTCCGTGGATTGCACTTTGGGCGGGGGGTGTCTATCTGCTCTGGGGTGCGCTGGACGGCGGCCATCAGATGGGGCAATCGCGGGCGATGCTCGACGCCGTTTCCAAAGAGTACCAAGCCGAGGGGTTCTCCCTTGCGATGTACGCTTCGGCACTGGGCGGTATTGTCGGCGGCATCGCGGGTGGGGCTTGTTTCCAATGGTCTGCTGCGCTGGCAGGTCCGCGGGGGCCGCTTTTTTATTTGTGTGCAGTCCAGTTCGCGTTTGTTGCGGCTTGGCTACTCAGTACTCGGCTGGCCGGTTACCGGGAGCAAACCCCCGTGCGCCGCTTCTGGCGCTTGTCATCTTAGAGCCTCCGTCGTATGTTGCTTAATCCTCACTTCAAGATGCCCATGGACGCATGATTCACACAGCAAAGGCCCTTGCCGGACTTATCGAACGCGCTCTAGACTGTGAGCGCGTTGCTCTAGACACTGAATTTGTTTGGAACCGCACCTATTATCCCAAGCTAGGCGTGATCCAATTGGCTCTCGCCGACGGCGACTGCCACCTGATCGACCCAGTGGCGATTGCGGACCTCTCGCCCCTTGGTGCCCTGTTAGAACACCCAGAGGTCGAACTGATTCTCCACGACGCCCAACAGGATTTGGCTATCCTGCGCCGGGCCACGGGTGCTTTTCCGCGCAACGTCTTCGACACCCGCTGTGCGGCCGGGCTTGCCAATATGAGTTCTACCTCTTCGCTAGCCGAGCTTTTGGAGCAGACCCTCGGCGTGGTCCTCGACAAAACCGAGACGCTCACCAATTGGGTCCGCCGCCCGCTCTCCGAAGACCAGCTAGCGTACGCTATTGAGGACGTGCGCTATCTGCACGAGACGCGCGATGTGTTACAAGCTCGCGTCGAAGAAATTGGTCGCAGCACATGGCTGACAGAGGAAATGGCCGCGTACGACGACCCGCAGCTATACGAGGAGCGAGACCCACGCGAGCAATTTACGCGGATCAAGGGCACGGGCCGCGCTTCCCGGCGCGAGTTGGCCATCCTCCGCGAGTTGACCGCTTGGCGCGAAGAGGAAGCTCGGCGCTGCGATCGGCCGCGCAATCACGTACTGACGGACGAAGTCCTCGTGCTACTA
>JAJDYK010000249.1 GCA_022825185.1 Candidatus Latescibacterota bacterium | reverse complement strand
GGATGCGCCTTGCGCTAGCCGCCTACAATGTCGGCTATGGGCACGTGCTCGACGCGCGTCGCTTGGCGCGTGAAAAGGGGTGGAATCCCGACCGGTGGTTTGGCCACGTGGAACAGGCGATGCGGCTGCTTGCCAAGCCGGCGTATCACAAACGGTCGCGCTACGGCTTCTGTCGCTGCGGCCAGCCCGTGCATTACGTGGGCAACATTCAGAATATGTACGACGCCTATGTCGGGATGCTGACGATGGTGAGGGACCCGGACCCAGAGCGTCTATGAGCTAGTAGGCTGGGACGCGGAGGTTTCTTGACAGGATGCACGGCCGACGGGCATATTATCCGCTATGAACGCACCTACTTTCGACACGCTCCACGCTGCTAAACGCCTCCGCGAGTCCGGCTTTGAAGACGCCCAAGCCGAGGCAGTGGTCGCCACTGTCAACGATGCCATTACTGGCGGCGTTGCTTCCAAGGCAGACCTCGCCGAGCTACGCGCCGAATTCAAAAGCGACCTCGCCGAATTCAAAAGCGACATCTACAAGCAGTTGTGGATTGTCGCCGCTTTTGTCGTCAGCGCCGTCGTTGCGGCGATCAAATTCCTTCCTTAAAGCGCTCCCAAACCTTATCCGCGTCCGAACACCTTCGCCGGCAGATACGTAGCCAGCTCCGGCACGAACCACAGCCCCGCTAACAGCAGCACCTGAATGGCGATAAAGGGCACGACTCCCCGATAGATTTGCGGCGTGCTGATCTCAGGGGGAGCGACGCCGCGCAAGTAAAAGAGCGAGAAGCCAAATGGGGGCGTGAGAAAAGAGGTCTGCAAATTCAGGGCGATCATCACGCCCAACCACACCGGATCTAGGCCCATCGTCAAGAGGATTGGGCCGACGATGGGGACGACGACGAAGATGATCTCGAAGAAGTCGAGAAAAAAGCCGAGTAAAAACATCACGGCCATCACTAACACGAAAGAGCCGAGCACGCCGCCGGTTGCCTCATGGGTTAGAAAGGCCTCGACTGCTTCGTCGCCCCCGTAGCCGCGAAAGACCAGCGAAAACACGCTCGCGCCGATGAGGATGATAAAGACCATGGCGTTGATCTCGGTGGTGGTGCGCATGACTTCTTTGAGCGTGGTGCGGTTGAAATGGCCTTTGGCCAGCGACAAGAGCATGGCACCGACCGCGCCGACCGAAGCCGCCTCGGTCGGCGCGGCCACTCCGAAGAGGATGGAGCCGAGCACTCCGCAGATGAGGACTAGGGGCGGCACGAGGGCCGCGCCGAGGCGGCGGAAGAAGGCCGCGCTGAGGATTTGCGCGCGCTCCTCGGCTGGCACGGCTGGCACGGTGGATGGCTTGAGGAGGCCGAGGCCGATTATATAGAGGATATAGAGGCCCATCAGCACGACGCCGGGTATGAGTGCGCCCATAAAGAGGTCGCCGACCGATACGGAGACCGGGGCGAAATTGCCCATTTTGAGTTGTGCTTGTTGATACGCCGAGGAGACCACGTCGCCGAGGATGACTAGCACAATGCTGGGCGGGATGATCTGGCCCAGCGTCCCCGAAGCGCAGATGATGCCGGTGGAAACCGCTGGGGAGTACGCGCGTTTGAGCATGGCCGGCAGCGAAATGAGTCCCATGGTGACAACCGTCGCGCCGACGATGCCGGTGGAAGCTGCCAACAGGCCACCGACGAGACAGACCGAAATCCCCAGCCCGCCGCCCAAGCTGCCGCAGAGTTGGGCCATGGTTTCGAGTAGGTCCTCGGCGATTTTCGAGCGCTCTAGTACGACTCCCATGAAGACGAACAGCGGCACGGCCATCAAGGTCTCGTTGGACATGATGCCGTAGATGCGGGCCGGCAAAGCCGAGAGAAAGGCCGCGTCAAAGTCGCCGGTGAGGACGCCGAGGCCGGCAAAGCCGAGGGCTGTACCCGCGAGGCAAAAGGCCACTGGGAAGCCGGATAGCAGCACCGCGAAGGTGCAGAGGAACATGGCCAGCGGCGCGAATTCGCTCATTGGGTGCGGAGGGTTTGTAAACTGTGATGAATGATGGCCAGGGCCTGCAAAAACAGCAGCGCGAAGCACAGGGGAATGGCGGTTTTGAGCAGATAGACCGCCTCCAAGCCGCCGCCGTCTTGCGACCCTTCAAGTACGGCCCAAGAGTCGGCGACAAAGGGCAGCGACTGGTAGAGTAGCACCGCGCAACAGGGGATCAGCAGCAGCGCGCTGCCCAAGAGGTTGACTAGAGCCTTGCGTCGTTCGTCCATGGGCCGGTAGAGGATATCGACGCGGACGTGCTCGTTGCGCGAGAGGGTGTAGCTGGCCGCGAGGAGGAAGGTAAAGGCGTGCATGTACAGGGCTATTTCCTGCATCCATACCCAACCGCGCCCAAAGAGGTAGCGCAAGATCACGACGACAAAAGTCACCAAGACCATGCCCAGCGTCAGCCAAGGCACGGTGTGGACGATGAAGCGGTTGAGGCGTTCCATCAGGGCGCTAGCCAAAGGTCAGGGCGCGGGCCTGAGTATAGGCTTCTTCGGAGACATGTGTGTACGCGATGGAGTTTTTGCGGAAGGCGTCAAATGAGTCATAGACCCGGCTGGAGAAGGGGTCTTGGCCCGCGATCTCGGCTACTACTTCGGCGGACACTTTGCCGATTTGCGCTAGGAGCTCGTCGGAAAAGCGCCGAAGCTGGACGCCGTGTTCGTCAACTAACGTCTTGAGGGCTTGGCTGTTGCGCGCGGTGAACTCGCTGAGCATGTCGTCGTTGGCCGCTTGGCAGGCGTACTCGACGACGGCTTGGAGGTCTGAAGGAAGGCTCTCCAAGGCCTGTTTGTTGACCATGCACTCTAGCGCGGTCCCCGGCTCGTGCCAGCCCGGCCAGTAGTAGTATTGGGCGGCTTGGTGCAGCCCAAAGGCGAGATCGTTGTACGGGCCAACCCATTCAGTGGCGTCGATAGCACCGGTCTTGAGGGCTTGGAAAATCTCGCCGCCGGGCAGGGCTTTGACCGTGACTTCGAGGCGGCGCAGGACCTCGCCGCCCAAGCCCGGCATCCGCATGACCAAACCGGAAAAGTCGGCGAGGGTGTTGATTTCTCGGTTGAACCAACCGCCCATTTGTACGCCCGTGTTGCCGACGGGAAAGGCCCGGAGGTTGAAGTCGGCGTAGAGTTCGTCCCACAGGCTCTGGCCGCCGCCATAGCGCAGCCAGCCGTTGATCTCGGCCGCGTTTAGCCCAAAGGGGACGGCCGAGAAAAACTGGGTCGCCTCGTGCTTGCCCTTCCAGTAGTAAGCGGCTCCGTGGCCCATCTCGGCGGTGCCGCCGGAGACCGCGTCGAATACGCCTGAGGCTGGTACCAACTCGCCCGCGCCATACACCTTGACGTGCAGGCGTCCATCGGACAGAGCCTCAATGCTGTGGGCGAGGTTGTTGGCCCCGGTGCCCAAGGCTGGAAAATCCTTGGGCCAGGTGGTGACCATCTTCCATTTGAAGCGCTGTTGGGATTGGACCGCAGGGGCCGCTTGCTGTTCGGCTTGGCCACAGGCG
>JAJDYK010000048.1 GCA_022825185.1 Candidatus Latescibacterota bacterium | reverse complement strand
GTTGCGCAAAATGGCCCGGGCAATGGACAGCCGCTGCCGCTCGCCCCCGGATACGCGGGTGCCGCGCTCGCCGACCATGGTGTCGTACCCGTCGGGCATGTTCATGATGAAGTCGTGCGCATTGGCAGCTTTGGCCGCGGCTACGGTCTGTTCGATGGAAGACTCGGGATGGCCGTAGGCGATGTTCTCGGCCACTGTGCCGTTGAAGAGGAACGGATCCTGCAAGACCACGCCGATCTGTTCGCGCAGCGATTTGAGGTTCACTTGGCGGGTGTCGTGGCCGTCGATGAGGATGGCCCCTTCCTGCGGCTCGTAGAAGCGGCAGATGAGGTTGATTAGGGTGCTCTTGCCCGCGCCGCTGTGGCCAGCTAGGCCGATCATCTCGCCCGGCTCGACGGTGAAATTCAAATTCTCAATGACGGGTTTGTCTTCTTCATAGCCGAAGTGGACGCCGCGAAATTCGACCCGGCCCTCGATGGGCGGCATGATTATAGCTTCGGGCTGGTCGATCACCTCTGGATGCGTATCGAGCACGTCAAAGACGCGCTCGGCCGAGGTGGCGGCGCGCTGGAAGCGGTGGTTGAGGCGGCACAAGCTCTCCACTGGCCCGTAGAAGCGATACATGTAACTGGTAAAGGCGACAAAGGCCCCCAGCGTCAGTTCCCCGGCCAAAATATCGCGGCCGCCGACCCACCAGATGATGATGGTGCCGACCGAGGTTATAAAGGCCATGACCGGGCCGAACAGGCTGCGCATCCACGCCACCCGCAACTCGCCTTGCAGCAGATTTAAGCTGCGGCCCTCGAATTTGCCCACTTCCCGCTGTTCTTGGGCAAATGCCTTGACCACGCGCACCCCTGGGATGGTATCGGCCAGCAGGGCACTCAGGCTAGCCCAGCGCCGCCACAATGGCCGGTAGATGGCGTGCAGCTTGCGGCCAAAGCGCATCGTCGCCCACACCAGTAGAGGCGTTGGTAGCAGCACGAGGGCCGCTAGCCCGGGATTGAGTGCAAAGAGGATGATGCAAATGATGACCAAGGTGAGTACATCGCGGATGGCTTCTTGTAGGCCGTCGCTGATGAAGTCCTGCAAGCGGCCCACGTCTTGGGTGACGCTGGCCATGATGCGCCCGGTCTCGTTTTTGTTGTAATAACTAAGCGATAGCGCGTGGAGGTGAGTGTACACCTCGTTGCGCAGGCCGTAGGTGACGCGCTGGCCGATGCGGGCCATGATATAGCTGCGCAGTCCCGACAGGCCGCTGACGGTTATGTTCATCGCTATCAACAAGCCCACCAGCCAAGCCAGCGCCGCGACGGGATCGTCTGCGGCCACCGGCAAAAGAGCTAGCAGGTCAAAGCTCGTCCCAACGCTCATAGACGCAACGGCACCGACATTCAAGACATCGTCGATGAGAATGCCCAGCAGCAGCGGCTGGCCCAAGCCAATGGTCGTGGCCACCACCATGAGCAGTAGGCTCAGGGTGATGAGCTTCCAATGCGGCTTGGCATAGCCCAACAGCCGGAACAGCAGCTTGCTCTTTTCTAGGCAGGCCGGACATACGCCGTAGTAGCGCGGAATGACTTGGCCGCAGCGGTCGCAGCGCTTGCGCCCGGCTCGCGCTCCGGCCAGCCGCCCGTGGAGCATTTGGCCATCGGGTTCGGTCGGTTGGGCTTGCTTGACTAGGCGCTCGACCTGATTGGGCAGTTCGGACAGCGCTGGCACCAAGCTCTTGGAGAATACGGCCATGGTCGCGCCCCGCTCCTCAGTGCGCACCTTGAGGGCCGCAGTGCCCCAATCCTCGCGCACTTCCACGCCCTTTATTTCGTTAAGCGGCAAGCAGACCACATCGGGCGGTCCGCCGCCGTTGGGGCTGAAGGCCACTAGATGATCGTCGGTGGCCATGAGCCACGCCTCGCCGTACTGGCCGTCGAGTTTAATGTCCGTGGTTACTGCTAGGCGAAGTTCTTCGTCGGGGCTTACTACTTCGGCCAACTCGCGCCGCACCTGCGTTGGCACAGGGGCGCGAAAAGATGGTGCTGCGTTTTCTGCTGTGCTGCGTTCAAGCTCTGTCATACATTTGCCCCTTACCTAGGCGATACGTATGTTTACTAGCCCCTTAAGGTGTCCACAAGGGCGGCAAGGCGGATAGGTCTCTCGTTCCTATTTTATCCAACCTTGCCAAAGAGGATGGTTCCGCGCTTGCCGCCCCAATATACAAGACCCGCATTTTACCGGACACGAAGGTCCCCCCGAAAGGATTTCATGCGTTGACCGTGCTCGTGCTGTGCGATGCGCGCATCACCCGCTTGCACCACAGCGCCAGATCGTCCAACAGCGAGTAGAGCGTCGGGGCGAGCATCAGGGTCAGCACCGTCGAGGTGGCCAAGCCGCTGGCTACTACCAAGCCCACCGGCCCCCAGCGGCGGGCAAAGCCCTCGGACGTGCCATAGACCATCGGCAGGACGATCGGCATCAGGTTGAGGATGGTGGTAAAGGCGGTCATCAGGATGGGCCGGAGCCGGTGCTGGCCGCCGAGGCAGATCGCCTCGCGCCGCGACAGCCCGCTCGCCCGCAGATGATTTATATGGGAGATCAGCACGATGCCGTTGTTGACGACGATGCCGAAGAGGATCAAAAGCCCCAAGGCACCGTTGTTGTCAAAGGGCACGTCGAGGACATATAGCCCCAAAGCCACGCCGATCAGAGAGAAGGGGATGGCGAAGATGATGGTGAAGGGATGGATCAGGGACTCAAAGAGCGAGGCCATGATGAGGTAGATCAGCAGGATGGCAAAAATCGCGGTGAAATTGTTGTCGCTGGCTTCCTCCTGCTCCCAGCGCGCCGCCCGGCCCAGATCCCAGGTATAGCCGGCGGGCAACTGCATCCCCTCCATCATCTGGGTGATCGGTCCCATCAGCGCGCGAGCGGCATTGCGGTCTTCGGTGTTGGCGAAAACGGTGACGTTGAGCATCCGATTTTCGCGCCTGAGATCGCGGGGGCCGCGGCCAAGCTGGAAGTCGGCCAGCGACGCAAGCTGGACCGAATTGCCGTCGCGGGTTTCGTAGCGGCTGTTTCTGAGCTGGTCGAGGGTGGCGCGGTCGCCCTCGTTGAGCTGCATGACGATGTCGATTTCGCGGTCGTCGCTTTTGAAGCCGCTGGTGCGGCGGGTACCCAAAGCCGAGGAGATGCCCTGGGCAACCTCGCGCGGCGACAGCCCATAGCCGAGCGCCTGGGCGCGATTGATTTCGACGCGGACTTCGTCTTCGCCGTCTTCGAGGCTGCTATCGACGTCTTGGACTCCGGGTATCTGTTCGAGACCGGCTTTGACGTCTTCCATTAGCACGGCTAGGACTTCTGGGTCGCGGCCGTGAAGCTGGACTTCGACGCCGAGTTGGTTGCCGGTCCAACTGCGCGAGCGGCCCATTTTGTACGTGTACCCCACCTTCTCTGGCAGCAGTTCCTTGATCGCGTTGCCCGCCTCCATGGATGAGAGCCGGCCCTCGTCGGCATCGACGAGATAGGCGCGAATGCTGCCTCGGCGCTGGCTGAACCTCGTCATAAGCGATTGAATATCGAGCGAATCCTTTTTCGCTAGCAGGATTTCTTCTATTTGATAGAAATGATCGCGGACTTCTTCGAGGCTATAGCTGCGGTCGATGACCACCGACATATCCACTCGGCGCTCTGGGGTCCAGGGGGTGCCGCGTTGCTCGATCTGGTCGTATAGGTAATAGCCGGTACCGGTCAGCATCACCGTGGCGAGCAGGGCGACCCAGCGGTGGTCGAGCGTCCAGTTGAGCAAGCGGCCATACGAGGAGCGCAGGCCGTGGCGTGAGCAGTACCAGCCGAGCGCGGCCCCAGCTAGGGCAGCGAGCGCACAGCCGAGGATGGTCTGCCATTGCATTCCACCGATTGAGGTGGCGATCAGCCCGGACCAGCGGCCCCACCAAGCCTGTAAGCCGCTCCAGCCAAGGTCGCTGATTTGCCAGTAGGCAATACCTATCACGACGGCGACGACTAGCAGCTTGAGCCAGCGGTCGAAGCGCTCAACCCCGGCGCGAAGCAGCCGCGAGGACACCAGCGGGATCAGCGACAACGAGACGATCATCGACACCATCACGGCGAGGCATATCGCGATCCCGGCGTCTTTCATCCACGCGGCCGAGCGGCCATCGGAGAGGAAGAAGAAGGGCACGAAAACGCAGATCGTCGTCAGCGCCGAGGCTAAGACTGCCATGCCGACTTCGCGGCTGCCGGCGTGGGCGGCCTCATCGGCGTCGAGGCCGTCTTCTTGGCGGCGGCGAAAGATGCTTTCCAGCACCACTACCGCCGGATCGACCAACATCCCCACCGCGAGCATCAGCCCCATCATTGAGACCATGTTGAGGGTGATCGTCGATTCAAAGACCTCGCGGGCGACGTACATACCGATAAAGACGCACAGCGCCGAGGTGGGGATGGCGAGGGCGATGACGATGGTCGAGCGGATGTTGCGCAGAAAGAGGAAGATGATAGTCATCGCCAAAAACGCGCCGAGCAGCGCCGAGTTGAGGAGCGTACCGGCTTCTTTGAGCACGGACTCAGCGCGATTGCGGTCGATGAAGACTCCGAGTTCGCCATCGTATTCGTCCTCAATCTCCTGCAACTCAGCGACGACGGCCTCGCCGACATCGATGACATTGGCGGTGGAGGCTTTGAAAATTTCTAGCTCCAGCGCATCGGTGCCATTGAGCCGCTCGTAGCGGCGCTTTTCGGGGTAGCCGTAGTTGATCTCGCCGATGTCGCTAAGGCGGAACTGACCGCCCATAAGCGGCATGGAGGCAATCTCCTCGGCGCGGGAGAACTCGCCGATGGCGCGGGCCATGTAGCGTTGGCCGCCGTCCATGACCCGACCCAGCGAGATGTTGGTGTTGTTCTGGTTGAGCTGCCAGCCGAGCGAGCCCAGCGAGATGTTGTGGGTCTGCAAGCGCTCTTGGTCCAACTCGACTATGAGTTGTTTCTCCTCGAAGTCGTCGATGACCACGTTGACGACGCCATTGATCCGCAACAGTCGTGGCTCAATGACTTTCTGGATTAGGTCGAGTAGGCGGTCGCCGTCGCCGCGCCACGCCAGATTGGCATCTATGATGGCGCGCTGGTCGGATTGCCAGCGACGCAGGCTGACGCGATCGACGTCCGAGGGCAGGAGGGCGCGGGCTTGGTCGAGTTTTTCGCGCATCTCCATGTTGGCCAAGTCCATGTCGGTTCCGGCCTTGAAGTCAACGCGCACCTCGCCCTCATTGCGCCCCGAACTTGAACTAATGCGGTCAATGTTGTTGAGCGTGCCCAGCGTCTGCTCCAGTGGCAGGACCACTAAGCGCTCAATTTCTTCGGGGGAAGAGTTGTTGTACTGGACGCGGGCCGTGATCCCGGAAGAGGAAATGCTCGGCAACTGCTCTATGGGCAAGCGATCTAAGGCGACGACACCCACTACCAAGGCGCAGATGGTAAGCATCAGGGTGGTCACGGGCCGTTTGAGCGAAAATTCAGATAGGTTCATAACCAACCTCCTAAGCGCTGCGATCCATCAGGGTATAAACCACGGGAATGAGCACCAGAGTCAGCAGGGTGGATACCAAAAGCCCACCGATGACAGTAATGGCCATGGGCGCGCGGATCTCGGCTCCCTCGCCCAGCCCCAAGGCCATGGGCAACAGTCCGAGGGCGGTGGTCGAGGTCGTCATCAGAATGGGCCGGAAGCGCACCTCACCAGCGCGCAACACCGCGGCGAATTTTTCCATGCCCTCGTCGCGGCGCAGGCGGTTGATGTAATCGACGAGCACGATGGCGTTGTTGACGACAATACCGGCGAGCATGATTAGGCCAATGAGCACGACCACGCTGATGGTGGTGCCCGTCGCGAGCAGGCCGAGGGCGCTGCCGATCAGCCCGAGGGGAATGGTGAACATGATGACCAGCGGGTGCAGCAGCGATTCAAATTGCGAGGCCATCACCAAATAGACCAAGAACACAGCCAACAGCAGGGCGAATTTCATGCTGTCGAAGGAGCGGACCATTTCCTCGTTCTGGCCGCCGATCGACACGGTGAAGCCCTCGGGCAGGGGCAAGTCGGCGAGGGTTGTTTCGATCTCCTCTGCTACGCCGCCTAGATCGCGTCCGTCGAGGTTGGCCGAGATGACGGCGACGCGCTCTTGGTCGAGGCGGCGGATCTCGGCGGGGCCATCTACGGCCCGCACTTCGGCGACCGATTCGAGCGCGACTGGCACGGCGTAGGAGGCCGGGCTGACGATCATCTGCTTGAGGTCGGCGACGGTCTGGCGTTCCTCGTCGAGCGAGCGGACCCGGATATCGACCTTGCGGTCGCGGCGCGCCAGCTCGGTGGCGACATCGCCTTGCAGCTTGTTGCGCAACAACTCGCCGATATTCTGCACGGTGGTGCCCAGTTCGGCGACGCGCCGGCGGTCGAAGAAGATCTGGACTTCGGGTTGGCCGCCGGCCGTGCTCGAGCGGATGTCGGTCAGCCCGGGAATGGTGTGCATGCGCTCGACCGCTTCGCTGGCCAACAGATCGAGCGTGCTTAGACTGTAGCCGCGGATTTCCACCTCTACTGGGGTGCGGAAGGAAAAGTAAGTGGGCCGCGAGAATTTGAACTTCAGTTCGGGGATGTCCCCAAGGAGGCCGCGCACTGCTTCGATAGCTGCCTCTTCGCTGACCTCTGGCGCGAGCCGCACAAGGAGGTGGGCGGTGTGTTCCTTTTTGTCCGCGGCCGTGCCACCAGCTTGGGCGCTGCTGCCGACGAGGGCAAAGACCGAAGCAATGCCTTCGAGACCGCGCACCTGCCGGTCAATGGCGGCGACTTGGATGGCGGTCTGCTCCAGCGGGGTGCCAGCGCGCCATTCCAGATCGACGAGGAATTCGCCTTGGCTCATCTCCGGGATCAGCTCCAGTCCTAGGATGCGCGAC
>JAJDYK010000348.1 GCA_022825185.1 Candidatus Latescibacterota bacterium | reverse complement strand
CTTTAGATAGGCGCGGGCATCGACGCGGTTGCAGGGCGTTTTTTCCAAGCGCTTCCACAGCTTATCCGTGCCGCTGATCTTGCGGGAACCGGCAAAGCCGGGCGTATCGTCTGGCCCTTCAGAAGGGTGTTCCTGTAGCATGCCTATAAGGCCGGCAAAATCTCTGCGGTACTCCCCCAGCCTTTGATCATCTGGAATGACTACGAGTGTATGCTTGGTATGGAGGATGCTCGTGGCTTCCATTAGCGGATCGACCACGAGCGCCCCGGTGGGCAGCAGCGCACTGATCATATCCTGCAGGACGTCTTCCACGACCGTATTCTTGAGTTCGTCCCATTTCCTTTTCATAGGATCTTTATCCAAGGAGCGAACCGTATAGCGGCGGCCATCTTGTCCCGTAAAGTGCAGAGAGATGGACTGCCCGGCTCCGCCGGTGCGAAGCGGGGTCAAGCCGCCGCCTACGCGGTCGAGGTTGAGAACTGTAACCTCGATGGGAGTAGCCCAGAGATCGCGGTAATCGCGGCCGTAGAGCCAGCGTTTGAACCCGCCAGCGCGGAACCGTTCCCCTAAAGTCACTACGTGGGTTTTGGCACCCGGCGGAGGGATGGAACGGTGGATTTTGTGCCCTAAAGGAGGGGATTCTTCTGCGGTCGATGCTGTTGGAATAGAAACGGCGAGTGCTAACGAGAGTACTATGGGAATCCGATTGGGAGATACCATTTTTAGAAATCTTGTAGATTCAAACCTAATCTAGCGGTAGGCGGCTCGGCTCGTAACTCCTTAAGTTAGCATTCTAGCAAGGACGCGCATAGTGAACCACTTTTTAAAACAACCTCTAATACCATGACCAAAATTCTCTTTCTCTGCACCGGCAACTCCTGCCGCAGCCAAATGGCCGAGGGCTTTGCCCGTGCGCTAAAATCCAATCGGTTTGAAGCCTACTCAGCCGGAATCGAGACCCACGGCCTCAATCCCAACGCCGTGCAAGTGATGGCCGAGGTCGGCATTGATATCTCGACCCAGCAATCGACGCACGTTGACCAACTCCGCCACATCGATTTCGACTGGGTGGTCACGGTCTGCGATCACGCGGCCGAACAGTGTCCTGTTTTTCCGGGGCGCGCTCGGGTGGTGCATCGGGCCTTTGACGATCCGCCAAAGCTGGCGCGGGATGCGCGGAGTGAAGAAGAAGCGCTGGGGGCGTATCGGCGAGTGCGCGACGAGATTGGTGCTTATATCGAGACCTTGCCCGAGGGCTTGGCGGGATAGATACGTCGCCTGCTTCGGCCGGACACTACGGGCTGTTCGCCGTTCTGTTCCACTACCAATGCTACTGGCTACCGCGAGTCGAGTGCGATCTTGACTTGATATGGGTAAGAAAGAGATATTACCGAGACAATTAGCAATCAGTGTAAGGAGATATTGGTTCATGACTTTGAAAGAGAAATTGCATCGTCTAGTCGATGAATTACCCGAGGCAGAATGCCATGCTGCGGAGCGCTATCTGGAATATCTACGCGACCAAGGAGACCTCTTGCTGCATCGGCTTGCATCAGCGCCCTACGATGATGAACCTGAGACTCAAGAGGAGTGCCGAGCCATTGAGGAGGCATACGAGGACCTGCAGGCTGGTCGTACGCACTCCTTGGAGGATGTAAAGCGGGAACTAGAGCTGTGAATCGTCCTGACGCTACCTTCCATCAGGAGAACGCCTTATGCAACTAACCCCCGAACAGGTCACCCAATTCGCGGAGGACGGCTATCTGCTGCTGCGCGGCTCGTTGACCGACGCCGACCTCGACCCCATCATCGCCGAGTACGAAGAGTACATTGGCCGCCGCGCCGAGGAGCTGTTGGCAGCAGGCCACATCTCGGCTCTGTATGCGGACGAATCCTTCGACCGCCGTCTCATCTCGATCTGCCGCGAAGATGACGCGATCTACAGAGAACTCGACATCATGCACTTGCGCGGGCGGGCCTCGTTTGAATTTTTGCGCAACGACCGCCTGCTCGATATGGTCGAGAGCTTGGTCGGGCCGGAGATAACCTGTAGCCCAATTCAGCACACCCGCGCCAAACTGCCCGCAGGTGTGACGCCAAGCGGCAGCGACCCGCACGTGGCCCCTTGGCACCAAGACGCCGGCGTTACTTGGGAGGAGGCCGATCCGCACTTCATCCTCACGGTGTGGCTGCCGCTGTGCGCGGCGACGCCGGAGAACGGTTGTTTGCAGATTTTGCCGCGAGCGCACCGGAAGGGGCTGGTGCAGCACCACATCAAGCAGGGTTTGGGCACGGTGATCATCGACGAGGAAATGCCGCAGACTGAGGCGCTTACCTTGCCGATGGACAAAGGCGACGTGCTGCTGATGGACAAGCAGACCCCGCACCGCTCGACGCCCAACAACGCGGACACGGTGCGCTGGAGCATGGATTTGCGCTATCAGGAGACGGGGACGCCGACTGGTCGCCCCTTCCATCCCGATTTCGTGGCCCGCAGTCGGTCCAACCCTGCGTCTGAGTTGAGGGATTACGACGAGTGGTGTCGGCAGTGGGTAGAGTCGCTAGCGGCAGTGCAAGGGCAGGGGATTAAGGCGCATCGGTGGGAGGTTGTCCAGTAGTGACGATGCAGCGGAAGGTGAGGTTGAGGCGTAGGGCGCACGGGCGTCGGGTCTTGGGGACTTGGTGCTGCCAGTGGGCTTGGGTTGGGCCGCGCATGATGAGCAGCGCGCCGTGCCCGAGGGGGATTTCGACTGGGGGATGGTCGCGGCGTTTGTGTCGTAGGAGGAAGCGCCGCGTCTCACCCAAGCTCAGCGAGGCAATCGTCGGGTTGGCTCCCAACTCTGGCTCGTCGTCGCTGTGCCAGCCCATGCTGTCGCGGCCGTCGCGGTACTGATTGAGCAGGACGCTGTTGAAGGGACAGTCGGCGGTGGCTTCAAGCCGCGTCTTGAGATCTAGCAGCGGCGCGGTCCACGGGCGCGGCTCCAGCGCCAGCCCCGAATAGGCGTAGTGGGCTTCTGGGGAGCCGTGCCATGCCGAGAGCCGCGGCGCGGGATGCTGGCGGCCAAAGATGACGACATGGTGCTGTTGCCACTCAATGCCGTCCAGCAGTTGCCGCATGAATTGGTCGGCCTCGGCAGGGGCCAAAAAGTCGGGGGCGTAGCGCAGGTCGCCGTCCGGGAGGGGAATGGCCCTCATTCCACTGCAAAGCCGAGGTCGTCAAGCGCTTGGCACAGCGCGGCGCGGCCCGCATCGTCGAACGGGATGTGGGGCGGGCGGGCAGGGCCTACGGGCAGCCCGCGCATGGTCAGCATCTCCTTGACGGCCGCTAGCAGGTCAAAGTGGAACAAGGTGGAGATGACCTCGTTGGCGCGTGCTTGCAGGGCCATGGCCGGCTGGATGTCGCTCGCTTCAAAGTGTTGCCGCATTTCCACGAACAGTTTGGGCATGATGTTGTAGGTCGAGCCGATGGCTGCGTCGCTGCCGGCGACCATGCCGCCGAGGCAGATTTCGTCGGGGCCGGAGATGAGGTTGAGGTAGTCGCCGCCTAGCTGCACGAGGCGCTGGAAGAAGTAGAAATTGCTGTCGGTGAACTTGAGGCCGCTGAAGTTGGGCACGGCTTCCATGGCTTCGAGGAACTGTTCGGCGGTAACGTTCTTGTCGGCCGTGTGGGCGAGCCAATACACGTAGAAGGGCAGGTCGGTAGCTGCGCCAATAGCTGCGTAGTGGACGACTGCGGCTTGAAGGTCGTTGGGCTGATCCACCGGCGCGACCGAAGCCACTGCGTCCGCACCGGCGGCCGCGGCGTGCTGGGCCAATTCCACTGCATTGGCCGTGGATGTCGCGCCGACTTGGAAAATCAGCGGTACGGCACCGGCCACTGCGGCGATGGTCGCTTCGGTCATGGCTTTGCGCTCGGGTACGCTCATGGCGCTTCCCTCGCCCGTGCCGCCACAGACGAAGAAGCCGTTCGAGCCAGCGTCGATCAGATGCCTGACGAGTGGCTCGACGCGTGCGGGAGCCAAGGCGTTGCCGTCGTCAGTAAACGGGGTGACGAGCGCGGGCCAGATCCCGCGCGCTAGTTTGTCAGTCATAGGAGTTCTCTACAATTCGCTTAGTACGCCACGGCGATGGTGCGGAACGCGGTGTCATTGCCGGCATCGGCACCCAGATTGACGCGCAGGACGTATAGGCCGGGGGCGGCGCTCGCTCCGTCGGCGTCGCGGCCATCCCAGGTGAAGAGGCGTTGTGCGCCTTCGGTGCTTGGGGTGAGGACTGCTACTTGACGTCCGGCTAGGTCGAAGACTTCCACCTGTGGTTCAGTGCCCTCGACTTTGAAGGCGACGAATCGCACCTCTAGCTGGTCGTTGATGCCGTCGCCGTTGGGGGTTACGGTTGCCGAGGCCAGTTGCAAGTCGCTGATGAGCTGGCTGCTGCTGGTCAGTTCGGGCAGCATGACGATGTTGGAGCGGCGCTCGGCCGCTTCGACCGACTGCCACAGGCCCGGTGCTTCGCTCGACCCGAGGTCGAGGGCAAAGACGGTGGCGTTTTGTAGCAGGCGGGTCGTGAAGCTCACTTGCAGCGAATCGCTGGAGACCACCTGCGGCAACGCGATGAGCAGCGAATCGGCCTGCATGTCCAAGGTGGTCGGAACGACCTGTTCAGAGCCGACCATTACCGACACGCTCTGGAGGTCAACCGGCTCGGGGACGGTGAAGCGCATTAGGTCGAAGCCGCTGTCGAGTTCGTCGGTCTCGGGCCAGAGGGTGTAGGTGAAGTGCGTGTCTTGGTTGGGGCTGGCCTCGCGGGGAGCGACGCTGCCGCGCGCACCTTGGACTAAGGCGTTTTCGTATTCGACGGAGACCGAGTTGACGGTCGGAGCGACGGCGGGATCATCGGTGGCGAGGATCATCTCTAGCAGCATGAAGCGGCGGGGGCTGTCCGACTTGAAGGATTCACCGGAAAACTGGTACACATTGCTCCAGGCGTCCCAGTCCTCGCCGACGACCAGCGTGGTGTCGATGGGACCGCGCAGCACTTTGGGCGAGCTAGTCCATTTTTCTTCGGTGATTTCTTCGCCGAGCTTATTGCGGAACGTAAAGACCGGTGCCAGCGCGTTGCCCGAACGCGAGCGCAGTTGCATCCGGGTGCCCGGCGGCAGGTCGGCGTCCCAGTGGAGGGCCTTGATGACTTTGGGCCGCCCATCGCCGGCTACCTCGCCGAGGTTGATAAAGGCCGACTGCAACTCGACTTGGGCTGGATAACCCGGAGAGAACAATTGCATTTCGCCCCACTTGACGACGCCCCACCCCCTGCAGGTAACTCCGTGCCAGAACAGATAGCGGGCCTTGCGCGGCGCGAATAGGTAGCGCATGTAAAGCAGGTTGTCGGCGTTGGGGGCCAGATGGGTGAAGACCTGTTCGTAATCGACGTTTTCGGGCACTTCGACGAGGGGGGCGGTGCCCGTGGCTGGGGTGCCGTCGGAAAAGAGGAGGGTGTGCCCCGGCCCAGTGCCAGAGATGGTAAAACCCAAGGTGCCTTCGTCGGGCTGCATGGAGTAGATAAACATCTCGTCGATAAAGAACGTTGCGCCTAGGTCTGCGCGGAACCAAGTGCCGCCTTCGGACCATTCCGACAGCGCGCCGCGACAGTCGGTGACGGTGTTGTTGGTGTTGAGGTTGGCGTCGAACAGGTTGAAGGTAGAGCCGGTACCATCGCCTTCGACGAAATTGCCGCGTAAGCCGGTGCCGATGGCGATGTTGTCGCCAATGCCGATGACCTCAATTTCGGCGAGGGCAGCGTCGGCGTTTTGTTCTTCGGAAATGATTTGGATGTACTGGATCAACTGGTAGTTATTGCGTTCTGCAGGCGTTAAGTCGAGGTCGGGGTTAATCACTAACGCGCTGTCGCGGCCAGCGTAGCGCAACGGAATGACAATTTCTGATTCGGCGTTGGGTCGCGTGGTGCGGAAGGCTTGGCGATAGAGAAAGAGGTCGTCCGTGGCCGAGATGCGCACGCCGGAAGTGGTAAAGACGCGAAACTGGCGGAACGGGCGTGCGCCCTCTTGGTCGGGGAATGTCAGGCGAATCTCGCGGGCTAGGGCTGCGCGGCCTAGGTCGATGGTGATAAACCAGTCCTCGCGGGCGTCGTTCGGGCTGGGTTGCCAATAGGTGGTTGGGTCGCCGTCGATGGCCAGCGGGGCGTCGGCCTCGTTGGAACCGGCTTGCCAGAGGCCACCGGCGACGGCGTCGCCCCGTTTGCGGGTCTCGTGGACGAAGAAGTGTGCATCCGCGACGAGGTTGATGTCCTTGCGGAATTTGACGAGCGAAAGCTGGCCCTGCTCGCCAACTTGGGTCAAGCCGAAGGGCTGTTGCCATTGGCCCCATTCCTCGGCACTGTCGAAGGAGAGCATGTCAGCCGCGAGTGGGACAGCTAGCACGAGGCAGGCGATGATTGCGCGTCTCATCAAAATCTCCTCTTAATAAGCGATACCCAAAGGGCGTAACTGGGGATCGGCGGCAAATTCCGAGCGCAGGGTTAAGGCCGTCAGGTAGAGGCCGGGCGGCAGCCACTGGCCCGATTCATCGCGGCCATCCCAGCGCAGGCTTTGCGGGCCGGCGTTCTGCAAGCCAGCCTCGACGAGGGCCACGCGCCGCCCGTCGAGGCTATAGACCTCGAGGACGACGGGCACGGGTTCGGGCAGGCGGAACAGCGAATAGGCTACGTGCAGTTCGTCGTTGACACCGTCGCCGTTGGGTGTAAAGACCGCAGAGGAAAAGGTAAGGTTCTGGATGAAGGCGGTTGTTTGCTCAGTGGTGCCGAGCACGCGCAGGCTGTTGGTCGAGAGGGCCTCGCCGACATCAGCACCTACCACAGGTTGCGGGAGAACGTCGCGTTCGCTGTCTAGTACCTCGCTTTGGAATGTGGTAGCGAATTCAAATATCTCCGTGCCAAAGACGATGCGGATCGGCGGGTTGTTGGCGCGGGTGATGCGCTCGGGTAGGCGGATGAGCAGGCCCTCGGGTTCTTGGGTGACCTCAGTGGGCGTAGCTTCTGTGCGGCTCTCGCCTAGTTGCAGGCTTTTGAGTTCGGTTTGGTGCCCGGTGCGAATGCGCAGCAGGTCGAAGCCGGGTGCATTTACGGCCTCAAAGTCGGCTTGGAGGTCATAGACGAATTCTATGGCTTGGCCCAGGGGGACTTGGGTGATCCCGCCGACGGGCTGCGGATCGTCTAGCGGGGCTACTTCGCCGCGCACGTTGGCGGCCAACAGCGGGGCGGTTTCGATCCACAGCGAGTCGAGGCGCACGAAGTCGTCGAAGGAATCGCTCTCCATGGTGACGCGGAACTGCAAATAGGTGCCGTTGCGCAGGCTAATCGGTTGGCCCGATTCGACGAAGGGCGCGGACCAGAAGGTCCAGTTGTCTGAATCGTAGCCGATGGAAGCACGGACGCCCGGCTTGGGCTGGCGTTCGGTCAGGTCGTCTGCGGCGGTGACGCGTACGAAGCGGGTGCGCAGGGCGTTTTCATAGTGGTCGCGCGAGACTACGCGTTCGAGCCCGGTGTCCATGTACTCGTGATAGACGGCCGGGTCGTCGTCTAGGCCGGTGCGTATCTCGATTTTAACTTGGGCCGCTGCGTCGGGAGTTTCCACTGAAGTCCCATCAACTATGCGGAATTTTGTCGCCTGCCAGAACAGTCGCCCGAAATTCACGGGTTCGCCGAGGTCGGTTATCTTGGTCTTGTAGATGGCCTGCCGCGGCACGCCTTGGGCGAAGAGCTGGAATTCGCTGATTGAGCCGATGAGGGCGATGGCGACGTTGCCGCTTTTGGCTTGGGCGTCCTCGTCTAGTAGCGAGAGCGTCCGACGGTAGCGGAAGAAGCGCAGGTACTGGCGGGTGAAGTCAATGCGCACATGGGGTTCGAAATTGGAATTGACATCGGCGATGACGGTGGAGAGTGGGTTGACATTGCCTTCGAGTACTGGGGGTTCGGGCGCGACCGAGGCGGTTACCTGAAAGGCGGGAACAAAGTCCGTTTCGAGTGGGGTCCCGTCGGAGCGAAAGCCTTCGCTAGGTGGGATAAAGCCAAAGGCCACCGCTGGCACTGACACGGCCAAATCCATGGTGAAGGTTTCCTTTTCAATGCGGTCGGCTTTGGGTGGGTTGTAGGTGATAGGATCGCCATCGATGAGCCAGGAGCCGTTTTCCGAGGGGTCGGGTATGCCGTGGTTCCACTTCCACATCCTCGGTGTTTCGCCGTCTAGGTAGTCGAAGATGCGGTCGCTGGGGTCGCGCCAGAAGGCCCAATTGCCGATGTGGGAAAAGACCGTCTCATCCTGCGTGAAGTACGTGGGCTGGATGGCACCAGGGGTAGTTGCGAAATCGACGAAGAGGCGGGTGGTGTCGTTTTCGCTCCAGGACAGGCCGCTGCCGCCTAGTTGCCAGTGGGAAATCTGGGCGGTGGTGCTTTGCGATAGACTTAGGATCAGTAGGGCCATGAGCCAGATAGTGGTTGAGGCGCGGCGCATGAAGACTCTCCTTTGGCAAAGCGAAAGTTACAGAAATAAGCCGATAATATAATACGCGGTCCGCAATTGTCCTATTTGCGGAATATCAGTACGCCACGGCGATGGTGCGCAGTGCTGTATCGTCGCCAGCGTCAGCGCCTAGATCAATGAGGCAGAGGTAGGTGCCGGGCGGTACGAAGTTGCCTTGCGCAGCGCGTCCATTCCAAGTAAAGACGTGAGCCAAGCCGTCGATGGTCGGAGTCGCCAGTTCAGTGACTGGCCGTCCGGCGAGATCGAAAATGCGCACTCGGGGCGTGCGTTGCTCGACCTTGAAGGCGACGAAGCGGATAATTACTTCGTCGTTGATGCCGTCGCCGTTGGGAGTGAGCACTGGCGAGGAAATCGAGAGGTCGTCAATGAGCCGGGTCGTGCCGGTCAGGTCGGGGAGCATGACGATATTGGCGCGGCGCGTCAGCGGCTCGACCGATTGCCACAGGTCTGGATTGGTGCTCGAACCCAAGTCGAGGCCGAAGAGCGTGGCGTTGTGTACTACGCGGGTGGTGAAGCTGACTTGGACGGAGTCGGCCGTGATTGCACTGGGTAGGCCGATTTGTAGGGTGTCGGCGCGGATGGCTATGGAAGATGGCTCGATATGGGTATCGCCCGCGCGGACTTCGACATCGGACGCCGTGGTGGGGAGGGCAAAGCGCAACAGGTCGAAACCCGCGTCCTCGGCATTGGCGGCGGACAATAGGGTGTAGGTGAAGCGGGTGTCTTCATTGGGTTGGGCGACTCTCGGGGTGATCAGGCCGCGCGCGCCCTGCAACAGCGCGTCCTCGTACTCGAGGGATAGCGCGTCAATCGCAGGTGCCACCTGTGGATCGCTGGTTGAGAGTATCATTTCCAATTGCACGAAGCGGCGCGGACTTTGCGACTTAAATGCCTCGCCGGAAAAGTTGTACGCCTCGCTCCACACATCCCAATCCTCGCTGACCACGACCGTGGTGTCGATCCTTCCCCGCAGCACTTTGGGCAGGCTGAGCCATTTCTCTTCGGTGATTGGCTCGCCGATCTTGTCGTGGAAGGCATAGACTTCGCCTTGGGTATTGCCCGAGCGCGAGCGCACTTGCAGGCGCGTGCCGGGTGGGATGTCGGCGTCCCAAGACAGGTTGCTGATGACTTTGGGGCGGCCATCGCCAGCGGCCGCGCCGAGATCGATAAAGTCCGAGCGCATGATTATCTCGGCGGGATGGCCCGGTGAAAACAGCATCAGCTCGGTCCAGCGCGAGCCCCACCCTTGGGGGATATGGGCGTGCCAGAACAGGTAGCGGACCCTGCGCGGTTGGAACAGATAGCGCAGATAGCGCATGGGGTTGGCGTCGGGTTGGTCAATGAGGGTGGCGAAGTCGAAGGATTCGGGGATGGGAAGTTGAGAGCTGATGACGCGGGTGCCGTCCGAATAGAGGAAGTTGAAACCGCGCGGCGCGCCGGCCACGCTGCCGACCGTGCCCTCGCGTGGCCGCAGCGCGTACAGGAAAAGCTCGTCGAGCCAGAATACGGCCCCTAGGTCGATGAAAAACCAAGTGCCCTGTTCCTCCCAGGTGCGGACGCGGCCCTCAAAGCCCACGGGCAGGATAGAACTGGCGGTGTTCATGTCGCCGTCGAGGATATTCTCGGTGGAGCGGGCGGTAAGTCCGTCGATGATGCCGCCGCGCAGGTCGTTGCCCAAGCTGACGTTGTCGCCGACGGCCATGACTTCGATCTCGGCTAACGCGCCTTCAGGATCGAAGTCTTCGACAGTGAAGTTGATGTACTGGATGAGGCGGTACTGGTTGAATTTTTCCACATCGACGTCGCGATTGGGGTCGAGGACTTGGGCGGAGTCTTGGAGGTCGAAGGCGAGGGGGAACGAGACCGTGGTGTCCCGGTTGGGTTGGGTCGTGAGATAGACCGGGCGAAAGATAAAGAGGTCGTCGAGGGCGTCGGAAGTGATGCCGGTGGCGGTGAAGACGGTGAACTGGCGGAAGGGGCGGGCCCCTTCTTGATCGGGAAAGTGCAGACGGATCTCTTTGGCTAGCACGGTGCGGCCGAGGTCGATCTGCACGAACCAGTCGCCGAGGGGATCGTCGGCAGATGCCTGCCAAAAGGTCTCGCGGTCACCGTCAATGATCCGTCTGGCCGCGGTCGGGTTGCTGCCGGCTTCCCATATCCCGCCGCGCACGTTGGCCCCGCGCGAGCGGGTGAGGTGGGTAAAGTTGGGCGCGTCGGTTACGGCGTTGATGTGTTTGCGGAATTTGACTAGTTGCAAGCGACCGCGGTCGTCGAACTCGATCAGGCCGTGGGGCATCTTCCAAGTTGACCACTTCGCGGCACTGTCGAAGCGAAATTCTGCGGCAGCGAGAGCGGTTGCCGAACAAAGGACTGAAATCAGTAGGCGCATCGGACGTTAGTAGGCGACGCTGAGGGCTAATAGCTGCTTGGCTTGGACGGATTGGGTTTGCAGCGCGAGGGAGAGCAGGTAGAGGCCCGGTGGAAGAAGCTGGCCGGTCTCGTCGCGGCCATCCCAGGTGATCGCCTGCGGGCCGGAGTCTTGCAGCCCCTTGTCGAGGCGGGCGATGCGGCGGCCGTCCAAGGCGTACACTTCGAGTGCTACGGGCACCGCACCGGGAAGACGGAAGAGCGAATAACGCATCTGGAGTTGGTCGTGGACGCCGTCGCCATTGGGGGTTAGCACCGGGGTGGACAAAGCGAGCGATTGGATAAAACCGGGCGTTGCGTCGTCTGCGCCCAACACCCGCAGGCTGTTGGTGGAGACCGCCTCGCCAGCGTCGCCGGCGAGGATCGGCTGGGGGAGTGATTCGCTGTCAGCGGCAAAGATCTCGCCCGTGAAGGTGGAGGCGAATTCAAAAACGGCGGTGGCGAAGGTCACGCGGATGGGCGCGTTGTTGGCGCTGGTGATGCGCTGGGGCAATTGGATCGTCAACCCGTCGTCTTCGGTTATTGCGACGGGGTTGACGGGAACGAGCGGGGTGCCCATTTCGAGGCCGCGGAAGGCAGTGCGGCTGCCGGTGTGGATTTTGAGCGCGTCGAAGCCAGGAGCGGTGTTGCTGTTGAATTCGGCTCGCACCTGATAGACGAATTCGGTCTGTTGGCCCAAGGCTACTTCGGTAAAGCCGCGCTTGGGTTGCGGGTCGTCGCGCCGCGCTACTTCGGCAAAAACCTCGGCGGCCAAGAGCGGCGCGGTCTCAATCCACAGCGAGTCAAGCCGCAGCCAAGCGTCGAAGTCGCGGCTTTCTATGGACAGATCCACCTGTAAGTACGATCCGCTGCGGAGCCGGATGAGTTGGCCCGATTCGGTAAAAGGCACCGACCAGAAGGACCAGTTGGCGGAATCGTAGCCGATGGAGGCGCGGATCCCGGGGCGCGGGTCGCGGTTGAGTTGGGCGGTGAGCGTCTCGTAGTGCTCGCGCGAGACCTCTTTCTCGCGGCCGATGTTGGTGTATTCGTGGTAGGTCGCCGGGCTGTCGTCGCGACCGACGCGGACCCTGGCCTTGAGCCAGACGGGAGCGTCGGGATCTTCGACGATCGCGCCATCGACTAAGCGCAGCGGCGTGCCCGCCCAGTGCAGACGACCGAAATTCACGACTTGGCCGAGATCGATAACTTGGCTGAGGTACACGACGCGCTGCGGTATGCCTTGGCCGAAGACCTCAAATCCCCCGATAGAGCCTTTGAGCGCGATGGCTTGGTTGCCTTGGCCGCCGCAGTCGCGGCAGATGTTGAGGGCTTCCTCGTCGGCCAGCGACGTTTGCCGCCGCCAGCGAAAGAAGCGGGCGTACTGGCGGGGGAATTCTATCTGAACGGAGGATTCGAAGTTGGCACCGACATTGGCGATGGTTTTTTCAAAGAGATCGTTGCCGCCCCAGTGAACGGCCGGTTCAGAGTCCGTGCCGATCGAGACATCAAAAGCCGGGACCGCGTCGAAGGGCAGCGGTGTGCCGTCAGAGCGGAAGCCCTGCGAGGGGGTGAAGAAGCCGAAGCGCACGGCGGGGATCGGCACGGCGGTGTCGAAGGAGAAGAACGTGGCTCTGATCGATTCGGAACGGGGAGCGTTATAGGTCGTGGAATCGCGATCAATTAGGAAAACGCCACTTTGGGTCGGATCGCCGCCGGCACCGTTCCAGCGGTTCCAGAAGCGGGGTTTCTGGCCATCTACATAGCCGAGGTTGTGCAGAGAGGGGTCGCGCCAGAACTCCCAGTTTTCCAGCAGGTGAAGGACGTTTTGATCTGGCTGCAAGTAGAGCGGCTGGATCGCACTGTCGGCAAAATCGACAAGGACTTGGAGGGAGTCGCGCTGGTCCCACGCCGCCCCACTACCGCCCAGTTGCCATTTTGCTACTTGAGCGTGGCTGGGGGTGACCGCGAGGACTAGAATCAAAGGCCAAGCATTGCGCATCGGGTACCGTACCTCCGCCGAGGTGAAATACTATCGGGAAGATAACGCAAAAAGAGCTGTGCGCCGAATTAAAATTGCCACTGGGATGGGAAGTGCTAATAGGCGACGGAGATGGTGTGTAGCATGGTATCGTCACCGGCGTCGGCACCGAGATCGACGCGCAGGACGTAAATGCCAGGCTCTACTACTGTGCTACTGGCCTGAGTGCCGTCCCAGGTGAAGAGGTGATGCAAGCCCTCGGCGATTGGCGTGAGAACGGCTACTTTGCGCCCGGCGAGGTCGAAGACTTCCACTCGCGGCTCGCGGTTTTCGACTTTCAGGACGACGAACCGCACCTCCAGCCGGTCGTTGACGCCGTCGCCGTTGGGCGTGAGTGTCGGCGAGGAGATGAAGAAGTCGGCGATGAGCTGGCTGCTACTGGTCAGTTCGGGCAGCATGACGATGTTGGCGCGGCGGGCAGCCGGTTCGACCGACTGCCAGAGGCCCGGATGCGCGCTGGAGCCTAAGTCCAACGCAAAGAGCGTGGCATTGCGCACTATACGGGTGGTAAAGTGGACGCGGACCGAATCGTCTCTGACCGGCTCGGGTAAAGCGATGAGCAGGGAGTCTCCGCGCAGGGAAGCCGCCGCCGAGATGGTTTCTGCGCCCTTTTCCACGCTCACGCTGGGCAGATTGATCGGACCCGGCAGGTCGAAGCGCATTAGGTCGAAGCCGACGTCAGCGGGGCCAGCGCGGGGTAACAGAGTATAGGTGAAGGCCGTCTCCTCGTTGGGGAGCGCACGGCGCGGCTCGACGCGCCCGCGGGCACTCTGAAGCAGCGCGTCGTCGAATTCAATCGACAGCTCGTTGACTGTGGGCGCGACCTCGGGGTGGTCGGTGGCGAGAATTAGCTCCAGTTGCACGAAGCGACGCGGGCTGGCCGATTTAAAGGTTTCGCCGGAAAACTGGTACACATTGCTCCAAGCGTCCCAGTCCTCGCCGACGACTAGCGCGGTGTCGATGGCACCGCGCAGCACTTTGGGCGAGCTGTTCCATTTTTCTTCGGTGATCTCTTCGCCGATCTTGTTGTGGAACGTAAAGACCGGTGCCAACGCGTTGCCCGAACGCGAGCGCAGTTGCATTCTGGCTGCTGGAGGCAAGTGGGCGTCCCAGTGCAGAGCCTTGATGACTTTGGGCCGCTCGTCGCCGACGATCTGGCCGAGGTCAATAAAGCCGGAACGCAGTGAGACTTGAGCGGGATAGCCCGGCGAGAACAGCATGAGCTCGCCCCATTTGGATTCTTGCCAATCGCGGTCGGTCAGGCCGTGCCAGAACATATAGCGCATCTTGCGCGGCCTAAATTTATAGCGTATGCGATAGAGGCCATCCGCCTTGGGGTTGACGTGCGTGAGCAGTTCACTGTAGTCGAGCGGCGCAGGTACAGGCAGGGAAGTACCCACGCTCAGCGAGCCGTCCGAGACTAGGATGTTGTGACCTGGGCCAGCCGAGCCTCGGTGGTAGCCCGCAGTGCCCTCAAAAGGTCGGAGCACGTAGAGGAACAGTTCATCGACGAAGAACACGGCCCCTAGATCGACGTAAAACCAAGTGCCGGCCTTCTCCCAACCTTGGTCGCCACGCCCAGAGGTGATGAGGTTAGTGGTGTTGATATCGGCGTCAAAGAGGTTGTTGGGGGCGGCGGCTACGGTACCGTTGAGGAAGGTGCCGCGCTCGGCAGTGCCGATACTGATATTGTCGCCCACGGTGAGTACTTCGACTTCGGCGAGCGCCGCATCTGGGCTCTGGTCTTCGACGACGATACTGATGTACTGAATCACTTGGTAGCGGTTTTCAAAGGTGCGATCAATGACCATAGCTGGATCGACAGTCAGGACGGTGTCGGCGGTCGGGTACTCAAGGGGAATGGTCAGGGAGGTGGCGCGGTTGGGCAGGGTGGTGCGATAGACTGGATCGTATTTGAATACGTCGGCCGTGGCTTGGATGCGCGCCCCGGTAGTGCCATAGACGGTGAACTGCCGCAGCGGGCGGGCACCCTCTTGGTCGGGGAAGGTCAGGCGAATGTGGCGGGCGAGTACGGCGCGGCCCAAGTCGATATCGAGGAACCAATTTTTGAGTTCGTCGGCCGGGTCGGGTTGCCAGAAGGTCGCGGGATCGCCGTCGATGGCGTTTGTGGCTGTCGCGCTTCCACTGCCGACCTGCCAGATTCCGCCTGCTACTTCGCCGCGTTTTTGGGTGGAATGAGTGAAGAGGTGGGCGTCGCGGATGGCGTCCACTTCCTTGCGGTATTTGGTCAGGCGTAGCACGCCCTCTGCATCCACCTGTACCAGCCCGGCAGGCATGGTCCAGCTTTGCCATTTTTCTGCGCTGTCGAAACTCAGCATTTCAGCCCAGCCGGGAACGGTCGGCAAAGCGAGCCAAGCTGCACAGGCAACGAGAAAGCGCATTTTAGTAGGCGATGCCCAGCGGACGCAGCAGGCGTTCGCTGCTCTCGTCGGATTGCAGCCCTACTTCGAGCAGGTAGAGGCCGGGTGGTAGGAGCTGTCCTTGCGCATCGCGTCCGTCCCAGCGAAGGTGCTGCGGTCCAGAAGCCTGCGGTGCAAACGACAGGTGTGCGACTTGTCGGCCATCCAGAGAATACGCCCGTAGTTCGACGGGTACGCTAGCAGGTAGGCGGAAGAGGGAATAAGAGACCTGCACTAGGTCGTTTACCCGGTCGCCGTTGGGGGTCAAGACCGGCGTTGAAAAGCGCAGGTTCTGGATGGCGTTGACGGAGCCGCTCTTTGCACTCAATACGCGCAGACTATTGGTCGATACGGCGGCCGTAGCATCGCCGCCCCGAATAGGTTGGGGTAGGCGTTCGGTAGTTGTGTCCATGGCCTCGCCTTCAAAGGTCGTGGCGAAGACGAAGACATCGGTCGTGAACTCGATGCGGATGGGCGCGTTGTTGGCGGCGTGGACCCGCTCGGGCAACTCGATGAGGAATTCGTCGTCGTTGATCTCGACCCGGCGCGGCTCGACGGGCACCAAGGGATCGCCCATGGCCAGCGTCTGCAGGTGGACTCGGCTGCCGGTGCGAATGCGCAGCGCGTCGAAGCCCGACTCGGAGGCGGCAAAGTCGGCGCGAATATCGTAGCTAAAGCTCGTCGCCTGCCCTAGGGCCACTTCGGTGAAACCGCTCGGTTGCGGGTCGTCGAGGCGGGCGACTTCGCCGACGATCTGACGCGCCAGGAGCGGTGCCTGCTCGACCCACAGCGAATCTAAGCGCGTAAAGGCGTCGAAATCTGCGCTGTCGAGGGTGATTTTGAATTGGATATGGGAGCCGCTGTGTAGGTTGAGCGGCTGGCCGGACGCGGTGAAGGCGGGCGACCAGAAGGTCCAGTGGTCCTCGTCATAGGCCACGGACGCGCGGACTCCAGGCCGATCGCTGGCGACGTAGCCGTAGCCTTGAGACTCCTTGAGTTCGAACTCGTAACGCTGGCGCGATACTTCAACCTCGCGGCCCTTGTCGTCGAATTCGCGGTAGATATTGGGGTCTTGATCTCTGCCGGTGCGCACCTCGACGCGTAGCCCAACAGCCGCTTCAGGGGCTGGGACCAAGGTGCCGTCCGCCATTCGCATGGAGGTCGCCGACCAGAACAGCCGGCCGAAGTTCACTTCCGCGCCCAAATCGATGATTTTGGATAGATATAGCACGCGCTGCGGGACCCCGTGGGCGTAGAGTTCAAAGTCGCCGATGGTGCCTGGCCGCGCTTGACCCGACAGCGAATTTTCTTGGATGACCAAGGTCGGATCGAGTACCGACTCGTTGCGCCGCCAGCGGATGAAGCGGACGTATTGGCGGGGCAGGTCTATTTGCACGATGGGGGATAGGTTTTCGGCGACGTCGGCGATGAGCGGGCCGATGCGCGCGTAGCTATTGTGCCCGTGCCATTCGGGATCGGGTTCGGTGGCAACGCTCACTTCAAAGGCGGGTACCGCATCGTCGGCCAGTGGAGTGCCATCCGAGCGGAACCCACGCGGTGGCGTGAAAAAGCCGAAGCGGGTGGCCGGGACGGGCACCGCCACGTCAAAGGTAAACCAGTCGAAGTTCCGCAGGTCCGAGGACGGGGGGTTGTAGGTGGTGCTGTCGCCATCGACTAGGTACGTGGCATTGTGGACGGTGCGCGAGTCGCCCAAGCCATGCTTCCAAGCGCGGGGCCGCTGGCCATCGATATAGCCGATTTCGCGGGGAAATTTCCACGGGGACCAGTTGTCGAGGTGCGAAAAGACGGTTTGGGCCGAGGTCAGGTAGATGGGCTGGATGGCCCCGGGGACGGAATCGAAGTCGATGAAGATGCGCACCGAATCGCTCGCCGACCATGCAAGGCCGTCGCTGCCGCCGAGCTGCCAAGTGCTTATTTGCGCCGACAGAACACTGGGTAGCAGAAGTGGAAAGAAGGTGGCAAAGATGCGGTGCATGGGCAGGACTCTCGGGAGACAGGTATCTACAAAAGGTTAGATACACAAAATCGGTCGTCTGGACAAGTGGCCTATGACCCAAATGGTACTAGCCAATCTTCCTCGATCCCCAAGTCGAAACCCGGTCCGCGCGGCACAAATTCCAGATAGCTGTCTTTGGGCACCAGCGCCCCCGGCTCGGCGACTTCCTCCAGCGGGATCCCCGGATCTGAGCCGATGTAGTATTCGCCCCAGGGCGTGTTGGGCATGGCCCAAGTCAAGTGCTGGCCATAGGGGTCGCGCCCGCCGCCGTGGAGGCAGACTTCAAGGCCAGCGGCCTCGGCCATGTGGCAGATTTTGATACAGGCGGTCAGCCCGCCGACCCAGTGGATATCGGGTTGCAGCACGTCGAGGGCGCGGTGCTCGATCATCTGTTGGTAGGGATAGTGCGTGTAGAAGTGCTCGCCGCTAGCCAGCGTTTGCCAAGGCAGGCACTCTTTGAGTTTGATATGGCTTTTGACGTCTTCGGGGATCAGGCACTCCTCCAGCCAGCGCAACTTGTAGGGTCTGAGGCGCTCGGCTAGGCGGACGCTGTATTCGACGTCAAAGGCCATGTAGCAGTCGAGCATGAGCTCGCAGTCGTCGCCGATCAACTCGCGGCCTTCGGCGACCCGCCGCTCGTTTTGGTCTAGACCCCACAGGCCGTCGGCGGGGCCGTATTGGCAGGGGAGTTTGAAGGCGCGGAAGCCCAGCTCGCGGTACCAATCGACGTCGTCGCCGGTGGCGTAGGTGAAGATGCGCTCGCGGGCCGGGCCGCCGATGAGTTGGTACACGGGTTTTTGTTGCAGCTTGCCAGCCAGATCCCACAGCGCTAGATCCACGGCGCTGATGGCAACAGTGGCGATGCCGACGGTGCCGAAGGGTTTGGAGACGCGGAACATCATATCCCACAGCTTGTCGATGGCTAGGCAGTCTTCGCCTATGAGGATGTGGGCGAAGGCGTCTTCTATGACCGCAGCGACAGGCCGACCTGCGGCCGTGCCCAAGCCCCAGGTGCCGTCTTCGGCTGTGACTTTGACTGCGAAGCCGGGCCATTGCTGGGCACCGTAGAGTTGGCGACGGGGCTTGAAGCGCGGGAAGCGCGACATTGGATTGGCCACTTCGATTTCGGTGGGCCAAGCCTTGCGGCGGGGTTGGCTCTGTTGGGCGGGGGCCGTCGAAGCAGAGAGCGTTGAGCCGGCTTGGGAACGGGCGCGGAGCGAGGGGCCGTCGGGGCGTTGGATGCGGACTAGGTCGATGGATTTGATTTTCATTTTTTTAGATGCCTTAAAGCTAAATTACCGTGAATGTATCCATGATCTGATCTAATGTATCCATAAAAACCAGCGGCGCTATTCGCTGGGGCAATTAGCCACAGTCAATCTCGATCAATAAGCGGCAGTGGTCGCTTGATCCCCAGTCATCAACCTTGTTGAGTGCTCGCACTTTCACGCTCTCGTGGAAGCCGCGGGACGCGAACGCGTAGTCCAATTGATTCACGGCGGTTTCCGGCGATCCGCCTGGGGAGTAGAACGTCGGCACGTTTTTGGTATCGCTCGGCACGTCTGTCGGCTGCGAACTCGCTTGCCTACAGGCATCTGGCCACTGTGGTCCTATAAACTCAAGTCCTAGTGCCTGAAACCTATCCCATACCGTGCGCTCGCGTTCAGGCAGCGATAGCTTGTGGCCTATCGCGCCATAAATCATGTTCAGATCGCCTGCTGCCAAGATACGGTGCGTCGATGGGTCGCGGCTACCGATGAACGCCGACAGGTCCGAGATGATTCGATGTGCCGAGGCGTCGGCGTACCCGACGCTCCAGTTCGTCTTGACCGATGGATGAGGCCTTAGCCAACGTGCATACATCGAGACTGCGATGAACGCTTTGTCATGGCGAGCGACCGGCACCACTTTGGCGGCGGCGATTGTGCCGATGCCGCTGACACCAATCGCGTCTGACCCGAGGTCGCAGATCGGTGCAACCTGCTTAAACCACTCAACCTCGACGCGATCGGATAACTTCAAGACTAGCGGCCAGCGGTCGTACAAATGCCGGGCCCAAAACACTCCGTCCTCGTAATCAACCAAATCTATCAAGTCACCGGGTGGGCTTCCCGCCTCCTGCACCAGTGCCACATCCGCATCCATCTCCACGAGTTCCCGCCATGGTTTCTCGCGCTTGGCAATGTTCCAACTCACTACTTTGATCATTCGTCCACCTCTCTAGTTCACATCTTGTTGCAGAGATTCCTTTGATGGAATATATTGATTATTGAAATGGCTTGGGATGCTGAATATACGAACGAATTTGGCGAATGGTGGGATGGACTTTCAGAGAGCGAACAGGACGACATTACCGCCACGGTTGAGCTGCTCTTGGAGCACGGCCCTCACTTGCCGCATCCCTATTCATCGGGTATTCAGAATTCACGCCACGGACATATGCGCGAGCTTAGGGTGCAAAGCGGTGGAAGACCGATCCGCATCTTCTATGCCTTTGATCCGAGACGAGTAGCAATCCTATTGATCGGGGGCGACAAGACAGGCAATGACCGGTTCTACGACCAGTACGTGATGATGGCTGATAAACTTTACGATGAGCATCTTGAAACCTTGCAAAAGGAGGGATTGATCCCATGAGCGGTCGCCGTCTCTTTAGTGAGTTGACCAAAGACTTCACGCCGGAGCGCCGTCGGCGCATTGAGGCGAAAAAGGCCGAGTTGCGGGCTGCCATGCCGCTGCACGAGCTACGGCAGGCACAGGTTATGACCCAGAAGGCGCTGGGCGAAACCTTGGCGGTGAACCAACCGGCCATCGCTAAGATGGAACGGCGGACGGATATGTACGTCTCGACCCTTCGCTCCTACATCGAAGCTCTCGGCGGACGGCTGAAGATCGTCGCTGAGTTCCCGGAGGGCGAAGTCGCAATAACCAACTTCTCGGACGCGGGCAACGACGAAGACCTTTAGAAGCCTCAAGGAGATCGCGATGCGTTTTTTCAACACGGCTGGTCCGGTTCGGTCCGAAGAGCACTACCACATCCCGCCGTTAGACCGATTGGATCTGGATGGGGTGCTGACCCTCATTCAGCAAAAAAAGTACTTCGTCCTCCATGCGCCGCGGCAAACGGGCAAGACTTCGGCCCTGCTGGCGTTGCGCGATCTGCTCAACGCCGAAGGGGTCTATCGCTGCGTGTACGTCAATGTGGAAAGTGGGCAGGCTCTGCGCGAAGATGTGGAGCAGGTCATGCGCACCTTGTTAGCCGGGTTGGCGTCGCGGGCGCGTTTGACGTTGGGCGACGAATTTTTAGGCAAAGTCTGGTCGGGTATCCTTGCCGAGGTTGGACCGGGTATTGCGTTGCAGGAGGCATTGACGCGCTGGTCGGAGGCGAGCCCCAAACCGCTGGTCCTGCTCATCGACGAGATCGACGCCCTTATCGGCGATTCGCTGCTGTCGGTGCTCCGTCAGTTGCGAGCGGGCTACGATTTGCGGCCAGAAGGGTTTCCGCAGAGCGTGGTGTTGTGCGGGGTGCGCGATGTGCGCGACTATCGCATTCAATCCACCGCGGAGAATGCGATTATCGCCGGCGGCAGTGCGTTCAATATTAAGGCGCAGTCGCTGCGGCTGGGCGATTTTCCACGGGAGGAGGTATTGGCGTTGCTCGGGCAGCATACCGCGGAGACGGGGCAGGTGTTTACTGCCGAGGCGCTGGACACGGTTTGGACGCAGACGCAAGGGCAGCCGTGGCTGGTCAATGCGCTGGCCGACGAAGCCTGTTTTCGCGGCGAATTCGCCGAAGCATGGCATCGGCCGGTCTCCGCCGAAGCTATCCTTGCGGCGCAAGAGCAACTGATCCTGCGGCGCGAGACGCATCTGGACCAGTTGGCCGACAAGCTCAAGGAGGAGCGGGTGCGGCGGGTGGTTGAACCGCTCTTGAGCGGCGGCGAAGTGCGCCACTTCACCGACCGCGACATTGAATATGTGCGAGATCTGGGGATGGTGGCGCAGGATCGCCCGTATCGCATCGCCAATCCGATCTACGCGGAGGTGGTGCCGCGCGAACTGACGTGGGTGGTGCAAGAGGAGTTTGAGCAAGAAACGGCTTGGTATGTGGACGCCGAGGGTGGCTTGGACGTGGGCGAGTTGTTGGCGGCGTTCCAGCAGTTTTTCCGCGAGCATTCCGAGCACTGGGTTGAGCGGTTCGCGTACAAGGAAGCGGGGCCACAGCTTCTACTTCAGGCGTTTTTACAGCGCGTTGTGAATAGCGGCGGTCGAATTGAGCGGGAGTATGGCTTGGGTCGGATGCGGACGGACTTACTGATCGTGTGGCCGCAGGGCGAGCAGAAGCGTCGGTTCGTCGTCGAGTGCAAGCTACTGCACAAGAGCTTAGAGCAGACGGTTGCCACGGGGTTGGAACAGACCGCGGCCTACATGGATCGGTGCGAAGCAGAAGCGGGGCATCTGGTGATCTTCGACCGGGGCGAGGGGGCTTGGGCAGAAAAAGTGTTCCACCGCCGCGAGTCGGCAGCCAATGGTGTCGTAATCGACGTGTGGGGCATGTGACGGAAGAGCGAGCGAGGCTGATCAGTCCTTCCTGAGTTCAAGCAAAACATAGACTGCGAAGGCTCGCCGATCCTTGACAGGCACCTTCTGAAAGCGGCTGAGGATATCTGCCGCTTCATCTATATCTTCGAGAACTTCGGATTTATAAGAAACCTCATCCGGGTCGTAATCCGCACGATGGCGTTTATCCTGCATTTCGACGAACATACTCGCGAAGTCCTGAATATCGTTCGGAAAGCTCTTAATCATTTGCTGGTGTTCGCATCGAGATCGGGTCGTTCTGTGCTGCAATGCCCGGTATGCCTGACGCCACGCGAACTTGCTTCGGTCGGCCCCTCGGTCCCCGACAACCATGTCCGCGCAAGTTCGTGCCAAGCAATGAAACAGTGCGTAGTAGATCGTGCTGATGGCCCGACGAAGGCTTGCCTGCCTCGGCTTGCCGCTTTTGGCTCGAGTCAAATCTCTTGCCGTCTCAATAAGATCGGAAGGTTTCAAGGTCGCGGTCCCGCAGTTCGGATTTGGCGATAAACGAGATAACCGGGAACGCTTCCGTACCCACCTCCGC
Organism: Candidatus Latescibacterota bacterium; assembly: GCA_022825185.1. Next base: position 11,144 of record JAJDYK010000348.1, on the reverse strand, counting down.
CAGCTTGGGGCGCAGGTGACGTATCAGGCCGGAGGTTCGCTGAGCGCCGAGGCGATCCCCGTTGAAGATAGCTTTGATAACGAGAATCTCGTCGCCGTATTCATTAAAATCCGGTCTTACCGCAATCAGTTCAAACACGTCACCGCATCGTTCTCTCAAGGTCTCTTCGATAACGTCTTTGACTTTTGGCAAGTCATGTTCCGTCATGGCCTGTTCCTTTCGCTTATTCACTATGAACAATGGCAGCTCAGATTGACTATTATTGAAATTTATCGGCTTGGCCTAATTATATGTATCGCGTTTCACTTTGCCCACAACTTGGGCAATTTCCCACTTATTTTTTGCAACAACTCGATTAATGAAGTCTCAGACTAAAACAAGGCTTGGCGGGTTAGCTCCGTTCAATTTTTCTTACCCATTACCTCCCCACGCCAGCGCCTCGGCTTCGGCGGCTGACAAGGTGAGATCGGCTTCTTCGGCGGCAGGTTCTTTCCACTCAGCTAACAGATCGGCCAACTCGGCGAGGGATGCGGTTGTTAGCAGGCGGCGGCGCAGTTCAGAGGCGCGGGGCAGGCTTTTGAAGTAGAGCGCGAGGTGCTTGCGCGTTTCGCGGACGCCGGCGTGTTCGCCTTTGTACGCGGCCATCAGGCGTAGTTGCTCTAGTGCTAAGTCGATGCGCTCTGAGAGGGTCGCGCCGCTACGGCCGGAAAAGAGCCAGGGATTGGCTAGGGCCGCCCGCCCGACCATGACCGCGGCGCAGCCTGTTTCTCGCTGCATGAGACGGGCGTCGTCGAGGGTGAGTACATCGCCGTTGCCGATGATGGGTAGGGAGGAGGCTTCGACGGCGCGGCCGATCCAGTGCCAGTTAGCGCGTCCCTTGTATTTTTGCACGACGGTGCGGGCGTGGATGGCCACTGCTTGGGCACCGGCGTCCTCGCAGCGGCGCAGCACTTCGAGGATGTTGATCTCCTCTTCGTCCCAGCCTAGGCGCGTCTTGACGATGACCGGAATCGAGACGGCTTTGACCGTGCGCTCGACAGCTTGATAGAGCCGATCGAGATCGCGCAAATAAGCCGCGCCGCAGCCTTTGGCGACGATCTTGGGTACGGAACAGCCGAAGTTGATATCTACCACCTGCGCACCGCGCCGCTCGAATTCCCGCGCTCCATTGGCGATCAGATCGATGTCGTTGCCGTAGATTTGCGCGGCCAGCAGCGAGATGCCGGTGTCGGCGTAGATGGGCGCGTCGGAAAAATCGAGCATCTGCATGCTCTTGCGCGAGCGGATGCCGATGGCGCGGCAGTTAATGAATTCAACCCCGACCAACTGCGCCCCGAGGCGCGCGCATATAAGGCGGAAGACCCAGTTGCTCACCCCGGCCATTGGCGCTAGGGTGAGGATGGGCATATCCTCCTTGAAGGGGCTGAGTTGGTGGGGGCCGAGTTGCACGAGCTTACAGTGGGTTCTCCATTTGCAGCTTGGCGGCGATGGCCTTTTCCCGTTCGGCCTCGGCGATCATGCCTTTGCGCTGGTAGAACATGGAGAGGCTGGTGTGGACGAGGAAGTCGTCGGGGTCGTGTTCGGCGGCCTTTTGCGCCGCGCTGAGGGCTTGGTCGAGGTCGCCCAATTTTTCGTGGCAGTGCGCCATCGCTTGGTAGGCGTCGGCAAATTGCGGGTCGAGCCCGATGGCTTGGGCTAGATCGTCCAAGGCACCAGCAAAGTCTTGCTGGACGAATTTGTTCATGCCACTCTTGTAGAGGGCCATTTTGTCGGTCATGGCGTGAGCCTATTTGGGGTGAATTATCGATATTGTAACATTCAAAAAGTAGCACAAAGTGATATATTGATGCAATGGCGTCAGACTTGGGGAACGAACAAAGGAGTAGCTATGTTGCACTGGGCTATGTTGGGTGCGGCCTTGCTGGCCTGTGTCGTCGAGGGGCAACCGCGCTTCGACATTGAGTACGTAGAGAGCATTGAGCCGCGAAGTTATGTGGCGCATCGCACGGCTGGGGCTATCGACATTGACGGCAATCTCGACGAGCCGTCTTGGCAGCGGGCGGATTGGACCGAGCCTTTCGTCGATATTGAGGGCGAACGTCGGCCCGTACCGCGCCTACAGACGCGGGCCAAGATGCTGTGGGACGACGAGTATTTATACATCGCCGCCGATTTGGAGGAGCCGCACGTGTGGGCCACCATTGAGCTGCGCGATGCGACGATCTACCAAGAAAACGACTTCGAGGTCTTTATCGACCCGGACGGCGATACGCATCAGTACTATGAGTTTGAGATCAATGCCCTCGGCACGGAGTGGGATTTGTTGCTGATCAAGCCCTACCGCGACGGTGGCCCCTACCTCAGTGCTTGGGACATCGCCGGTCTGCAAACGGCTGTGCGGGTGTGGGGCAGCATCAACGATCCCAGCGACGAGGATCAGGGCTGGTCGGTGGAGATGGCCTTTCCGTGGGACGTGCTGGCCGAGGCCACGCACAAGAAGGTGCCGCCTATGGATGGCGATCAATGGCGGATCAATTTTTCGCGGGTGCAATGGGCCTTGGTCACTGACGTGGGCAAGTACATCAAAGTAGAGGACCACAGCCCAGACAACTGGGTCTGGTCGCCGCAAGGGTTGGTTAATATGCACTACCCGGAAAAGTGGGGGTTCGTGCAGTTTGCCACTGAGGTCGTAGGGCGGCAAGAGGTATCCTTTCGCCCGGCAGCCGCCGAGGAGGCCAAGCGCGTTTTGCGCGGGATCTACTACCGCCAACAGAGGTTTCGCCGCGAGCACGGCTACTATGCGTCTAGCTTGGACTCGCTCGGCATGGAAGCGCGGGTTTTGCAGCACTTTAACTGGCCACCAGTCATCCAAGTGACTGACCACCAGTTTGAGGCGCAGCTAGAGGAAGCCGTTGATTTGGACGAGGATGGCCAGATCAACCGCTGGCTCATCCGCGCGGACTCGCGCACTTGGCGCGATTAGGGCCGTTGCCCCGACCGCGAAATCGCCCTATACTGCCTTGCCTGTATCCACAAACCATTTTAAGGAGGCCCTTGTGAAGAACGGAAAATTGATACTCCTGCTCGCCTGTTGTTTTTTGGCTTCAGCCGCGCCGCTGTGGGCGCACTGCGAGATCCCCTGCGGCATTTATGGGGATGAGGCGCGTTTTGCCGCGATTGCGGAAGATCTGACGACCATTGAGAAGTCCATGACCCAGATCGCAGCGCTGGCAGGCCAAAGCGATGCCCAAAGCGCGAATCAGCTAGCGCGGTGGGTGGCCAACAAGGAAGAGCACGCCAACAGAATCCAACACGTCGTCACCCAGTATTTTATGACGCAGCGGCTCAAGGCGGTGGAAGAAGGTGACGAGGGAAGGGCCGCATATACCGAGAAGCTGGTGCTTTTGCACAAGATGCTCCGGGGGGCCATGAAGTGCAAGCAGACGGTGGATGTGGAGGAGGTGGAGAAGATGCGGACCTTGTTACACGAGTTTAAGCACGCCTATCAAAACTGACACCTTCCCAAGCCGCGCTAAAAAAGCCCCGTCTCCCTTTGTGGAGATGGGGCTTTTTTAGCGGAGGAGGATGAGCTTGGCGTAGCGCGGGGGGCTATGCTCGATGCGGAAGCGGGCGAAGTACGGACCGGTGGCGGACGAATGGCCACGTCCGTCGCGGCCATCCCACTCTATCTGATGTATGCCAGCGTGGAGCGGCGCGTTTACTAGTGTGCGCACATGCTGGCCTTGGATGTTGTAGATAGCTAAACGGACGGAGGCGGTTTGGTTGAGTTGGAAGCGGAGTTGGGTGGTTGCGTTGAAGGGGTTAGGCCAGACGTGGAGCGATGTTGCAGATGCCATTTTAGCTATTGCGGACACGGACTCGGGTGGCGTATCTGTAGCGCGTCCGGGAGAAAAGGGGGCTTGGGTCGGCGAGGCGGTTTTGTGCGGGACAAACGCGTCGTATTCTAGTGAAGTGCGGACGATGGACTGGTCGTCGGGCCAAGTAGCCAGAGAGACGCTGGCGACGAGATAGCCGGTTTTATCGATCAGGTAGATGGCTTCGCCGCTGTTGGTCAGGCCATCGCCGATGCGCCCGTCGTCGGTATAGACGGGCACGGTGAACTCCGACGGGTTGCCGCCGCCGAAAAGGACGACGTACGAGCGAGGGGCAATGACGGCACCGGGTGGGAAGCGGAAGTAATCGTGTAGTGAGGCGGAGTCGCCCAACTGCCAACTGGCCAAGGAAATGGTATCTGGGCCAGCATTGTACAGTTCGATGAACTCGTCTTCATAGGGGTCTTGCTGCCCATCTTGGTTGGCGTCGCCAGCGGATCCCTCAGGCGGGTCGGCTAGCACTTCGCTGATGAAGAGGGTAGAGGGGGGGGTGACGGGCGGTGTTGATACGGTCGGCGACTCTGGGGCATATCCGGGAGAAAAGGGGGCTTGAGTTGGCGAAGCGGTTTTGTGCGGGACATAAGTACTGCTATCGGGTGCAATGCGGACGAGGGATTGGTCATCGGGCCACGTGGGGTGGGAGAGGAACGCAACCTCATGGCCATGATCGTCGATTAGGTGGATAGCTTCGCCGCTGTCGGTTAGGCCATCGCCGATGCTTCCATCATCGGTATAGACGGGAATAGTGAAATCCGTCGGATTGCCGCCGCCAAAGAGGACGACGTACGAACCGGGTTCAATGACGGCGTCAGATGGGAAGTGGAAGTACCCACTTGGGGATCCCAACCGCCAACCCGCTAGGGAGATGGGCACAGGGCCGGCGTTGTACAGTTCGATGAATTCGTCTTCATACTGGTTGCTCCGACCATCTCGATTGGCATCGCCAGCCGGTCCTTCAGGCGGGTCTGCGAGCACTTCAGTGATGATGAGGAAGTGGGTCAAGATCGGCGACGTTTCTGGGGCGTGTCCGGGTGAGAAGAGGGCTTGGGTCGGCGAGATGGTGGTGTGCGGGACGAACGTGCTGCTATCGGGTGCCGCGCGGACGAGGGACTGGTCGTCGGGCCACGTGGGCTGGGAAAGGAACGAGACCTCATCGCCACGCTCGTTGATCAGACGAATAGCTTCGCCGCTGTCGGTTAGGCCATCGCCGATGGTTCCGTCGTCGGTATAGACGGGGATGATGAACTCCGATGGATTGCCGCCGCCAAAGAGGACGACGTACGAACCGGGTTCAATGACAGCGTCAGACGGAAAGCGGAAGTACCCGCTTTGGGGTCCCGAGTCGCCCAACTGCCAGCCGGCTAGGGAGATGCGATGCGAACCAGCGTTGTAGAGTTCGATGAATTCGTCTTGATGGGAACTGCCTCGACCGTCTCGATTGGCATCGCCGACTAGTCCTTCAGGCGGATCGGCCAGCACTTCGCTGATGATGAGAGAGTAGGCCAAGTGTCCGGGGGAGAAGGGAGCCTTGGTCGGCGAGACGGTTTTGTGCGGGACATAAGTACTGCTATCGGGTGCCGTGCGGACGAGGGATTGATCGTCGGGCCACGTGGCGTGGGAGACAAACGCGATCTCATGGCCATAGTCGTCGATTAGGTGGATGGCTTCGCCGCTGTCGGTTAGGCCATCGCCGATGGTGCCATCGTCGGTATAGACGGGAATAGTGAATCTCGATGGATTGCCGCCGCCGAAGAGGACGACGTACGAGTCGGGTTCAATGACGGCATCGGACGGGAAGCGGAAGTACCCGCTTAGGGGCCCCGCGTCGCCCAACCGCCAACCGGCTAGGGAGATGCGACGTGAGCCAGCGTTGTAGAGTTCGATGAACTCGTCTTCATACTGGTTGCGCTGGCCATCTCGATTGGCGTCGCCGACTAGCCCTTCAGGCGGGTCGGCCAGCACTTCGCTGATGATGAGGGCGTAGGTTAATGGACGCCGTGTTCCCACGGCGTGTCCAGGCGAGAAAGGGGCCTTGGTCGGCGAGGCGGTGGTGTGCGGGACGAACGCGCTGCCGTCAGGTGAAGTGCGGACGAGAGATTGATCGTCGGGCCACGTGGCGTGGGAGACGAAGTCAATCTCATGGCCTTGGTTATCGATTAGGTGGATAGCTTCGCCGCTGTCGGTTAGGCCATCGCCGATGGTGCCATCGGCGGTATAGACGGGGATAGTGAATCTCGAGGGGTCTCCGCCGCCGAAGAGGACGACGTACGAGCCGGGTTCAATGACAGCAGCGGACGGAAAGCGGAAGTACCCGCTTAGGGAGCCGGCGTCGCCCAACCGCCAACCGGCTAGGGAGACGCGACGTGAGCCAGCGTTGTAGAGTTCGATGAACTCGTCTTCATGCGGGTTGTACTGACCGTCGTGGTTGGCGTCGCCAGCCGATCCTTCAGGCGGGTCGGCGAGCACTTCACTGATGATGACGTTGGCTGCGGCAAGGGACGGGAGCCAGAGCAGCGTCAGCAGGGCGAGGTTGTAGCGGAAGTGGAACATGACCTACTAAGCCAAAGCGGCTAGGCAGGTTCTTGAAACCCGTTCTGTCTTGGGGAAGACGTGAAAGGACATTGCAAAGCCTCCGATAATTACCAATATGCGACCGAAGGTAGCTATGCACAACCTGCGTGGAGATGGAGCCTCAGTGGAGGAGGACGAGCTTGGCGTAGCGCGGGGGGCTATGTTCGATGCGGAAACGAGCCAAATACAGACCGGTGGCCGCCGAATGGCCGCGTTCGTCACGGCCATCCCATTGCATCTGGTGTGCGCCGGCGTGGAGCGGGGCGTCCACCAGCGTGCGCACCCGTTGGCCGTGGACGTTGTAGATAGCTACCTGAACGGAGGCGGCCTGATAGAGGTGGAAGCTAAGGTGAGTGGTGGCGTTGAAGGGGTTGGGCCACATGTGAAGCGAGGGGGCCGATACCATTGCAGGGACTTTGGCCGCTGAGTCAGAAGGCGCTTCTATGGCGCGTCCGGGTGAGAAAGGAGCTTGGGTCGGCGAGGCGGTTGTATGCGGGATGAACGCACCACTATCGGGTGGGGTGCGGACGATGGACTGGTCGTCGGGCCAAGTAGCGTGGGAGACGCGGGCGACTAGATAGCCAGTTTTGTCGATTAGGTAGATGGCTTCTCCGGCGTTGGTCAGGCCATCGCCGATTTTACCGTCGTCGGTATAGACGGGGATGGCGAATCCGGCTGGACTGCCGCCGCCGAAAAGGACGACGTAGGAGTGTGGGGCAATGAAAGCACCGGGTGGGAAGCGGAAGTAATCGCGTAGTGAGGCGGAGTCGCCTAACTGCCAGCTAGCGAGGGAGATGGTATCGGTGCTGGCGTTGTAGAGTTCAATGAATTCGTCTTCATAGGGGTCGTAGTGTCCGTCTTGGTTGGCGTCGTCAGGCGGGTCGGCGAGCACTTCGCTGATGAAGAGGGAATAGGTGGGTCTGGGAGGCGGTTTTGGCAGATCAGCTCTAGTCTGCTTCTTGGGGGCGATTCCGGGTGAAAAGGGGGCCTCGACCGGCGAGACGGTTTTGTGCGGGACCAAGGCTCCGTCGTCCGGTGGCGTGCGGACGAGGGATTGGTCGTCGGGCCACGTGGAGTGAGAAAGGAACGCGACCTCGTCGCCGCGGTCGTTGATCAGGTGGATAGACTCGCCGCTGTCGGTTAGGCCATCGCCGATGGTTCCATCGTCGGTATAGACGGGGACGGAAAAATCGGACGGGCTGCCACCGCCGAAGAGGACGACGTACGAGCGCGGCGCAATGACGGCGTCGGGTGGAAAGTGGAAGTAACCACTTAGGGATCCGGCGTCGCCCAACCGCCAGCCAGCTAGAGAAACGGGCACGGGACCGTCGTTGTACAGTTCGATAAATTCGTCTTCATGCGGATCGCGCCGACCGTCGCGATTGGCATCGCCAACTCGTCTCTCCGGCGGGTCGGCGAGCACTTCGCTGATGGACAGAGGATAGGTTAAAATGGGCCGCGTTTCTGGAGCATGTCCGACTGAGAAGGGAGCCTCATGCGGCGAGGCCATTTTGTGCGGGACCAGCGCGCCGCCGTCCGCTGGCGTGCGGACGAGGGACTGGGCGTTGGGCCAAGTGGAGTGAAGGAGAGACGCGGCTTCATAGCCATGATTGTCAATCAGGTAGATGGCTTCCCCGGCGTTGGCCAGTCCATCGCCGATTTTACCGTCGTCGGTATAGACGGGGATGGTAAACCCTAAAGGCTTGCCGCCGCCGAAGAGGACGACGTACGAGCGCGGCGCGATGACGGCCTTAGCTGGAAAGCGGAAGTAGTTGCTTAGGGAGCCGGCGTCGCCCAATCGCCAACCAGCTAGGGAAATGAGAACAGAACCGGCGTTGTATAGTTCGATAAATTCGTCTTCATGCGGGTCGTACTGGCCGTCTCGATTGGCGTCGCCGGGCGGGTCGGCGAGTACTTCGCTGATGAAGAGAGGATAGGTTAAAATGGGCCGCGAGGTTGGGGCGTGTCCGGGGGAAAAGGGGACTTGGGTCGGTGAGGCGGTTTTGTGCGGGACGAAGGGGCCGCCGTCAGGTGGGGTGCGGACGATAGACTGGTCTTTGGGCCAATCGTCGTGCGAGACGACATCAATTTCGTGGCCATTGTTGTCGATCAGGCGAACGTCTTCGCCCTTGCTGGTCAGCCCGTTGCCGATTTTACCGTCGTCGATATAGACGGGGATGGTGAATCCCGAGGGGTTGCCGCCGCCGAAGAGGACGATGTACGAGTGCGGGGCGATGGCGGTACCGGGTGGGAATTGGAAGAAATTTTTCGGAGCGGTACTATCTCCCAGCCGCCAACCGGCCAAAGAAATAGGATTTGAACCAGCGTTGTATAGTTCGATGAAATCATCTTCATACCCGTCGCGCCGACCGTCTCGATTGGCGTCGCCAGCAAGACCGGAAGGTGGGTCGGTGAGCACTTCGCTGATGAAGAGGGGGTAGTCCGGTTTGGGAATGATGTGGGTGTGGCCGGGGGAGAAGAGGGCCTTGACCGTCGAGGCGGTTTTGTGTGGGACCCACACGCCGCCATCGGGTGGATTGCGAACGAGGGATTGTTTGCTGGGCCAAGGGGTATGTTCGACGATACCGATCTCGTGGCCATTGTTGTCGATTAGGAGAATTTTCTCGCCCTTGCCGGTCAGTCCGTTGCCAATTTTTCCGTCGTCGGTATAGACGGGGACGGTAAATCCCGTCGGATTGCCGCCGCCGAAGAGGACTACATACGAGCCGGGTTCGATGACGGCGTCGGCTGGGAATTGGAAAGAGTTCTTCGGAGCCGTGCTGTCGCCCAACTTCCAACCGGCCAAGGAGATAGGTTCTGAACCGGCGTTGTAGAGTTCTATGAACTCATCTTGATAGGTGTCGCGCACGCCGTCTCGATTGGCGTCGCCAGCTTCACCTGTTGGTGGGTCGGCGAGTACTTCGCTGATGAAGAGGGGGTAGTCTGGTTTGGGGATGATGTGGGTGTGGCCGGGGGAGAAGAGGGCCTTGATCGTGGAGACGGTTTTGTGCGGGACCAACTCGTCGCCGTCGGGTGGATGGCGGACGAGGGATTGTTTTTTGGGCCAAGGGGTATGTTCGATGACGGCGATCGTATCGCCGGTGTCGTCAATTAGGTGGATGTCCTCACCCTTGCCGGTCAAGCCATTTCCGATGCGTCCGTCGTCGGTATAGACGGGGACGGTGAACCCCGTCGGGGTGCCGCCGCCGAAGAGGACGACGTACGAGCCGGGTTCCATGATGGTGTTGGCTGGGAACTGGAAGAAGTTGTCCAGCGATTTGCCGCTGTCGCCTAAGCGCCAACCGCTTATATCGACGGCTGCTGAACTGGTGTTGTAGAGTTCGATGAATTCGTCTTGATATGTGTGTCGCTCGCCATCTTGGTTGGCATCGCCAGCAAGGCCGGAAGGCGGATCGGCGAGTACTTCGCTGATGACGACCGTGGCCTCGGCGAGGGACGCGAAGCCAAGCAGGAGGACGAAGGATAGGAGATGGGCCATGCCCTTGCTTATGCAAAGAGCGTGCCAATCTGTTGGCTAGGCCGTTATTTATTTAGAAACAGGTAGTTACGGCTATGCAGGTAATTTTTATGTCCGGCGACAATGGCCCCTTTGGGACACAGCGGCGCAGTCTGAGGGTAACGCTTTTATCACTGCGGGGTTGTGATTCTCAGACCCAGCGATAAGTGCGAGCGCCGCGACTGGAGACGCGGGCGAACTTCCAAGCCGTCAACCACTCTTGGCGGTCGTGGACCACCAGTTCGGGATGCTCTTGGCTGCGGACGAGGAGGCCGGGTAGGTGGGGCCGGCCATTGGGCTTGCGGGCGTCGTTCCAGCGCAGGTCCATGCTCCAGCGAATCGCGTCCGAGCGGTTGGATTGACTGCCGTGCGGGGTGCGGCAGTGGATGGCGATTAGGCCGCCGCGTTGGACGGGGATGGCGACCGGATCCCAAGGCGGCAACTCTTCGGGAGCGACGGTGAAGCTGCCGCCTTGATCGGCGGGCGGGCGCACGTGCTGGCGCAGCGGCTCTTGGTGACAGCGAGGATAGATCATTAGGGTGCCGTTTTCTTCGTCGGCATCGACGAGGGGGATCCAAGTGGTGACGATGAGCGTGTCGTCGGCTTCGGGCAACAACACGCCGAGGTCTTGGTGCCAAGCCGTGGAGCGCGCCCATTCGTTTTGCGAGAAGTTGCCGGCGTACTCGTCGCTGGCTGGAACTTTGGCACGGATATGCTGGCAGGAGTTGGCGTAGATTTCTGGGCCGATCAGGGATTCGATCAAGTCGAGCAGCCGTGGGTTGTGTAAAAAGGCGAAGATATTAGGCCCCAGATTGGCAGGGAAGTTGATACCGGCGGTGGCACTGGCGTCGGCTTTGGCGAGGGGAATTAGGCGTTTGGCAAAAGGCAGTTCTGCATAGTCGCGGTCTATTTTGCCAGCGGCCAGCAGGCGTTGGGCCGCTTGATCGACGATTTCCCCCAGTTCCGCTTGGACTGGCTCCAAGTCTTCGGGGGCCAAGGCGTCGGGCACGTGGACGTAGCCCTCGGCGTGGAAGAATGCGAGTTGCTCCGAGCTGAGGCCGGGCATGGCGCGTTTTAGAAGGTGCCGATGATCGATGCCCGATGGACTTGGCCTAAGTCGGGAGAGGACGAGTACGCGTAATCGATTGCGTAGCGGTCCATGA
>JAJDYK010000207.1 GCA_022825185.1 Candidatus Latescibacterota bacterium | reverse complement strand
GAGGTCAACGAGGCCGACAACCGCGTCTTCCAGCGCCTGCGCCTAGTGCCGCAGTCGAAAATTGCGGTCTTTCCCAATCCCTTCCGCATCGGCAACGGCAGCGTGCTCCGCTTCAGCGGCGTACCCCTCAAATCCTCGGTGCAGGTCTTTGGCCCGGCCGGCGATCTAGTGTGGGAAGTAATTGAAGACGACAACGCGCAACGGCGCTTGGGGGCCGTGGCCAATGAGGTGCTGTGGAACGGGCTCAACCACGCCAATATACCGGTCGGCAACGGCGTCTATATCTACACAATCCACTCCCCCGAAGGCACCCTGCTAATAAGGGACAAAATCGCAGTTATGCGTTAAACACACACTTTTGATGTTGAAGAAGAGGAACTTGTGATTCGCGCAATTTTGTGGGATAACGATGGCGTGCTGGTGGATACCGAGGGGCTGTATTTTCAAGCGGGGCAGGAGATCATGGCGACGCAGGGTGTTGAACTGACGCAAGAGGATTTTGTTGAGCAGTCGTTGCAAAAGGGGCAAAGTGTATTCGACCTATTGCCCAACCAAGATGCTGAATTAATTGATCAATTGCGCTTGCAGCGCAATGCGCGCTACAGTGCGTTGTTGCGGAAGCGCGTGCGGGTTTTGGATGGGGTCGTAGAGACGCTCAGGACATTACACGGGCGCGTGCTTATGGGGGTGGTGACGGGGTCGCGGAAAGATCACTTTGACATCATTCACGCCCAGACGAATCTACTCCAGTTTTTCGAGTTTGTCGTCGCACGGGAAGACTACAAACAAGCAAAGCCCCATCCCGATGCGTATTTGACGGCCATGCGCCTGCATGGGTTAGAGCCTGAGACTTGTGTTGTCGTAGAAGATTCTGAGCGGGGATGCGCCGCCGCCGCAAAGGCTGGGTTGCGCGTGCTGGTTGTGCCGAATGAGTTGTCACAACACGGCGATTTTTCGCCTGCGTACAAAGTGCTAGGATCAGTGCGAGAGGTGGTGGACGAGGTGGAGAGGTTGCACTGACGGCTTTTTAGCCCAGCCATAGGATCTTCCCAACTCAACTCCCCAACGGACAATCCGCACACTGCTCCTCCGTCCCACAAAACTCCAACTCACACGTCAGCAGCGCTTCTACGTGCCGCTTCCAGTCGGCTGGATAGCGCAGCGTCCCTTCCAAGCGGAAGCCGCTGACCAAAGAGCGCAGCAGAGCAAAGCGCGTCTCGCGGTCTTCTACTTTGGCGCGCACCCGCTGGCGCACCTCAGCCAAGAAGTCGAGATACGCAGCAAATTCCCCGTCAAAAATCTCTTCGAAATCTTGTCGCAAGCGGCTGGATAGTGCAGGGCTAGCGTTAGAGGTGGAGATGCTCAGCCGCAAGTGGCCCGGATGCACCAAGGCCACCATGCCAATGTTGGAATAAGTCGGATTGTCGTAGGAGTTGATCAGGGCCTTGCGCGCCGTGGCGAGTTCGTACACCCGCGCCGTCAGCGCATTGTCGCGCACGGTGTTCAACACCAAGAACACGTCATCGAGATCAGACTCCGCAAAGCAACGCGGGTGATGGGTAAGGCGACCAGCCGCAGCCCATTCGACGAGCGCGGGCGTCGCGCTTGGACTTACCACCGTCAACCGCGCACCCGCGGCTAGCAAGCGACCGGCCTTGTCCTCGGCCTCGCGTCCCCCGCCGATGACCAAGCAGGGCTGCTCCATCACGTCGAGCCCCACCTGAAAATAGGGATTGAGCAACTCGCTCACGCGCCCGAATCGCCGCTTAGGGCCGCGTAGCCCTTGTTGTCGCTGGCACCAGATTCGACCGGAAAGCCGAGAGCCTGCCAGCCGCACTCAGTGCGCGACCCGCCAAAGCCAGCGGTGACATTGGCCACATCCGTAAAGCCAGCAGCGACGAGCGCTTCACAAGCGCGCATGGAGCGCGCACCCGACTGACAGCCGACGAGCAGCTTGGCGTCCGCGGCAAAATGGGCTTGAACGACCTGGACGAAATCGAGGTTGGGAACCATGCCCACGGCGTGGCGTTGCATGATGGGGATGTTGAACGCGCCAGCCGGATGGCCGCCCTCGTATTCGGGGATGGAGCGGACGTCGATATAAACCGCGCCCGCGTCGCCTTCAAGCAGTTCCTTCGCCTCACTGGGACTGACGTTTTGATAGCTCACGATGCCTCCCTTCATTTGACAATGTCCGCTTTGCAGAGTTGGATTATATACAATAAGGTAACGCACTACTTTCGCCACCTACAAGCCCACAAAACCCGGAGAAAGACGATTTTGAACGCATGGCACAGGGCAGGCGTATTATTGTTGGCGGCAGCTTTGGGGGCTTGCAGCGTGCAAGTGGGCGGACAAGACGAAGGGGACGGCGCAGACGACTCAGCGGCCCAAGCCGACAGCACGGCCGCCGATAGCCTCTCCAAGCCCATAGAAGCAATACCCGTCGAAGTCGCCCTCGCCCACACGGGCGAAATTTCCGCCCATCTGGTCTTCAACTCGACCATCGAAACCGAGGCGGCCGTCGAGATTTATCCCCAAATCAGCGGCCTCGTCAAACAGCTCAGAGTCGAGGAGGGCGACCGCGTCGAAGTGGGCGACACCCTCCTCAGCATCGAAGACAAGCAGTTGCGCATCGCCGTTGAGGAAGCTCAAGCCAACTATCACTATCAGCAAACCGCCTTTAAGCGCACCGAGGCCATGTTTGAGCGCAACCTCATCAGCGACCAAGAGTTTGAGACCAACAAATACAATTTTGAACAAGCCCGTCTCCGGCTAGAGCGCGCCCGCCTAGAGTTAGAATACGCAGAAGTCATCGCGCCATTCTCCGGCGTGATCACCGAGCGCCACGTGCAGGTCGGCGCTCGGGTGGGGCCGAGTAGCAAGCTCTACGACCTCATCAAGCTCGACGACCTAATCGCCCGCGTCTTTGCGCCCGGCCAGTACCTCACCACCATCGGCAACGGCCAGCAGGCCCTCATCACCTCGGAGTTTTTGCCCGACAAGAAATTCCACGGCTGGGTCAAGCGCATCAGCCCCATAGTCGATCCCAGAAGCGGCACCTTCAAGGTCACGGTGGGTTTGCGCGACCGCTGGGAGTACTTGCGGCCCGGCCTCTTCGTCAAGGTGCGCATCGTCACCGCCACGCACACCGACGCCGTGTTGATACCCAAGCAGGCGATCGTGTACGACGGCGGCGACCGGTTCGTGTTCGCCGTCGTGGACACCACGGCCGCGCGGATCAAATTGCAGCCTGGGTTCGAGGACACCGATTTTATCGAATCACTCGCCGGCATCGAATCCGGCACCCCGATCATAATCGTCGGGCAAAACGGCCTCAAGGACCGCACGCGGGTGCGCATAGTCAACTCCGACGACGACGGCTCGGCTGAGCTCGCCGAAGACGCGAGCCAAGGCTAGGCTTCGACATGAGCTCAGCCGAACGGCCCGTGCAGCAGCCCGTTAGCACGTCTCGCTTCGCGATTGCAACCCGGCGGCCAGTCGCCATTCTCATGGTGGTGCTGGCCGTCTGCGTTTTCGGCTGGGTCTCCTATCAGCGGCTCTCGCTGAACCTAATGCCCGACATTTCCTACCCGACCCTGACGGTGCGCACCGAATATCCCGGCACGGCACCAGAGGAAGTCGAAACCCTGCTCTCCCGCCCTTTGGAGCAGGAATTGGGCATTGTGCCTCACCTCGTCAACATCAGCTCCATATCCAAGGCCGGCCAGTCGGACATCATTCTCGAATTCGAGTGGGACACCGACATGAACGCGATGTCCCAAGAAATCCGCGAGAAGGCCGACCGCGTCTGGCTGCCCCAAGACGCCGAAAAACCCCTTCTGCTGCGCTACGACCCCTCGCTAGACCCGATCATGCGCATCGGCCTGCACGGCCCGCAAGACCTCTACGCACTGCGCTACCTCGCCGAACACGATATCAAGCGCGAGTTGGAGGCACTGGTCGGGGTGGCAGCGGTCAAGATCAAGGGCGGCTTGGAAGAGGAAATCCACGTCGCGCTCAACGAGCGCCAGATCGCGGTGATGGGCCTAGACATCAACCAGATAAACAACCGCCTAGCGCAAAACAACGTCAATTTGCCCGGCGGCAACTTGCGCGAGGGCCAAGTCGAGTATCTCATCCGCACGCTCAACGAGTTCGCCACCGTCGAGGAGATCGCCGAGTTGATCGTGGCGCGGCAGGGCGACGCCGATGTGTATCTGCGCGATATTGCCGAGGTAGGCCGCTCGCATAAGGACCGCGAGATCATCACCCGGGTCAATGGCCGAGAGAGCGTCGAGATCGAGATTTACAAAGAAGCCGACGCCAATATCGTCGCCGTTGCCGAAAGGGTCCGCAACGCGCTCTTCGGCTTGCCAGAGCAGCGCGCGTACGTGGAGCAGAAGACCCGCGAAGCCCAAGAAACGGCCAAGCGAAGCGAGGAAGAAAAAAAACAAGAGACTGCAAAAGCCGATTCGACAAAGAAAGAGGAAGAGCAACAAAAGGAACTACAAGCGAAGAAACAGGAGGAAGCCCGCAAGGCAATGGAGCATTTGCGGATGACCGACTTCATCGGCCACCGCCTGCCCCCGGGAGCCAAGCTGGAGCTTTTATCCGACCAGTCGGGTTTCATCAAGAATTCGATCAGAGAAGTCCAAATCAATGCGCTCATCGGCGGGACAATGGCCGTACTCGTGCTCTTTGTGTTCTTGCGCAACGTGGTCCACACGCTAATCGTCGGCCTGACGATCCCAGTGTCGATCATGGCGACCTTCGCGCCGATGTACATGTTCGACGTGTCGCTCAACATCATGTCGCTCGGCGGATTGGCCCTCGGAATCGGGATGCTGGTCGATAATTCGATCGTGGTGCTGGAGAGCATCTTCCGCTGTCGAGAGGAGGGCGACGATCTGGTCCAAGCCACCGTCCGCGGCACCCGCGAGGTCGGCACCGCGGTGTTGGCCTCGACGCTGACGACGATCACGGTGTTTTTCCCCATCGTCTTCGTCGAGGGCGTAGCCGGGCAGATCTTCGGC
>JAJDYK010000184.1 GCA_022825185.1 Candidatus Latescibacterota bacterium | reverse complement strand
ATCGCGCCAGACGCGCCCCCGCATATACAGGCGCGGCCTCGGGTTCATAAAGGGCAGGGGACGCAGTAGCTGACGCCAACGGCTGCGCGGTCGCCCTTCGACGCGAATGCCCTCGTGTTCCTGCACGGCTTCTGGAGTAATATCGACCACGAAGTCGCGCAGTTGCTTTTTAAAGAAAACCGGATACCAGTCTTGAATGTGCGCGTCTTTGAGCATAATCCGGGCCATGCTCAACCGATGCACCTTTAGAACTTGTTTGCCGAGGGAGAACTCTAGCTCGATGTGGCCCGACTTGAGGGAATGGCTTTGTAGCTTGAGATCGCTGGGCGCGAAAAACCGCAAGCCGTACACGCTCCACAGATACGCATCCTCGCCTTCTTGATCGACGAGCGAACTGAACACGGCCTCGGCTTGCTCGGGCAAAAACTCGTCTAGCTTGGCCAGCACTCGCAGGAGCACTACCCGCCCGGACTTCAAGGCGAGTGCTAGGTTGTAGGCCCGGAAGTCGGCCTCCCAGATGAAGACCTCGTATTCGCGGCCTTCGAGGAATTTTTTGTTCTTGAGGAATCGGGCGCGGCGCTGAACCTCAAAGGGAGCATCGACCTTTTGGGCCTTCTTTTGCAGGTTGGTTAGATAGCGATCTACCAACTCGGTCAGGCGCAGGGCCTCGCCGCGGCCTTTGAGCCGCCGCCATTCGATCTCGGCGCGCACGATCTCGGCGTCGTCGAGGCGGGCATAGCCCTTTTCAAAGTCCCCGTCAACCCGGCCGAGGTTCCAATCGTCGGGCACGGACAACCGCAGCCCTTGCCAAGCGAAATCCACCCGATCATTCATGCTAGAAGATCAGCACGGAGACCGATTTCTGGATTAGGGCGATCCCCACCGACGCCATCCCCATCAGCGCCATGCCGCAGGCGAAGCCCACCGCCAGAACCGGGGCAAACTGCCGCCACTCCTGCCGCCCGTACTTGTTCCAAAAGTAGTAGCGTGCCAAGAGCGCGCCGATGATCTCGGTGACGACCAAGTGCGGCAGAATCGTCAGCGAGCGCACGAAGCCAAAGATCAGCAGGATCGGCAGCCCGAGTATGGAGAGCAGAATGAAGCTCACCAGCCCGAAGCCGGCACCAAGGGCGATGACCTCAAGTTTCAGCGCCCTAAAGAGCCAAGGCACATCGGTGGAGCGCTGGATCCAGGAGCTGGTAAAGAGCGGATCGGTATCGACCTCAAAGTAGAAAGACCACCCCGCTGGCACGGCTCGTTCGACCTTCACTTCGAGGGTTGGGCGGGGTTCGCGAATGACGGTGTCCATCGCTGGCCCCAGTGGCGCAATCGCCGGCAGGCCCTCGACAACTTCCTCTTCGGCTAGCTGCTCATCGCGCAGATAGCGCTCGGCGACAATGTCGGGTGCTCCCTGATCAAAGTACGAGTAGAAAACTTGGGTTGGCATCCACGGGCCGACTTGACCGCGCTTGCCGTTGGAGTCTAGCCACTCCTGATCCACTAGCCGCACTCGCCAGTACCACCATTCGTTTTCGATCAGGTTAGCTGGAGTCCATCCCGCCTGATCGTTGTCTATGGCCAGTTCGCTGCGCATGGTGCCGGTGATAAAAAGACATTGCTGGTAGGCGCGCAGACGCCACATGAGCTGGGCATAGGGGTAGGAAGCCGACGGGATCGGTGCCAGTTTCCAGATATAGGAGCCGTAGAGAAAACTGGTAAAGAGCACAATGGGTACCATGAAAATCTCGGCGCGGATGATGCTGGTAAACTGGGTGCCGGTCAATTCGATTTCGCGGAACTTCTGGGTCTGGGCACCGTAGTTGCCCAAGGGAAACGGAATGAACCAGATGTCAACACCGCGATACCCAGAGAGAATAATCGTAGCCTCGCGCACGAAGGGAACGTCCACAGTCTGTCCTACCATCCCGACTAGGCGAGCGTTGACAAACGACTGAAAGGGCGTGAATACGAAACCAAAGAAGAGGAAGAACCATATAAATTGGGCAATGCCCGGCAGCAGCCAAGCGGCGATGCCGATCAGGCCAGCCGTGGCCAAGGCGTATAGTGCCAACGCCACCCAGATGGGGAAATCGCCGCGGCCGGCAGGGGTGGCGAAGCCGCTCTTGGGACTGCTATCATTCCCGTTGCCGTTGTTAGCCCTAGCCTTGCGCACGCTCTGAACTATCTGATAGATGCCGATGGCGGCGATGGCGAAGGTAGTGCCGAGGCCGAAACTCATCCAGAAATCGACGTAGTTGACGAAATAGGTCTCGATCGTGCCCATGCCTTGCTGCCACAAGTTCAGGTACGGCTCCTCGCGCCACGAAGGCGTCCAGGTATAGAGCAGCGGATTGGCAACGGCGGCGGCGACTAGACCGAGGAAGGTGCCAACCACGCCCCAGAACGGCACCACTAGACCGACGAAGATCGGTCCCAAGTGCGCGGTAAATCCCAGCGGAGTGGCCGGGATAAAATTGCCAGTGACTTGGGTGAAATCGACAAAGGGAATAGGTATGAGTTGGATCGGCTCAGTCAACAGCGCGCCAGTAATCGCCGGCAAGGCCACGTAGATTGTGCCAAAGACCAAACCGATCATCGCCCCGGCCGAAAATACCCGCCAGCGCCACGTCTCAACCCCTTGGGTGGTCTCGGCCAGTGCCGTAGCGCCTTGGGCGTTTACGGGCGCGAAGGGAAAGGGCAGGCGCTCGTAGTCGGAGGTGAGCCGGAAGAGTGCGTACGACATGGTGAACCAGTTGATGCGCCAGATGATCATCCCCAAGACTAGGAGTACGATCGGCATCGCCCAATCCGAGTGCAGGAAGGTCCGTTCGATGATGGCGGAGGAGTCGGGCTGCGGTGCCACCCAACCGGGGATCAGCTTGGCGATGCCAAACTGCTTGGCCGCTGGCGATTGCACTAAGTACTGGTTGTAGAGCAAGCCTTCAAAGGCACCAGTCTCAGCGGCAATCAGCGAGCCGGCCACGTAAAACAGCACATAGACTTCTTGGCGCCGTAGCGAAGAAAAGGAACGCTTGGTGATTTCGGCGAAGAGGATGATGGTCACCCACTCGGCCGCCGCTCCCAAAGAGCCGCCGATCATCAGGCTCAAGTACATGTTGCCCGGCACCATGATGAAGGCGACGAAGAGCACGCCGAGGATGGCCTTGATCGTAAAGCCGTTCTCGAAGCGGTCCGGGACCTGCATTAAGTCCCGATATTCTTCGATCTCTTGGTTCGGGTTTCTGTTTTTGCTTCCGAGCACTCGCTATCCTCCCTTACGCCGACACTTCGCTGCGCAGCCCTTGTAGAATTTCCTCGCCCTGTTGGCGGTAGCCTTCTTTGGCCTCGGCATCCACCGTGCGCCAGATGAGGAACTGTTTGCGGATGACGTTCATAAAGCGCTGGTTGACCCGCCGCCACGAGGCATCCTCGCCACTGAGCCGCTTGATTTGTAAGCTGACCGCGTAAATGTTGTGCTCGGCCTCTGGCATGGCCCGCACGGTGACGTGTTGACTGACGCCCAAGTCGAAAGGAGCCAACCAGATATTCATGTCGATGATGTATCCTTCGCCGTTGGGCGTTTCTTCGCGGTTTAGCTGGGCACCGTCGGTGTAGAAGGTGCCGATGGACTCTTCGCTGTAGGAGTCGAAGTAGCCGATGAGGAATACGCTCAAGCCCAATACCTCGTGGCCGCTGACCGTAAAGGGGAACTCGAAATCCCACTGGTCGCCGTCGGGCGGTGGCAGCTTCCACTTGCGGGTCACGTCCGGCACGGCCATTTGCGAAGCCTTGCGCGCCGGATAAATCGTCGAGAGCATGACTACGGCCATCACCAGCATACAGGAGAGCACCGCGGCCACCGAGGAATAGTTGAGCGTGAAGCCACCCAAAAGGTCGAATTCGATGAGCACTTTGGCGATTACTTGGCCGCTGAGATAACCGGCGACCACGCCCAGCACCGAATAGACGCAACTCTCGGCGATAAAAAGCCATGAGATGTGGCCGGGAGCTAGGCCCACCGAAGAGTAGATGCCGATTTCGCGGAAGCGCTCGTACACGCTGCCCATCATGGTGTTGAGCACGATTAGTGAGGCGATCAGCATGGGGATGAACAAATTGCTCATCCCGGAAAAGGAGGTCATGCCCAGCGATGAATAGATCGACACCTTGATGTATTCATCGCCGGCCTCCTTGACTCCGGCGAACAGCGTTACCGCGAGGCGCGAGAGGAATTCCTCGACCTCGCCGCGCACATCGCTACCCTCGGGGAAGCGCACGGCTACCGACTGTAACGGGTTGCCGCTGCCGACGTTGCGCAGCGTGTGGTAGGGAATAATCAGGGTGTTGGCTGGCTCTATGTGGACGAAGGGCTTGATGACGACCTTGGCGTCCTCCAGCCCCTGCTTTTCGCGCTGTTCTTCCTCGGCTATTTCCTGCACTGCCTGACCGCCGGTGACGGCGAAGTCGGCTGGCGTCAGGATCTCGTCGTCGAGGTCTTTGAGGTCCTTCATGCGCTTGGAGTCGATGACGCCCACCACCGTGAATAAGTCGCCGAAGACCCTGACTTGCGCTTGACCAACGTCGGCCAAATCGACATCGAGATGGGCCTCCTTGATCATGTCGATGGGCAGGATACAGACCTTGTCCTCACCCGGCTCAAACCAGCGTCCGGCGACTAGGGCTTGGCTGAGCCGAGTGACTTGAGTCTCTTCGGGTGCTAAACCTAGGACGCCGAGTGCGTTATGGGCCTTTTCCCCGTGTTTTATTTTGATGTGTGCCTTGGCCTTGTTGCTGTACCAACTGCGCGGCGCGACCGCGGCCCGATCGCCGAAATTGCTGCGGGCGTATTCGAGGACTGAATCCTCCATGGGATTCCACGCCTTGCTGCGGATGAGGATGCCCTCGTAGAGACCCTCGTTGTCGCGGCTGATTTGGTTGAATCGCAAGCCCGTGCGGATGGAGGTGAAAGAGAGCACCGTGAAGGTCAGCAACAAGAGCGTGGTGAAAGTGAGCACCGTGCGCGTCTTGCGCCGCTTCATGTTGGAAATCCCGAGCTGGAAGGCCGTCAGCGAGGCCGAGGAGCGGCTGACGTCCGTGTCGTGGATCACGGCTACTTCGGTGCGCAGCTTCTTCATCTGCTCGTTAAAGCGACCGGAAATAATCGACATCACCAGCACTGCCAGCGCGATGATGATGAAAGCGAGCAGGATGACGAAGGGATTGGATAGCTGAAAGGCCGGATGCACCAGCCACAACACGATCCAGATCGCCAGAAAAACCCCGGCGAATCCGATGATTTGATTGCGGATCGTGGCGGCCGTAAAAATGAGCCGCTCGGTGAAAAAGGCGCAGGGAATGACGAGGGCCATAAAGAAGATAATGCCCTGAATGACGTCGTTTTGGGTAGATTTGACGTCTGGGTAGGCGCGCGACTCCAGCCCAAAAGCCGCGCGCGTGTGGCGCACGAAATCGCCCCAGCGCTGCTCGGTCTCAGCCTCAGAGGCTTGGGCTAGCTCAGCTTCGGCGCGATAGTGGAGGTCGTTGAGGCGCTGGTTTTCAATGGCAAAGCTCCGCAACTCGCGCATTCGCGACTCGTCGAGATTCCACATGTCTTGGGCGGCTTGGAAGGTCGTGCGGGCAAAGGAAGTACCGGGGCGGATCTCAAAGCCCTCGCCCTCGGCCTTTTCCTTGTCGGTTACGCTGGTGGCGTTGAGCAGGAGCGAGCGGAATCCTAGCAGGCCAGCACCGAACCCCATCTTGATGTGCGAACCGGGCCGTGCGAAGAGCACCCCGACCGGCTCGTTTTGGGCCGAGGGGCCTTCGCCGATGGTATAACCGTACTCCACAGGTGGACCGTTCGTTTCGTCGAAGACCTGTACGTTGGACAGCTTGGTCAAATAGCGCGGATCGACGATGTCGAAGAAGTTGTAGGGCACGCAGGGGAAGAGGATGACCATCCACTGCTTGTCGCGCCAGTCCATGGCGACCCGCATGGGGTAGCTTTCGTCGCCTTGCACGCCGCGGTCGGGGGCGTAAGTGATGCGGCCGGTGATCGGGTCCATGTAGTAGCCCTCAATCTGCACGTTGTTGACCCGCACCCGATTTACGTAGAAGGCCCCCTTATCATTGACGACTTCGTAGTACTCGCCGCGCACCCCTTTATACGACTTTTTCTTGCCGTTGCGCACCACGGCTACGGCGTCTGCACGCGGCAAGTCGGGGATGATGCTGCGGCGCGGAAAGACCATAGTCCGACCGCGCAGCGAGCGCAGCGTGTCGCGCAAGCGCATCTTGAAGTCCGGGAAAAGCTCTGGGTCTGCAAAGGCCATTTCGAACATGCCAGCGAGCACCCGGATTTGTTTGGCGAGATTGGCGTAGTTGACGTGCTCGGCCCGGTCTAAGGGCGTATCGACGAGGAAGCGCGCGTCGTTGACAGTGACAAAGGCCAATGCCGGCGTACCGGTCGCCAACACCAATTCGCTGTTGACCGATATTTCGCCTGGTACAAAGGTCTGCCAACTCATCCCGCCTTCGGGGCTGATGCCATTGACCAGCACATCGCGCCGCTGATAATTCAACTCGCGGCTGATCTTGCGCGCATACCCCATGAAGTTTTTGCCGAAGGGTGCAAAGTAGCGCTTGTAGTAAAAGCTGGTATTGCTATTCCACACTCCGAGTTCGTCGGTTTGCGACGAAAGGTCGAGGCTGATAAAGAGCTTGACAGCGAGCGAATCGACTTTGGGATCGACCCAAGTTTTGAAGAGCGCGAGGCGCAAGTCATCGTCCGAGCGCAATTCGTCAACCAGTTCGCGGCGATCTTTGAATTGCTCGTCGGCGAGGTGTAGTGCGCCTCCTTCTTGGCTCAGCAGCCCTTCGGCGAGGGCAGCGTCGGCAACGCGCGCGGCCAAGTCGGTGCGCCCTTCGGCAACGCCCCGCACGAGGGCTTCCTTACCGGCGAACTCCTCCTCGCCGATGGCGTAGTGGATGCCATCTTGGGCAATCATGTTCCGCGCGAGTGCAGCATCGACGACCCGCCTCACCAGCATGTGCTCGATGAAGGGCTCTTCTTTGCGCAAATAGCGCTGGATGAAATCATCAATCCCGCGCAAACCCAAGTGGTGGGCCGAAGTGGCGAGGAATACGACCGTGCGCGCTGGTGGATTTTCGCGGAAATAGCGTGCCAATTCCAACAGCGCAGTAATGCCGGAGGCTTGCTCGGCACCTGGGGCAAGGGCTGGCACCACGGACATGGCGTCGTAGTACGCTTCCAGCACGATCACGTCCTCTTTTAGCAAGGGATCGTATCCGGGGATCGTGCCGAGGATATTCCAAGCGGGACGCCGCTCCCAATCCATGCGGTACTGTAGGTGAAGCGTCTGCTCGCCCTCGGTCGCCAATTGGCGACGCAAGTGCTGACCGACTTGGCGATTGACCCAGAACCTCGGTAGATCGAGCGGCATGGTGAGGAATTTCTTTTCCCCCTCCAAGTAAACGGTGGAGTCCGGCTCGATAAAGATGATAGCTTGCGCCCCGAGGTAGGCGGCATTGAGCCAAGCGTCGCCGGAATTAAAGTCCATCAGGGCCACGGACCCTTCGACTTGCTTGCCGTCCATGTCCGCGTACTCACCCGCACCAGCGTCGATCAAGCGCTTGGTCACCCCGTCTTCGGGCAGCGTCGAGGTTTTGACGAGATTGGGCCATAGGCCGTGGATTGGCACTTGTTCGTCGCTGCCAACTACTTGCAGAAATCCACCCTTATCGACCGGAATAGAAACATCGTATTCGTGGACTGTGACGTCGTCGAGGCCGATAGCGCGGAAGCGCTCCTGTACGATCTGGGCCGCTTGGTCGGCACCTCGATAGCCAGCGACTCTAGACCCCAAGCCAGCAAAGGTGTCCATCGTTTGCTGCACGCGCTCGACCGGGGCCGTGCGCGCCAACTCGGCAAAATCGACTTCGGTCCAAGCCGGTACTGCGCCGACCAAAATCCAGCCGAAGGCCATCCATCGCATCGCGAACTTAGGCATAATTGTAAGTGCCTTTCTCAGATCCAGAAGACCACATTGTCGGTCATGCCCGTAAAAAAGTCGATAATCAACCAGAGTCCCGCGATGAAAAACTGGCCTATGATTAGGCCTAAAAAGAAAGGACGCGCCCGGCGAAAAAGACCAGGACCGCCGTATTTCATCGCCAACAACTTTAAGAGCCAAGCGATGGCAATACTAAACCACAACTGGTCCATCAGCCATACGGCACCAATTGGGTAGCCGATGGGATGCAGAGGCCACCACAAGAGCTGCTGGCGCGCCCACATGAGCAGGGCCATGATGCCCCCGCCGACAAAAGTGTGAATCCAGCCATCGATATTCGGCTCGGTGGGCGCGCTTAACTTGGTGGTAATATAATCAAAAGGGGCGCGAGTTCCACCTCCAAAAAACCACGCGTTGAGGTTGATGCCGCCGTATTCGTAGGCGAGGTACAAAATCGCTGCGACCGAGCCGACGATGCTGACGACAATCGCCAGCAGCATGTACCAAAAAAGCGGGCGCAGCCGCTGGCCTAGTCCCTCACCCAACTTGAGGCCGTGTGCGCAGGAAGCCATGACAAAGGTGCGGATATCCGCCGCCCACACGAATGTGTATGCGAGGCCGACTATGCCGGCCGGGCCGATCGCCGAAGAGCCGACAGCCGAAACTAAGACCGTTGGAGAAATCATTGGTCCGACCGCCGCGGCCACACCTCCTTCTACTACCACTCGAGTTAAGCCGACGAAGATAAGGATGGCCAGCATCAGGGTCAAAAAGGCCGCCCACAGCGGCAAGCCAGACTGCCACAGCCAGATGGTCATTACTGCGACGCCGGAGAGCCAAGTTAAGACC
>JAJDYK010000011.1 GCA_022825185.1 Candidatus Latescibacterota bacterium | reverse complement strand
GGCCCCAACCTCATACTGGTACCCAGCGCGATCCCTTCGGTCACGGTGTGTACCCCTAGGCCGAGGGCAACGCCGAACAAGCTCCGCGCATGGACGACACCGTGGTCATGGTCGTGGTCATCGTATAGATCGCTCGCCTCGCGGCTGAAGTCGTGCTGGTGAAAGTGGAAGATACGCAGCAAGAAAATCATCAGTACCATGCCGAATACCATCCACCCCACGGCTTTTTCTATAATATCAGATCCGGAAATGCGATCGAGGCTGTGGGGTAGCAGGTGAAACATGGCGATGCCGAGAATGAAGCCGGCCACCAAACTCATCACGACCTGAGTCCGCGTGTGCGTCATGGTTCCCAAGGCCGCCAGCTTCCCGCCCATAAAAGAAACGACAAAGATACCGGCTGAGTACGCCAATAAGATCAGTATGGAATGTGAATCCATGATGGCTATAACCAAAAACTATAGGCGCAAACTGGCGGACCTAGGTTGCAAAGAATGGAAGCGGAGGTAGAAAGCCGAGAAGTGTCCTCGACAAAGGAGCCTTCTCGCTCAAAAGAATAGCATTATCAGGATGAGGCTGCTCAGGCCGCCGAGCATGAACCCCAAGGTACTGACCACGCCAGCCGCCATGGCAAAGTCGGCAATGCGAAAAGTCATATCGCCGACCGTGAACATCACTTGGTTGCGGTCGATCTCTCCATCGACGAATTGTTTTAAGGCCTCTTCGGCGCTGTGGGCCTCTTTTACCGCGACTAGGGCTACTAGAATCATCGTTAGGGCTGACGCAAGGGTGCCGACCGCGAATATGAGCAGCGTCGCCAAGGCGAACCAGTGGTAGGACGCGTCTTCGTTGCCCGAAGACGTGCTCATGAATCCAATAATCAACGCCGCTCCACCTGCATTGCCGAGCAGCAATAGGCGGGCCGATTCGGTAATCAATCTGAACATAGTACCACGCCGTAGAGCGACAACCTTGTAGAGCTCGCGTAGCCACTCTTCGCCGACTTCTTCGACGGAAAATTCATCTACCTTTTTCAAGGGCTACTCTCCTCCGAGATCGGTCAACCGGATGTAGGTCGAACCCGTATTGGTACCGGGCTCGAATTTAAGCGTCCAATCGTCAATTGCTATCGGCCCGGACGACAGGGCCTGTTCCATGAAGTTCTCCCGCGTCAACTCATCGCCCATGCGTTCTAGCACGGCGATGACGAAGCGGCCCAATATGTAACCTTCCAGACATACTTCATTGATTATATGTTCGTGATCTACCTTCGATTTCGGCGATTGGGTAGCTCGCTGGAATTGCTGCACGACTTTACTGGTCTGGTCTTCTGGGTTAGGCACCACCTCGGTCACCAAGATTCTATCGTTTGGCGCGCTGAGCCGCTCCCTAAGCTCGCGGGACAAGACAAAGGACAAGTTGCCCATGATGTATTCATGGCCTAGGGAATTCGCTAGATTGATGATTTCCGCGTTGGTGGTATAGGTGCCGACGATCAAGATAGCGTCTAGGTCGGCCTTGGATAGGGCGAAGAGGGTCGCTTGGACGGCGTGGGTGTTCCGCGAGAAGGCGGTTTTCCCTAGGATGGGAATACCGTGCTCATCAAGCACCGTCTTGTAGTTTTTCAGGACGGAACGTCCGAAGGCGTCGTCCTGATAGATGATGCCGAACCGGGTCTTGCCGCGCTCGCGGAGGATGTGATCAACCAGCGTCTGAGTTTCGTCGAAATAGCCCGCCCTCAGGTTGATGACATTGGGAAACCGCTTGGCATCGCGCAGAAAAGCAGCGCCAGTAAAGGGGCCGACAAAGGGGATCTTGGCCGTCCTGAGTACCGGTGCGATGCGTTTGGCTGTCGGCGTTCCCACGCCGCCGATCACGGCCAGTACTTCGTTATCGGCGACGAATCGTTCCGCGTTTGTGGCTGCCTGTTCAGGCTCGTAGGCGTCATCGAAAGAAACCAGTTTCAGCAACCTGCCGTTGACCCCGCCGCGATCGTTCTGTACTTGGAAAGCAGACAAAATGCCAGCCCGATAGCGAAAACCCAAAATTTTGCTCGGACCGGAGAAACAAGCGCTCTGCCCAAACACGATCGTACTATCGCTAACGCCTGGAGCGGCCGCCGTAGGCATCGCGGTCAACAGCAGGACGAGGCAGACCGCCAACAGCATACTAATGCTCTTTGCCTCCATCCTCTTCCTTTTTCTTAGCCTCGCCGTCTTCTTGGCCTTCGGTGGCGAGCTTCTCGACCATCGGTTTCTCGTCTTTCGGCAGTCCGGCCGGTTTATCGCGCACGTGGCGATGAGAGAAGATGGACGGCGTATCGAATATGAGCGACCGCGGGTTGGCGATGCTCATGTGACTGCGTTCGGCACGTGTGCTGTGAAATCGACCGTCCAGCAGGAGGTTGTCCGCATCGACCGTTTCGATGGTATGTACGTTCTCCATGGTCGTTGACGACATCAGCACTCCGTCAACGGCCTCGCCACTGGAGGGCGGTGTTCCTAGCACCATGTCCGCTGGGGTAAACCCTGCGGCGCCGTCGATCATGTTGATATCAATGGCCGACTCGCTGCTCGGATTGACCGCCGCTAGGCTCGCCTCCGCGAAAATTTTGCGCATCCGGTCCCAATAGCGCGTGATGCCCACGTGCGCGGGCTGTTTTTTGTATTCGGCTAACAGGGCCGAGAACGCGCCAGCGCTGCTTTGCGCCTGCACGATGCGCTCTCTGGCCTTGGCCTGCGCGTTTAGCACCAAGGCCTCGGCCTGTCCGCGGCTGTGCGCGATCAATTGTTCCCGCTTGCGATTGGCGTCGCTGACGGCCTTCACGCGCTCGGCGAACGCATCGCTTACGTCGCGAAACGCCGCGATTGTTTCTTCGATCGGGCGTACATCGACGATGTCGAGCGAGACTAGTTCGAGGCCGATGTCGCGGGCTTCTAGGCGCTCGGCGATCCGGTCCAACAGTTTGCTTTGGATGATATTGCGGTTTGAGGTGAGGATCAGGTCGATGAAATTCTGTCCTAGGATGTTGACCAGTTCCTCTCTAGTGTACGCGGTCAGCATCGCGAGGGGGTCGGACGTGACGAACAGGTAATTCCTGAGGTTGTCGATCTTATATTGGAGGGCAACATCCACTTCGAGCAGGTTTACGTCGCCCGACAAGATGGTGAAGTTGACCGTATTGCCTTCCTTGCTGGCTACTTGGTGCCGGGTAATCCGCTTTACCTTGTGGACATAGGTCTTTTCGATGATGGGGATGCAGTAGTGTACTCCGGGGCCGATGCTCGAATGCACCACCTTGCCGAACCGGGTGCGCACGCCTTGCTCTTCTTTCTTGACGATGTACAACCCGCTGGCCAAGAAGCCGATGATGACTGCGGCCACGGTCCCCGCGATGATTCGCCGGTGGTGCTCCTGCAGGAAGTCGAATACGGCGTAAATGACGCGCGTACTCGGCGGTAATGGTTGTTGTTCACTCATTAGCTTAGCTCTTGAGTTATCTGGGTCTTGCTTTGCTGTCGAGGTATTTGAACAACTCGTTGTCGGCCGGGAGCATCAGCGTTGTGTTTTGGTCGATGATCCGATCGTAGCTGTCGAGCGCGCGGATGAACTTGTAGAATTCCGGGTCCTTCTTATATGCTTGGCCGAGGATGGCCATGGCCTCGGCCTCGGCCTCGCCGAGAATGGTCGTCGCCTCGGCGTGGGCGTCGGCGATCAGCTTCTCGTGTTCGTTGATGGCTAGGGCCTCAATGCGCAAGGCCCGCTCCTCGCCCTCGCTGCGATAGCGGGCGGCGATGCGCGCTCGCTCGGCGATCATGCGCTGGATGACGCTGGGCCGGTTTTCTACTGGCAGGGTGTATTCGACGATCCCGGCCTCGACTACCTCGATGCCGTAGCTCTCCTTGGCAATCGGCGCGATTCTGTCGAGAATCTCCTGGGACGCCTCGTTCAAGTCTTCGTGTTCCAGACCCAGACCGATGAAGGCGTCGAGGGACTTGTTGCTGATGATGATCCCGCTACTCGAAAGGTAGAGATCCTGCAAGCGTTCGACTGCGTTCTGACCGGTGCGGATCGCCTCGACGAAGAGAATCGGGTCCACGGTGCGCCAGAGCAGGTACCCATCGATGAGGATGCTCTTTTGATCTTCGGTGATCAGCTCATGGGGGATGTTGCTCAGCGTGTGAAGGCGGCGATCGACTTTGTAGATTTTTGAGATAGGGCGGGGCCACTTCACGTGGAATCCGGGCTGCCGCACGGGCGGCGAAATTTTGCCGAAGTGGGTCAGCACACCCTGTTGGGTTTCATTGATGATGTAAAAGCTGTCGTAGATGATCGCGCCGATGATCACGGCGATGGTTACGCCGATCGTTTTTCCCTTCAACTTCATTGCCTTTTCCCCTAGTGATGGGCCCCTTTGCCTGCTGTGGAGCCGTTCCTCTTCCACAGCGCGACCTTATCGAGGCTCTCCTTGTTGGGCACGATGACCTTGGCATTGCCGGACAACGCAGTCTCCAGCTTTTCACGCCACAACATGTTCTGTAGAACATCGGGCGCGCTCCGCACGGCATCGGATACCAGCGAAATCGCCTTGGCCTCCGCGGCGGATGTCGTCACTTTGCGATAGGCCTCGCCGTCTGCTTGCTCCACTTCCCAGGCGGCATTGCCGTGCGCTTGGGGAGTCAGTGATACCAAGAAACGCTGCGCGTTGACGATGATCCGCTCCCGGTCTTCTTGGGCGCTCGACACGTCTCGGAACGCACTCATGGTTTCTGCCACAGGCGTGATGGCCAACAGGTTTATCTTGACCAGATCGACGGTCTTGAGCACCTGATTCGACAGGTGGACATCGGGCGCAAAAGACTCGGTGATGTGCTGTTCCAGAGTTATGCGATGGACGTTGAGCAGTTTCTCTAGGTCCCGGGCGGATACGAAGGAACGGATATGGGCCTGGACAACGTCCGAGATGATATCTTCTGGATTCGTCGTCCGGTAATGGTAGTTGTACGGATCCTTGACTCGATATTGCACATTGACGGTCAAGCTAATAAGGTTGAGGTCGCCAGACACGTAATCTTGGGGCGTGTCGCACAGGATGGACTTCACTTCCCGCACTGGCCACTTGTCAACTTGGACCAAGGGCCGGGGGGCGAGGTAATGAAGCCCCGGCGGCAGGTCGCGCCAGTACACCTCGCCGAACAGGCGGCCGTAACCGACGTAGCCGGGAGGTACGGTCGTGAACCCGCTGCCGAGGAACAGGACGAGGGCCAGAGCCCACAACATTAGGCCCATTGGCGCGGTGGGGGAGATGATGCCCCGGACGGAGAAGGAACGGCCGCGAGTTAGTCGTCCCCATGTTTGCCGCCAGCTCTTGGACAGGGGCCGGATATTGAGCAACAAATCCTCCCAGCCGCTTTTCAAGGCACCGGCCCGGAAGCGCCAGATGATCAGGGCGATGAGGAGAAAAGCGCCGCCCCATTGCACAAACTGGATGGCCGGCGAGTCTGAGGCACTGAGGTTTACCGAGATCGTCAGGCCGAAGGCCAAAAGCAAGGCGTCAATCGCGATGCCGAGGAGGGCCGTAACCACGATGACCGAGGCAACGTAGATGGATGCGAAGCGAGCGCCGAACTGGCTGACGATGATTGCGATGGTGCCCGTGTTGGTGGCCGGCCCGGTCATGAGAAAAATCAGCGCCGCGCCGGGACTGAACCCTCTGGCGACTAGGGCGGCGGCGATTGGGGTGCTCGCGGATGCGCAGATATAAAGGGGAATGCCGATCAGTATCATGACCGGATAGGACAACCAACGCGCATATTCATTCGACATTAAATCGCTCGGAATTGCCAAAAAGAGCACGCCTCCCAGCGCGACTCCCACCAGCAGCGCAAAGAGAATGTCGTCGGCTATCTCGACGAAACCGTAGCGAAAGATGTGCTTGACGATCCGCTTAAAGTCTAGCTCCTGATTCGCTGGTGCGTCGCCTGAAGGTACTTCTCCGGCCTTTTCCGCTAACAGCGCTTCTTCGCGATAAAAGTCCGGTTTTACCCACGAGCCGAATCTCCACCGGCCGGCTGCCGTGGCGACTCGCTTCAACCACTCGATAGCAAGGACCTTCAGTTGCGAGGGGCTGACGTAGCAGTCGTCACTGTCGGCTATGAGTGGCTGGTGTCCGTGGTCGTGGTCGTGGTCGTGGTCGTGGTCGTGGTCGTGGTCGTGATCGTGGTCGTGGTCGTGGTCGTGGTCGTGATCGTGGTCGTGGTCGTGATCGTGGTCGTGGTCGTGGTCGTGATCTTTTCTTATGAGACCGATACAGAAGATGCCGGCGACGACTGCGGTGATGAAGCTGATAATGGGTCGGACAATGGCAACGATGGGTCCGAAAAAGGCATTGGTGACCAAGATCGAATCCGCACCTGTCTCCGGCGCAGTGATAAGGAAGGACATGCAGGACGAACGGGACGCCCCCTTATTGCGCATCTCGGCCACCACAGGGACGACCGAACAACTGCACAGCGGCACGGGTACGCCGATGGCCGAACTCATGGTGACGGATTTTAGGCTATCGTCGCGGAGCCAGCGGAGTATGGCCTGACGGGAGATGAATACGTGGATCAGGCCGGAGAGGAACAACCCCAGCAACAGCATGGGGGCCAGCAGCAGGAAGGAGGACCAGAGGAAGTCAAAAAAACCGGTCACTATCCCAAGAAATTCGGTCACTCAACAGCCTCCTGTGCATTGGGTGGATGCAATGGATTCTGGGCTTAAGGCGGTAAGCATAATGAAAGGTTACAGACAGGTCAAGAAGAGCCGCAAAACTGCAATCAGGCCTAGTACGCCTATTGCCAGTGCTTGGAAAAGGGCCGGAATCGCCAAGTGAAAAGGGCGATAGGGAGAAAAGCACCTCCCATTGCAGGATAGAAATCGTATGTATATCGTAAGAGCGCCTACGGCATTTTACAGGGGAGTTAAAAGCGCATGCACGTGCACGTAGAAGAGCAGAAAGAAAAAAAGAGGCTCCGGGAAGCTACGGCCATTATTACGGTAGGTGGCGTCACAAACGGCATACTGGGAACCGCAAAGGTCGTCCTCGGCAGCTTTACTGGGTACCTGCCATTGACTGCTTCGGGTGTTCACTCGCTGTCGGACATCTTATCCGATCTCATCGCTTGGGTCGCCGTGCTGATGGGAGCGGAGTCGGCCAGACAGGGAGAGAGCTCGAGGTTCCACTACGGCCGCCGCCGCATCGAAACACTCTTGGCGCTTTTTGCAGCGTTTCTTATCGCGTTTGTGAGCGTGGAGTTGATCTTGGATGCGTTTGGCTACCACGAGCACGGGCATGGAGTGTCCACAACTAGCGTGGAAGAAGCGGAAACGCATGGTGTAGAAGACCACGACGATGATCACAGTCAGGAGCACGAGGATGATGAAGAGGGCTTAGACCATTTTTTCTTTCTAATCAGTGGGGCAATTCTCGTTTCAGTGATTGCCAAGGAAATACTTTTCCACGCAATGCGGCGTAGGGGCATACGCCTGAACAGCCCCATGCTGATTGCGAAAGCATGGCATCATCGGGCCGATGCCATCAGTGCCTTGGCCGTCCTCGTGAGTCTGTGCATTTCATCCTTTTTCCCCCACCTTGAGCTGGTCGATCAGATCACCACGGTCGTGATTGCGAGCCTGATTCTGCACAGTGCTTGGGAGGTTGGGAGCAAAGCGGTCAAAGAGCTGATCGATTTCGCGCCTTCCTTGGAGACGATAGCCTTGGTCGAAGAGATGGCGGACGGAGTACAAGGCGTGACGTTTACGCACAATATTCGCATCCGGTCCATGGGAGGTGCTCTATATGTTGAATTAACGGCGGAAACCGACCCGGATATGACGGTAACAGAGGGCTATGCCGTCATTAAACAGATCCGCGAGCAGATCATGGATCGAGTGCCCAATGTGATTGATGTTACGACGTTGCTGACGCCGAAAGGCGAGTACCTGCGGCAGTTTTTGGGGTCGGAGACATAAACGGGAAGAGTTAGAAGGTCACTTCTTCTCGCTATGCCACTAGTTCTTCTGTTTCTCTGCGATTCGATTGCACGGCAAACCACTTGTAGAGCGCCGGCAGCACCAGCAAGGTCAACACGGTGGAACTGACCAGACCGCCGACGACTACCGTAGCCAGTGGTCGCTGTACTTCGCTGCCGGTGCCGCTGGAAAACAGCAGCGGAATCAGCCCAAGGGCCGTCGTCAGGGCAGTCATCAGCACCGGCCGCACCCGCAGACAGGCTCCTTGGATGGACGCTTCATCCAAGTCCACGCCATCGCGGACGAGCTGGTTGAAGTACGTCACCAGTACCATGCTATTTTCCAAGGCAATGCCGAATAGGGCGATGAAGCCGACCGAGGACGGCACGGACAGGTTTTGCCCGGTCAGCCACAAAGCCACCACTCCGCCCACTAGCGCCAGCGGGATATTGAGCAAGATCAGGGTCGCGTTTTTGAGCGAATTGAAGCTGGAAAACAGCAGCAAGAAGAGCACGAAGAGAGTGATGGGCACGACAATGGCCAGCCGCTTGTTGGCTTCTTGCTGTAGGCGGAACTGGCCGCCCCAAGTGACCAGATAGCCCGGCGGCAGGTCCACTTGGTCGGCGATAGCCTTTTGCGCGTCTGCGACAAAGGAGCCAATGTCCCGATCGGTGACGTTGCACTGCACCGTGATGAAGCGCTGGCTCTTTTCGCGGGTGATCTGGCGCGGCCCGACCACTTCTTCGATCTGGGCTAGCTGAACGAGAGGGAGTTGGACGCCCTGGGGGGATTGGATCAGGATTTGAGCGATGTCCTCGGCGCTGCTGCGAAATTGCGGAGAAAAGCGCACCACAATGTCGAAGCGGCGCGTTCCTTCGAATACTTGTCCCACGGTCTCGCCGCCCACAGCCGCCTGCACCACCTTTTGCACATCGGCCACATTGACGCCGTAGCGGGCAATGGTCTGTCGGTCCACCCGGATGAGTAGCTGGGGCGTGCCGCTGATTTGGTCCACTTGGACATCGGCGGCCCCAGTAACTGAGTTGACCACTTGGGCGATCTCGTCGGCTTTCTGTTTTAACACGTCTAGATCGTCCCCAAAGAGCTTGACCGCCAGTTCAGCTCGCACTCCTTCGAGCAGTTCATCCACGGTCATGGCAATGGGCTGAGTGAAGTTGGTCAGCACACCGGGAACCTCTCCCAACTCGGCGCGAATGATCTCGCGCAGCTCTTCTTGGTCGCGGGCCTCGCGCCACTGATCCCTGGGTTTGAGCAGGAGAAACATCTCGGCGCTGTTGATGGGGTCGGTATGAGCGCCGACTTCGCCGCGACCAATGCGCGAAACCGCGCCGGTAACTTCGGGGATCTGCAACAGACGGCGCTCGACCAGCATGGTGATGCGGGTGCTTTCCTTGAGCGAGATGGACGGAGCCATGGTCAGCCGCAGGACCATGGTACCTTCCTGCAGGGCCGGGGTAAACTCCGACCCGAGGCGCGGAAAAATCAACAGGCCGATGAGTAGGAGGCTGCCCGCTGAGCCGAGCGCCCAGAAGCGGTGGGCGACGAAGCGCGTGACAATGGGGCGATAAGCGGCGACCAAGCGGCGCATCATCCAGCCTTCGCTGGCTTGGGTGCCTGAGTCCGTGGATTTTGGTGCCCGCAGCAACAGGTTTGACAACACCGGGGCTAGGAACAGGGCAAAAATCAATGACCCCAGCATGGCCATAGCCACAGTGTAGGCGAGGGGGCGGAACGTTTTGCCCTCTACCCCTTGCAGGGTGAACAAGGGTAGGAACACGATAATGATGATGATGATGGCGAAGACAATGGGACGGCCAACTTCCACGCAGGCGCGGGCTACGACTTGGATGCGTCCCTCGTCCGGTTCGGCCTGCCGCAGGATGCGGTCCACGTTTTCGACCACGACAATGGTGCCATCGACCATCATGCCGATGGCAATGGCTAGGCCACCGAGGGACATGAGATTGGCCGAGAGGCCGAAGTAGTGCATGCCGAGGGTAGCGAACAACACCGAAAAGGGAATGGACAGGGCCACCACTAGGCTGGGCCGGACACTGCCCATGAAGAGGACCAACACGAGTGTGACGAGGACGATACCCTGAATCAAGGCATTGGTGACCGTGGCCACGCAGGCCGCCACGAGGGTCTTCTGCTCGTAGTAGGGCACTAGGCGCACCCCGGCGGGCAAAATGCGATTGATCTCTTCCATCTTGGCTTCGACCTGCTCGATCACGGTCGAGGAATTGGTGCCGAAGAGCTTTATCACCATGCCGGCCACTACTTCTTCCACGCCGTTGCGCGTCTGCACACCGCGCCGGATGGCCCCGCCAATGCCTACCTCGGCTACTTGGTTGAGAAAGATGGGCGTTCCATCGGCGGCTTTGATGACGATGTTTTCAATATCCTCGACCGTAGAGGCCAGACCCACCGAGCGCACGAC
The DNA here is from genome assembly GCA_022825185.1 of Candidatus Latescibacterota bacterium. Next base: position 6,948 of record JAJDYK010000011.1, on the reverse strand, counting down.
GTATTCCTCGGCATCCTTTTCAATGAACTGCGCGCCGACGTTGAGATTGTTGGCTTCGATTTGTTCGATGACGTTGTGTACCGTCACTCCGTAGCGCAGTAAGGCGTGGGGATCAACTACGACGTGAAACTGTTTCTCATAGCCGCCGATGCCCAAAATCTCGGTGACGCCGGGCACGGTTTGCAGGTGGAATTTGACTAGCCAATCTTGGATCGTGCGCAACTCTTCGAGCGAGTGCTCGCCGGTCGCGTCTTCAAGGTAGTAAAACAGGACCAAGCCCATGCCGGTCGAAATCGGCCCCAGTTCGGGTTCGCCAAAGCCTTCGGGGATCTGTTCTCGGGCCTCTTGGAGTCGCTCGTTGACTAACTGGCGGGCGAAGTAGATATCTATTCCGTCGGCAAAATAGATGTTGACGACTGAGAGGCCGAAGTTGGACACGGAGCGAATGTTCTCGATGCTCGGCAGGCCGTTCATCACCGTCTCGATGGGATAGGTGACGTAGGTTTCAATTTCTTCGGGAGCTAGGCCTTCGGTGACGGTGAAGACCTGGACTAGGTTGGGCGAGACATCGGGAAAGGCATCGACAGGCAACTGCCGATAGCTGTAGTAACCGCTCACCACGACCACTGCTCCCAAAACCAGCATGAGCAGCCGGTTGTTCAACGCTAGCTGAATAATGCGATCTATCATCCAGGTCTATCCTCTCCGCTGATTAATGGGCGTGGCCATCCCCAAAAGCGCCTTTGGCCAACTGAGCTTTCAGGATGAAGGCCCCTTGGGCGACGTAAGGCTGTCCCTCCTCTAGCCCATCGAGGATTTCGGCGTGGGTGGGGTTGGTGCGACCGACCTGGACGGGTTGGGGCACAAACCCTTCGTCGGTCTCGACAAAGACGACGGAGTGGTCTTCCATCATCTGGATCGCTGAGCGGGGCACTAAGAGTGGCACCTCGACGCCTTCTATATCAATCGTGGCCGTGACAAAGGAGCCAGGCCGCCATTGGCCGTCTGGGTTGGAGAGCTCCACGCGGATCGAAGCTGTCCGCAGCGCCTCGTTTATGATGGGGCTGATATAGTCCACAGTCCCCGTTGTCTCTGGGCCGCCTTGGCTGGATTGGATGTGGACGGGTTGGCCGACGCGGAGGAAGGGCAGGTCTTTCTGGTAAGCTGTCAACAAGACCCACACCGAGCGGAGGTCGGCGACGATGAAGGCTTCGGAATCGTCCTTGAGTACTTCGCCTTGGGTTATGTGTTGGTAGATGACGGTCCCGGTAAACGGGGCTCTTATTTCGTAGTGGGTAAAGCGGTTGTCGTTGTCAAAGGATAGTTCTTTGAGGTCGGCGGCCGAAAAGCCCAGCGCGAGGAGCTTTTGTTCGGCCACCCGCAGTTCAATGCGCGCTTCGGCCAGCTTGGTTTTGGCCTCGAGAAAGACTCGCTCTGAAGAGATGGCTTGGTTCCACAGCGTTTCTTCTCGGTCAAAGGTTGCTTGAGCGAGTGCTAAGCGTTCCTGGGACACTAAATAAGCCGATTTCATTTCGGATAGCTCTTGGCTTTCCAGTACGGCCAGCACTTGATTCTGCTCCACTTGATCGCCGATATTGGCGTGAATCTGGCGAGCTACTCCCGGTACGCGGGGCACGATGTGGGCCAGCAAATTGGGATTGACTTGCACTTCGCCGGGCGTATTCACTTGAATTGCCAACTGGCCCGCCGCGGCTTGGGCGACCTCAATGCCAAATTCGGCCCGTTCTGCCGCGCTCAGCCGCAGCCCTTCTTCTTCGTCGTGGCCTTCTTCCTCTTCTTCGTGATCCTCCTCAGCAGCCCAAACCGGCTGGTTCCAGGAAGAAAAGGCCGCACTATCTCCTAGTGCGAAGAGAACTATCAGCAGACCAATAATTCCCAAGCTCGTCGTGTAGATACGCATTCTCATTCTCCAGAATTAGCGGACAGGGGACCAGCGATGGCCCGTTCCAACGCAGCCGTGGCCGCGCGGTACTCGAATAGGGCCTGGGCGTATTCTATCTGCGTCTCGATCCAAGTGCGCTGGGTTTCGAGCAGTTCTAGGTAAGTCAATTTGCCTTCGTCGTAGCTGCGACCAGCCACCTCGAATGCCCGTTTTGCTTCGGGTAGAATTTGGCCCTGGAATAAGGCTACCTGTTCTTCGGCGGTCTTGAGGTCCAAATAGGCCTGTTCTGTTTCCAAAAGGACTTGATAGCGCACCGCGTCCCGTTCGGCTGCGACCTTGTTCGCTTCGGCTTTGGCTTCGGTGCGTTCGCCGCGTTGGCGGGAAAAGGCCCATAGCGGCACTTCTAGGCCGAAACGCACTTGCCAAGAATCCTCCTCGTGGCCTCCAGCTTCATGCCGCCGTTGGCGACCCAAACCCACATTCAGATCCGGCCAATAGGCCGCGGTTGCCGCGGCTTGCTGGCTCTGTAGGGCTTTTAGCTGCATCTCGGTCCCCGCCAAATCGGGCCGTTGCTTTAGGGAGGCTGAGGTCAATTGGTCAAGATCGGTCTCAAAGGGCTGATAGACCAAACTGTCGGCTATTGCGAATGGGGTTTGCAGCGGTCGGGCTAGGAGGGCATTGAGCGCGGTCTTGGCCACGGACAGGTCGTTTTTCGCCGCGGTCAAGCGGTTGATAGCTCGGCCGACCTCGACGCTGGCCCGCATGACGTCCAATTGGGGCACATCGCCTGCCTCAAAACGGATGTTGGCTTGGCGCAGAATGCTCTGTGCCAAGCCGAGGTCTTGACGGGCATGACGGAGTAGGGACTTTTGCAGGGCGATCCGGTCATAAGCCTGCTTTGCCTGTAGGCTTATATCGAGCTTGGTCATCTCGAAGACGGCGAGACGAGTCGCTTCGGCGTGCTGGCGACCGGCTTGGAGGCGGTGCCACCACTTCAGGGGCAATTCAACCCGTTGGCTGAGTTCGATCGTGCGCTCGCCATAATGGCCCAAGCTACCCAACCCGGGGACCTCTTCGAACTCGAACTCCAACTCTGGATCGGGTAGGGCACCGGCTTGTAGTGCCCGGGCACGGGCGGCCTCATAGGCATTGCGGGCGGCTTCCACTTGTGGGTTGCGCTCGAGGACCAAGCGGATAGCCTCCATCCGCGACATGGCCTCGGCATGTGCGCGTTCCAGAGGAATCAGCCCTTCTGAAAGGGCTAGCAGCAGGAATGGGAGGATGTACCTGTTAGGTGATTTAGCGGCAAACATGGGTAATAAGGGCCTTATTTTGCATGCGGCGCTCAGGACAGCCATGCACTGGCGAACACGAGTGCTCCCGGAATGCCGAAAAATGCACCGAGGATGTAGATGATGGCCAACCATTTCCGTTCACTTCCCAGCCTTGCAATCCACTCGGCTCCCGCGAGCGGAATCTCCCGCAGCCAAGGGATGCCATAGATGACAATAACGCCAAGCAGATTGTAGAGAAAGTGCGCAATCGCGATCTGGTGCGCGACGGCATGGGTAGCGCCCGTGATCGCGGTCGCGGCGAGGAGCGCGGTGATCGTCGTCCCGATGTTGGCACCGAGCGTGAATGGGTAAACATGACGAAGCCCGATCACGCCGGACCCTGCCAAAGGCACGATGAGGCTTGTGGTGGTCGAGGACGACTGCACGAGCACTGTAACGACAGTCCCGGAAAATATGCCGGTTATCGGCCCCTTGCCGATGGCTGTCTGCAGGAGCTTCTGGGCCCTACCTACGAATACACTTTTCAGCGCAGTTCCAAGATACATGATCGAGAGCAGAATGAGCGCGATTCCTGCAGCGATCAGAACCAGGCCCTCCCACACGTCGGGGAGCGAGGACGTCAGCGACTCTACAAGCCCGGTACCGAAACCGATGACGATCTTGACTATGCCCTTTCCCCCTGCATCAACAGACCCGATGTTCTCAATGATATGGGTCAACACGCCGCTCAGTTTTTCAAGAAAACCGAATGCCAATTCCAACGGCAGGAATATCAGGATGCTCAGAAGATTGAAAAAATCGTGTACGGTGGCGGCCGCAAACGCATTGCGGAACTCTCCCGATCGACCCACGTGACCGAAACTGACGAGCGTGTTGGTAATCGTCGTCCCGACATTGGCACCCATTACCATGGGTATCGCCATGGCAATGGGCATTCCCCCCGCTACAAGACCGACGATGATGGATGTAACGGTGCTGGAAGATTGGAGCAATGCAGTTGCCAGTATGCCGAGAACCAGTCCGACGAACGGGTTCGTCGCAAGTGCGAATAGGGATTCGACGCCCTCCGCATCGCCGAATTCCATGCGAAAGCCCTTGCCGATCAGGCCAACGGCCACGAGCAGCACGTATATAGATGCGGCAACGACAAGCCAACGAACGAGTTCTGACTGAATAGCTAGCCGTTTTTTCGGTTCCATGTGCGCAAGCCCATCTTCAGGTTCATTGGAAGTCATTTCGTCCCTCCTGTGAAACATTCTGAGTAGGCGCAACCTGCTGGAATCGTTACGCGAACTATTGAACTATATGTAAAAAATAGGTGTTGCTAAACCCCGGTAGCTGCTCTTTCACTAAATTTTACTGCCCGAGTTTTTTGAATTTGCTTTTTTTAGGGCGAGCACTATACTAAAATTCAAAGATTATGCTAACGCGCAAAACGGACATCTCGATAGGCTCGGCGTCCTCGCTGGCTCTGTTGGCGCTGACAGTGCTCTTTGTCGCTGTAATCGGCGGCCTACCCTTCAGCCACCAGCTTTTCCACGATAGTCTCGTCGAGCCTGAGAACTGCCCGGCCTACCTATTGCAGAGCGGCCTATCGCTTCTTTTTGGGAGCTTGGTGCTCGTGCTCGTGGCGCTGAATGCCTCTGAGTCAAGTCCGTCCGCTCTGAGCACAGTACCGTTACCTCTTTTTACCCCTCGCTTTACCCATCTCAACCGAGGCCCGCCCCGGTGCTAGTGCATCCACGCTTGTAAACCGCTTAGTGCGTGGGTGCCCTCTCCATATCCATTTCGCGTACCATTAAACTCCCGTCCTATGCGCAATACCTAGGAAAGTGCGCGTGGACGGACAAACCATTGGAGACTAGCACCATGTTTAAAAGCATATCCGCGTTGAGTATCTTCGCCCTAGCCCTCTTTATCGCTGGCTGCGGCGACGACGACAACCCCGTTGATACCGAGCACGAAGAAGAACACGCCGAGGCCGTCGGCCTGATTATTCGCAACAGCGGCGAGGAGATCGTCCGCTACGAAAACGGCGAAGTCGAAGGTGAAATCGAAGTGGGCCACGGCTTGGAAACGGCCCTGCTGTCCGTGCGCTTTATCGCCGAAGATGGCGACCTCTTCACCCCAGACGCAGACGAGGGTTTCGCCCTCGACTGGGAAATTGCCGACGAGAGCATCGCCGAAGTCGAGCATCACGAGGAAGACGGCGCTTGGGCTTTTCACATCGTCGGTTTGGAAGAAGGCCAGACTACCATCCTCATCAAAATCAGCCACGAAGGCCACGCCGACTTTGTCTCTAAGGAAATCGAGATCCACGTCGAAGAGGGCGGTCCTGGCTCTGAGGATTCCCACGCCGATGAGGACCACGACGAGGAAGGCTAGGCTTGAGCCGCTACGCTTTCTCATCTCTTGTCCTAGTCAGCGTAGCGGTAGGCCCCGCCTCCGGTAACGATAACCAGACTGGTGCTCTAGCCGGCCACGTGATCGACGCCGAAAGCGGCCAATCTGTCGGTTGGACTACCGTTGTCATCGAGGGACTCGAACGAGCGCGGATGAGCGACGCCGAGGGGTGCTTCTTCTTTGCCAACGTACCCCCCGGTGCGCACGTCTTGCAAAGCCTGCATGTCGGCTACCACGAGGCCCGTTTTAAGGTCGAGGTCATCGCCGGGGATACCACCCACGTCGATCTGGTTATCGGCCACGAGTCCCTACACGTAGAAGAGATTCTCGTCGAAGGCGAACACACGAGCCCTGTTTCTCCACTGCAAGCACCCGAAGTTGTCTTCAGCGGTAGCAAGCTGCGGCAGAACTTGAGCCGCACCATCGCCGAGACCATCGACTACGAGCCGGGCATTGCCCAGCGCTCGATGGGCCCCGCGCCTGCGCGTCCGGTGCTGCGCGGGCTGGGTGGCGACCGCTTGCTGGTGGTCGAAGACGGCGAGCGCACCGGCGATTTGTCCGGTACCTCCTCGGACCACGCCGTGGCCATCGAGCCGATGACCACCGAGCGCATCGAGGTCGTGCGCGGCCCCCACACCTTACTCTACGGCTCCAATGCTTTAGCCGGGGTCGTCAACGTGGTGCGGGGGTACGTGCCCTCCGAGCGGCCCGACGGCTTAGGGGGATCTGTGACGTATCAGGGGGAGAGCGTCAATCGCGGTTTGTCCGGCGGCCTGACCCTCGAACAGGCGCTCGGCCCACTGGCCCTGCGCTTCGACAGCAGTCTGCGCAATGCCGACGATATTGCCACGCCGCGTGGGGTACTTGCCAATACGGACATCCGCACGGGCAATGCCTCGGTCGGCCTGAGTTTGGTGCGTCCTTGGGGGCACATAGGCGCGTCCGGTAGTTTGTACGACTCCGACTACGGCATTCCCCCCGATCCGGAGGGCGGCCACCCGCACGGCATATCCATTGATCTCCAGCGCCAGCACCTCGAAGGGCGTGGTGAAATTCTCACCGGGCCGGACTGGCTCCAGCGTCTAGAACTGCACCACTCGTTTTCGCGCTATCAGCACGGCGAATTCGAAGCCAGTGGCGACTTGGGCATGGAGTTCGGGGTGCTCACGCACAACAGCGGCGCGCTAGCCCACTTGGATCGCATGGGGCCTTTTGAAAACGGTGCTATTGGTCTGTGGTGCGAGTACCGCAACTATGCCGCGGCCGGGCTCAACTATACGCCGCCGGCCGAGGAATACGCCGGTGCTTTGTTCGCGTACCAGGAGTGGGAGCATGGGCCTTGGGCGG
>JAJDYK010000302.1 GCA_022825185.1 Candidatus Latescibacterota bacterium | reverse complement strand
TGAGAATCGCCCGCCGGCAGGAGCGCTACGAAAGGGCGCGCCGCGACTACGAACGCACCAGCGTCTATGCGGCCAAACCAGGTATCGTGGTCTATCGCAAAATCTGGAAACCCGGCACCGACGAAGAGGGCAAAGTCGCGGTCGGCGACCAAGTCTGGAGCGGTCGCGCCCTGCTCGAAATCCCGGATATGAGCAAGATGCAGGTGCTGTGCCTGATCGGCGAAATGGACATCGAGCGCGTGCGCGTCGGCCAGCGGGCTTACATCCGCCTCGAAGCCTTTCCCGGCCCGGTATTTAATGGGGTGGTGTCCGAACTAGCTCCCATGGCCTCGCCCCAGCCCGGCGCGCCCGATGTCCACGTCTTCGAGTTAGTCATCGACATTGACGAGCAGGACGACCGGCTCAAGCCCGGCATGTCGGCCGAGGTCGAAATCGTCCTCGAAACCGTCCCCGAGGCTCTCTCGGTGCCGCTGGGCGCGCTCTTCAAGCGGAAAGAAGAGTTAGTCGCTTTCCGCCTCGACAACGGAAAATTCGTGGAAGTGCCCGTAGTGATCGGGCCAAAAAACGCCACCGCAGCGGTCGTCACCGCTGGCTTGGCCGCAGGCGACATCGTCGCCCTGCAAAACCCCAATGCGCGCTGACGCGAGAAAGCTGTTATGCCACAGATCAAACGCCGCTGGTGGATTCCCTCCCTGCTCTTAGTCCTCGTCTTGGGCGGAGCTTGGCTTGGTGAACACCTGATGCACGAAGAAGCCGAATCCTCCATTCCCACCTATCCAGTCCAGCAGGGCGAGTTCGTCATCAAACTCAAGCTCAAGGGCGGCGAGTTGGAATCGGTAGAAGCCGAAAACATCGTCGCGCCCCGCGTTCGCGGCCAACTCAAAATCGTCGAATTGTTTCCCGAAGGCGAGCAAGTCGCAGTCGGCGATCTATTGGTGCAATTTGAACAGACGGATTTTCAGAAGCGGGTCATGGACGACGAGCAGGAGGTCGAGTCCGCCAAGGCCGACCTAGAAAAAACGCTAGCCACCCACAAGGCCGAAATCGCCAAGCTCAAGGCCGACATTGCCAACGAGGAGGCCAATTTGCGCTTGGCCGAACTAAAGATCGAGCGCATGGCCTTTGAGGCCACCGTGCAAAAGGAAGAAGCCGAAATTGAAGCCCACAAAGCCAAGCTGAGCCATCAGCAGGCCATCGAAAAACTGGCCTCGCAAAAAATCGTCAACGCCGCTGAAGTCAAAAAGCGCCAACTCGACATCGAACGCCAAGAGCGCGATTTGAAAAAGTCGCGCGACGATCTGGCAAGCACGACCATCAAGGCCGAAAAGCCCGGTTTAGTCGTGTACGGCAAGGTGTGGAAGGGCGAGCGGCCGGAAAAGATCCGCGTTGGCGACGAGATCTGGGGCGGCGTCAATGTCATTTCCCTGCCCGACCTCTCCCACATGCAGGTCAAAACCTACGTCAACGAAGTCGAGGTCGATAAGCTCGACACCGGCCAAGTCGCCACCATCAAGCTCGACGCCCTGCCCGAACCCACATTCCACGGCAAAATCAAGAGCATCGCCTCGCTCGGCCGCGAGAAGGAAGGCGAAAAAAACGTCAAAGTATTTGACGTGATTATCCAAATCGAAGAAGAAGACATCCGCCTCAAACCCGGCATGACCGCCACCTGTCACGTCGTCGTCGAGACCATCCCGCCGCGGCCGACGGCCGCTCCAGACTCCGTGCAAAGCGAGGCCACCGAAGTCGCGACCGCCGCACCCATGCCCCTCTACATCCCCCTAGACGCGGTCTTTGAAAAGGATGGGCGCACCCTCGTCTATCGCCTCATGGGCGGTCAGCCCGAGGAACGGGAAGTGAAGCTAGGCCAGAAAAACGAGGACTTCGTCATCATCGAAGAAGGGCTGGCACCCGGCGACCACGTCGCCCTGCGCGACCCACTCCAAGCAACTGACGCCAGCGGCCTTATGGAGGAGGCCGACGCCTTGCCCGCTCCCCAAGCGCACTAATGGATTTACGCGAAACCGTCTCTTTGAGCCTAGTCGGCCTACTGTCGCACAAGCTGCGGACCTTGCTGACCATGCTCGGCATCATCTTCGGCGTAGCGGCCGTCATTGCCATGCTCTCCATCGGCGAGGGAGCCAAGCAGGAATCCCTCGAACAAATTCGTCAGATGGGCATTAGCAATATCATCGTCCAGCACTGGCAAAAAGAAGCCGACGAGGAGACCGAAGCCGCCGACATCGACCACAATCGCTCCCCGGGCCTGACTTGGGACGATGCGCGGTCAATTGCCCGCATCTGCCTATTGGCCGACTACGTCACTCCCCAACGCGAACTCAAAGTCAAGGCCCAAGCCCAAGACCACACCTTCCGCACCATGGTGGTGGGCACGACCCCCGACTATCTGACTGTGCTCGACGCCCGCATGGGCAGTGGGGTCTTTTTTTCTGCCGAGGATCTAAACACCGCCAAGCGCGTCTGCGTGCTGGGCGCAGACGCCAAGCGGGCGCTGTTCTTTTTTGACAATCCCTTGGGCGGCCGGGTCAAAATCCGCAACCAGTGGTTTACGGTCATCGGCGTGCTCGAAGACAAGGGCGCGGCCGGCGGCAAAATCGGCGGGGTGCTCGAAGTGCGCAACACCGACGAGGACATTTACGTCCCGCTGACGGCCCTGCTCAACCGCTTCCACTGGGAGCCGGGTGAGCCTGAACTGACCCAAATCACCGTCAAGATCCCCAACTCCAACCAACTGCCAGAGGTCGCGGCCATCGTCCGCACCATCCTCAACCGACGGCATCGCGGCGTCGAAGACTTCAAGATCGCCATTCCCGAAGAGCTGTTGCGCCAAAGCCAGAAAACGCAGCAAATTTTCAACATTGTCATGGGCTGCATCGCCGGCATTTCCCTGTTAGTCGGCGGCATCGGCATTATGAACATCATGCTGGCCTCGGTGCTCGAGCGCACGCGCGAAATCGGCATCCGCCGCGCCTTGGGCGCACGGCGGCGCGACATCCTCGCGCAGTTTTTGGTCGAATCGCTGTTGGTCAGCCTGATCGGCGGCCTGATTGGCGTGGTGCTGGGCTACGCCATCCCGGAAGTGATCACGCTGTATGCGGGCTGGCGCACCATCGTTCAGCCTTGGACCATTGCCCTCGCCTTTGGGGTCTCGGCCACAGTCGGCATTGGTTTTGGCATGTATCCGGCCCGCCAAGCCGCCCTCCTCAACCCCATAGACGCCCTGCGCTACGAATAGTAGGGGGCGGTTTCAAACCGCCCCCTACTTTGACGGCAACCGCCGCGTGACCTTACTTACTTACCCCACCCGCAAGCGAGGAGGTCGCATGATCCGCTTTAAGAGAGAAGAGATCGAACAGATGCTCGAAGAGCGCAAATCCGAAATCAACCTGACCACCTATCAGCACATCAAAAAGGCCATCGATCAAGGCACAGAGAACATGGACCCATACACCCTGTCCAATATATGCCGAGACCTCAAGTGCCTGCCCACCGACATCGTCGAATATGTCTGAGGGCCTCGTTGCAGTTCGCCACCGCTCAGGTGCGTTCCAATGCAGGCCCTAGGCCGCCATCTGCTCGTCGATCTCTATGGCTGCAACCGCGAGCGACTCGACGACCCAGACTATATCACCGCCGAGCTGCAGGCCGCAGCCCAAGCGGCCGGCACCCGCGTCTTGGGCACGGCATTCCATCGCTTCAGTCCGGGTGGGGTCACTGGCGTGCTCATCGTCCAAGAGAGCCACTTGGCCGTCCACACTTGGCCCGAGCGCGGTTACGCCGCCCTCGATCTCTTCACCTGTGGCCATCAGACAGACCCGTGGGCAGCCTATCAAAGGCTCCGGTGCGCCTTCGGCGCGACGCAAGACAATGTAGTGGAAGTCAGCCGAGGATTGGGTGCGGGCGAGTGAGGCTCCTCGCCGGCAAAAGTGTGGGCTATTCCTCGCCCTCTAACATGCTGCGCAAGTAGCGCCTGAACGCCTCGGCGCGGTCTTCGATCACGGCCTGTAGCTGGAGAATTTCCTGCTGGCGCGCCTTCAGCTTGTGAATTTTCAGCGCGACTTCGGCAATCGACGATTCGAGATCAAATTCGGCCAAGGACTCGTCTTGCGCGAGCAACCGCACCGGCTCACGCGGCTGTTCTCCACTCACCAAAATCCGCTCCTCAGACCGCCGCGCTTTAGCCCGCTTTTGCTCCACTCGGGCACACAGCCGATGCTCGGCCTCCAAGCGACGCAGCAGGTCGGCATTGGCACTCCATTCGGCCTTGAGGCGATCGGCGATGTCCTCTAATAGCTCTTGCTTTTGCTGAATTTCGTCCGGCCCGTCATCCACCTCAATTTTCATCTGTCCGCTGTAGTGCAGGTTCGCACTGCGGACCCCGACCCCGAGTAGTTCCCGCGACTCCTGATAGAGCGTCAGTTGGGCCGACAGGCCCCGGTCTGGTTGCTCGGCCAACTTCTGGATGAGGACGCCGATTTCCCAATCGTAGGCCAGACACAAGCGCTCGGCCACGCTGTCCTGCTGGGCCTCTAAGGCGACCAACTTCCAGTCGAGCTCAACCATTTGCTGCACCAACCGGAGCGAGGAGCGCCACGCTTCTTGCAGCACGGCAGAATTCGCTGCACTCAACCTCAGGCTATCGATGCGTACCGACAGCGCCTCGGCTGAGGCCGCAACCTTCAAGCGCTGGCTGGCGAGGGAATCGCGCTGGCTTTCCAAGGCGCGATATTGGGCCTTTAGGTCGCCCAGCCCACTCGAATCTCCAGGCGCGGATCCGGGCAGCGCCAACCCCAAAACCAACAACAGAATGGATGGATTTCTCATTGCTAATCTAGACCGTATTTGTCGAGCTTGTAGTACAAAGCACTCGTCTTAATCCCCAAAAGCGAAGCCGCCTTCGTCTTAACGTGTTGCGCTTCCTCCATCGCCCGAGCGATTAGGTCGCGCTCCACCTCGTCGAGGCGCTCGTTGAGTAGCAAGCTCCCGCCGTCAGAATCTCCCTCTCGCTCCTCCATAACTTCTTCCTCCGCAGTCCCCTCGTCAAAAGTCAGCGGCAGATCGTGATAGCCGATTTCCTCGCCATCTACCAACACCATCGTGCGCTCGATGACGTTTTCCAGTTCGCGCACATTGCCGGGCCACGGGTAGCTTTTCAAGCCGACTAGGGCTTCTTCAGTTAGACGCTTGGGCGGGATGTTCATTTCCCCACATTTTTTTTGCCTAAAGTGTTTCACCAATAATTCAATGTCCTCTCGCCGCTCCCGCAGCGGCGGCAAAGTGAGGGGGATGACCTCCAGCCGATAGAACAGATCTTCGCGGAAGGTGCCCTCTTTGACCATGCGCTTGAGCGGTCGGTTGGTAGCCCCCACCACCCGCGCATCTACGTCGAGCGGCTGCTCGCCTCCTACGCGGTCGAACTGCTTTTCCTGCAACACCCGCAACAGCCGCACTTGAGTCTCCAAAGGTATATCGCCGATCTCGTCTAAAAAAATCGTCCCCCCTTCGGCCAGTTCAAACTTGCCCTTCTTGCTCCGCACCGCGCTGGTAAAGGCCCCTTTCTCGTGCCCAAACAATTCGCTTTCGACCAACCCAGTCGGCAGGGCACCGCAGTTGACCTTGACGAACGGCCCCTTGCTGCGGCGGCTCTGGTAGTGGATGGCGCGGGCAACCAACTCCTTGCCAGTGCCGCTTTCGCCGTAGATCAGCACCGACGACGACGACGATGCCACCTTGCGCACTTGCTCGCGCACGGCCTTGATCTGCGGCGATTGGCCGACGATCTCGCCGAAGTTGTAGCGGCTGTCGATCTCTTCGCGCAGGTAGCGGTTTTGCTCGAATAAGTGCTCCCAGTCCTGCAGCTTGGCCTCGGCTTCTTGGCGGAGGGTTTGGGCTTCCTGCAGCTTGGCTTGAGCTTCCTGCAGCTTGGTTCGATAATCGAGCCGCTTATTGACCTTCAGCCACAGTTCGTCGGGCAGAAAGGGCTTGACGATAAAGTCGATCGCCCCCCGCTCCATCGCCTCTACGGCCAGTTCCCGGGTATCGTAGGCCGTCATCATCATCACGTCGGTGTCTGGTGCTTGGCGCTGGACTGCCTCCATCACCGCCAACCCGTCCATCTCCTCCATGCGGTAATCCGTAATGACCAGGTCAAACGGCTCGTCCTTCATCCGCGCCAAACCTTCGCGACCACTGCCTGCGGCAACGGCTTGGTGCCCCATCTTGTTCAAGCTCAGCACCAGTCCGTCGCCGAGGCTTTTGTTGTCGTCGATAATCAGAATCCTGCCCATAGTACCCCATCTTTGGACTGCGGCAGGCGCAGGCGGCACACCGTGCCTGCGCCTTGCCGACTGTCTATTTCGATCCGGCCGCGATTTTCCTCAATCGCCCGCGCCACCAGCGCCATCCCCAAACCCGATCCCTTCTCTTTGGTCGTAAAGAAAGGCTCAAAAAGGCGCGCCTGCACCTCCTCCGACATACCCGAGCCATCGTCGGCCACCTCGACGACGACCTCATCGCCTGCGACCGTAGCTCGCACCGTCAAGTGCCCGCCATCGCGCATGGCCTGCACGGCATTCTTCATCAGGTTGACCAGCGCCCGCTCCATCTGCTCGGCGTCAATATAGCACACCAAATCCGGCGCGACGCGCTCCTCGTAGCTAATGCCCGCAGCCTGCATTTCCGGGGCCAGCAAAAAGGCCGCGTTGGCCACGAGCGGGGCCAGCTCCGTCGGCTGCGGCTGTGCCGGTGCCGGGCGGGCGAATTCGAGAAATTCGGAAATTACGCCATTGAGCCGACGCACTTCCTCGATGACCTTCTCAATGTGTTGCTTGCGCTCGTCGCTAGCGGGCAAGTCGCCGGCGATCAGACCGGCATACAGATCAATGCTGCTCAGTGGGTTGCGAATTTCGTGGGCAACGCCGCCCAGCATGAGGCGCAATTGCGCGTCGCGGGCGACTAGCTTGCGCCGCATCTCCTCCATAGTCTCGCCCAAATAGCCGATTTCGTCGTCGGACGCGGTGGCCACCTCTTGGTTCATGTTGCCCCGGCCGATTTCGCGTGCGGCCTCGACCAACTTTTGGATGGGCCGCGTCAGCGTCCGCGCCAACCCCCATGCCACTCCAACGGTGAGCAACGCACCCAACCCGGCAAAAATCAGCACTGACCGCCCAAAAACGCGGATGGAGTCCACAAACCCAGCCCCGATTTCGACCCCAACGGCCGCGACGACCTCGCCGTCGTGAAAGATCGGGGCGTAGCCTGTCATGTACGGAACATCGTCGTCGTAAAAAAGCATCGAATGCGCGGTCTGGCCCTTCCAAACCCGCTCTAGTTCTTGGCGGTGAAAGAGCAGTTTGGGATACTCGCGACCGATGGGCATTAGCCCATCTGTGTCGAGCAGCGAGCGGTACTCGCGGTCGAAAACGAAGATGTGACGGGCGCCAACCCCTTGTTCGGCGCGCTGTAATCTAAGCACTAGGTTCCGATAGAGAGTGGAGTGCTCGCGGCCCTCGTGCAAATAGGGCAACACGCTGCCGGACAGCTTCGTACTCACCAGCGTGGCAACCGATACGAGGTGGTCGCGCATCTGCCGCTCCAAGCTCCGGTCCGTTAGCTCGAAGAGCACCCAACCCGATAGCCCTACAACGACCATGACCAGCAGCACAAAGCTCAACATTAGCTTGTGGCCGATCCGCGTCCGCGGACGCTCGCTGGGGGCCTTGCCCTTGGTCATTTGGACAGACTCGACAAATTGGCGCATCCTATTTAGTAATGTACCGTCTTAAAAAAGACGAACAAGCTCAGCCGTGGTTCTCGCTGATCACGCCTAAAGTAAAAAAGGTAGGAGCTAGACTACCAACTCAATCTTTTTTAAAAAAGGCATACCCCATGAAATATCTCCTATTGGCCGCTTGTAGTTTTTTGCTAGCCTGCGGCGACTCCGATGACGACCAAGGCGAGGTGACTATCTCTTTCAACCACACTATCGCCGGTGCCGACCTCAAGCACGAGGAGATTCTCTACACCAACGCTGCGGGCAACGAATACGGTGTCACTCGCCTGGAGTACATCGTCTCGGATATCGCCTTAGAGACGACTGGGGGCAAGCGCGTCGAACTGGCCGAATTCCACTATCGCAACGCCTTCGTAAATGCGACCCGCAGCGTTTCGGCCAAGGTGCCCGGTGGCGAATACGCTACCCTGCACTTTACCATTGGCATCGACGGCGCTAAAAACGAGACCGGCGTACTGCCGAGCGTCGATCACTTCAACAACATGGCGTGGCCAGCTCCCATGGGCGGCGGTTACCACTACATGCGCATGGAGGGCCTCTTCCGCACCGACGATGGCGAAGGAGCCTTTCTCACGCACACCGGCCCGGCGGGTGGAGAAGACTTTTCGGTTGACGTCTCCCTGCCGCTTTCCCTAACAGTTAGCGGGGATGAGTGGGCAATCGCCGTGGTGATGGACCTCAACGAGTGGTACGACGCGCCTTCCCTGTACGACTTTAGCGGTCGCGGTGGAATTATGGGCAACGCCGACGCGCAATTGACCTTGCAAGGCAACGGCGCGACTGTCTTTTCCCTAGGCTCCATCGGGCACCCCGACCACGTCAGCCAAGGCCACGGGGAAGAGGAAGTCGAACAAGACCAAGCAGCGCAAAACCACGACGAACACGTAGGGGGATAACCCATGAAGTTTGGGGCACTAATCCTGCTAGGGCTAGTCGCCTGCGGCAAAGACGCGGTCGTTCCCCCTACCCCTCCGCCGACCCCAACCCCCTATGAACTAGTCGTGCCAGCGGGATTTCCCGCGCCGGACATTCCGCTGGACAATCCCCTGACCGTCGAGGGCATCGCCCTTGGCGAGCGGCTTTTTGCCGACCCCATCCTCTCCGTCGATAGCACCATCGCCTGCATCTCGTGCCACCTGCCAGCCCACGCCTTCTCCGATCCACGGCCCTTTAGCCAAGGCGTCGGTGGCGTCACCAGCCGCAACTCCATGCCGCTTTTTAACTTGCTCTGGAGCCCGTCCTTTTTCTGGGACGGACGTGCCGCCAGCCTTGAAGACCAAGCCCTCGAACCCGTGCAGATGCCCACGGAAATGGGCGAGGATTGGGACCGCGTAGTGGCCAAACTGGAGCGCCACCCCGAATATCCCGCGCTCTTCGCCCGCGCTTTTGGCGACGCACCCATCAACCGACAACGCGTCGTCCAAGCCATCGCCCAATTCGAGCGCACCCTCGTTTCGGCAGACAGCAAATACGACCGCTGGCTAGCCGGCCAAGCGGAGTTTACCCCGGATGAGGAACGGGGCTTCCTGCTCTTCCACACCGAGGAGGGCGACTGCTTCCACTGCCACGTCGCGCCGCTTTTCACCGACAACGAGTTCCACAACAACGGGCTGGATCTAGATCCCCCGGATGAGGGGCTGGCCGCGCTCACTGAAAAACGCTTCGACCGCGGCAAATTCAAGACGCCGACCCTCCGCAACATAGAATACACTGCGCCGTACATGCACGATGGCCGCTTCCAAACCCTTGAAGAAGTCGTCGAGCACTACGACTCCGGCTTTCGCCGCATAACCCTCACTGACCCGCTGTTGCTCGTCCGGCCCAACCTCGACCTCGACCCGGCCGACAAACGCGCCCTCGTGGCCTTTTTGAAAACCCTTTCCGACCCTCAATTCCAAGCTCCGTGACGCGCTTGGGGTCTCTGTTACTTTTCCCTTGATTAAGTTTCAGAATTTCGTATAATACAAGCACTTATGAACAAAATCAAAGCCAATTTAACTCCTCATCTAGCGAGGTTTTAGTGGCCACCATAACCAAAAAAGATCTAGCGCGGTCGGTAGCCGACACACTCGGCTGCAAAAACAACCTGACGTTGCAAATGGTCGATAGCCTCTTCGAGGCCATGCGCGAAACGCTTATCGAGGGCAATCGCATCGAGATCAGAGGCTTCGGCGTCCTCGAAGTCAAAGACACCAAGCCCAAGCCCGCCGCCCGCAATCCTCGCACCGGCGAAGTCGTGTACGTGCCCGCCCGCCGCAAGACCCACTTCAAGCCGGGCAAACAGCTCAAAGAAGCCCTGCACGACACCCGCTCCGCCGCCACCCAAGCCGCACCCGACCCCGGCGGCTCTTGGGCTCCCTGACATCGTTGAAAATTCGTTCCGCAAAAATAAAAGCCGGCTCCTTGCGAGTCGGCTTTTGTCGTGTGTGCGTTGGTCTCGCGCTGCTGATGGCATCCGACATCCGCGCCGAGCAACGCCTACACATCGGCGCAGACCCGCGCATCGAACTGCTCATCGCGGTCCAACTCCTCGGCCAGTATCGCTATCTGACGCCCTATCAGGTGGATTATGCGGACGATCTCGTCGCGCACTTTTCGCGCTATCCTCCCCAGCAGGCCGTGGCCTTTTTTCGCAGCCTGAGCTTGGACACCGGGTGGTCTGACGCCTACCCAACCGCCATGCTCTACCTGTCCGATCCACCCGAACTAGAACCAACCCAACCCATTCCCCCCCATATCCATCGCGCCTTCCGCAGCGAGGAAAACTTCGCGCGCTTCATTCACGCCTTGCGCAGTTTTGCGCGGCAGACCCAATTCAACCACTTCTTCACCCGCAGCCAAAAGCTCTATCAGCTCCTCGAAGCGCGTCTCCGCGAAGAGCTGGCCGATGCCGATCCCACCGACGAAGTCGAGGCTTATTTCGGCACCCGTCAACTCAGCTACCACCTCGTCCTTAGCCCGCTTTTGCACCACGGGGGATTTGGTCCGCACATCGGCCGCCACGGAGGACCGTACGATGTCTATACGCTGCTCGGCCCCACAGGTGCCACGCAGCGCGGCCTACCCGAATACGGCCCCCGCGAGCAGCTTTTGCAAATTATATGGCACGAATTCAGCCACGCCTTCGTCAACCCCCTCAGCGAGGAGTACTATCCCATGCTGAGGCCCCATGCCGACCTATTCGCCCCGCTGGCTGAACAGATGGCCACCATCGGCTACACGCACTGGTTCGACTGTGCCAATGAACACCTCATCCGCGCCATCACCGCGCGCCTCGCCCACCACCACCTCGGCGCAGAATCAGGTCGCCGGGCACTGCGCGAAGAATCCGCGCGCGGCTTCCGCTATATTCACGCCGTCGCCCGCCGCCTCGAAGCATACGAATCCCAGCGCGACCGCTACCCGACCTTCGCCACCTTCTTCCCCCGCTTAATCGCCGTCTTTGCCGAGCTTGACCCTGAAACTTTAGCGCACTAGCCGCCGGAAAAGATCCTCCTGGGGCGGTACTTTGAGCAGTTCGTCCAACGTCCCGCGTTCCAACCCCTCGGCGATAACGGCAAAACTCTCCCGCACCACGGCCGCGGTCTGCTCGACCTCGGCCTCGCCGTGGGCGCAATTGAACATGAACCCAGTCGCCAAGATCACGCCGCGACGGGCGTTTTCCTGAATGAACAGCGTGTTGACCTTGGCAGCCGTCGCAGCATCCTCGGCACCCAAGCGGATGCGCGGATGCGCCGCTACCCCCTCGCAGCTAGCGTCGAGCCCGACGGCAGCCGCGGCCGCGTCGATTTGCTCCTTAAAGAAGGTGCCAATGCGCTGGAAATGGCCTACTGCGTCGCGTCGCTCCAACTCGCGCAAAGTCGCCAGCGAGGCTGCCACGCCGATGTTGTCGTCCCAATAGGCGCTGGAGATAAACATCTGCTGAGCCGGGGCCATAAACTCCCGCTTGCCGACCACCGCGCCCATTGGGTAGCCATTGGAGATGGCCTTGGCAAAAACGGAGACATCTGGCGTCACGCCCGTGTATTCCTGAGCACTGCCCAAGGCCACGCGGAACCCCGACGACACCTCATCGAAGATGAGCACCACGCCGTAGTGCGACGCTAACTCCCGCACCTTTTCCAAGTAGCCCGGCGGCGGCTCGTCAGAGCGCATCGGCTCCATGATGATACAGGCCAACTCGCCAGCGTGCGCTTCGAGCAGAGCGGTGAGTTCATCGACATCGCCATAGGTAAAAGGCAGGGCCGTACCCTCCAGACAGCGGGGCACGCCAATCGGCTCAATGCCATTGAAGAGATGAGTGGCCAGCCGCTCGGCCCCGATGTTGGCGGCCTGGTACCAATCGTGCCAGCCGTGGTACCCGCAAAACAGCACCTTGTCGCGGCCAGTAACCCCGCGCGCGATCCGCACCGCAATGGTACATGCCTCGCCCCCGCCCTTGCAGTAGCGCACCATTTCCGCGGAAGGTACGATCCGCACCAACTCCTCGGCCAGTTCCACGGCCGACTCTTGGACGATGCTGTAGATGGTCCCCCGGTCGATCTGGGCGCGAACCGCGGCATCGACCACTTCGTCGGCATAGCCCAAGATCACTGGCCCTACGGCGCTGGTCCAATCGATGTATTCGTTGCCATCCACATCCCAGATGCGGCAGCCTTTGGCGCGCTCGGCGTAGATGGGGCTGACGCCGAGTGCGGCCCGGGTCGGCCGTCGGCTGATGAGCTGAGTGGTACCGGGGACGAGCGCTTTGGCGCGCTCGTAGATTTGCAATGAGCGGCGCACTGAGTGTTCTCGCATGACACAGGCTCCTTCTACCGCCCGCTGCGGAGCGGGTTGGCATTGCGCTTTGGACTAGGCATTTCTCACTGGTAGAAAAGCCATGATCGGCGATCAAGCGATCAAAGCCGACGTCACGGGCTTGATCATCGCCTTCAACGCCAGCTATCTCTGGTACTGAACAGACTCACTCCTGCTCTTTCATCTGGTCGTAGAACTGGACGATCTTGCCCCGGTCCTCAGAGACGTTGAAAGCCATGCCGGCTCGTGGATGCTCGTTGAGCAGGCCAGTGATCATGTAGGGATAGTCATAGCCCCACAGCAACTGAGAGCGCAGCGGCTCCACGTGCTCCTCAATGCACTTGAGCACTGGGCGCAAGCGGAATTTCGGGTTGTGCAAAAAGCCCAACAAAAGCTCCATCTGGCAGTTGCCCGCGCCGCGGCCCAAGCCGGCAAAACTCGCGTCCGCGCAGTTGGCCCCCAACACTACGGCTTCGATGGTATTGGCAAAGGCCAGTTGCCGATTGTTGTGGGCATGGATCCCGACCTCAATCGGGGTGCCCTCGCAGTATTCGAAAAACATGTTGCACAGCGCGTGGATCTGCTCGCTGTAGAGCGAGCCAAAGCTATCAACCACGTACACAGCCCCCACGTCTGAACGCACCAGCATCTCCAGCGCGCTCTTGACCTCGGACTCCGGCACGGTGGAAACGGCCATTAGATTCAAGGTCGTCTCATAGCCCTTGTCATGGGCGTCCTTGACCATGTCCAATGCCAGCGGCATCTGGTGGATATAGGTGGCCACGCGGATCATGTCCAACACGCTTTCAGACGCCGGTAGGATGTCCGTCTTGTAATCGCTCTTTTCGGCGTCGGCCATGGCTGCCAACTTCAGAGAGGTGTTGTTGTCGCCGACGATGCGGCGGATATCCTCCTCGCGGCAGTGCTTCCACGGCCCAAACTCGCCGGGCGGAAACTGCTCCCGCGAGTTGATATAGCCGATTTCCATGTAGTCGATTCCGGCCTCGACGCAGGCATCGTACACGCCTCGGACTACGTCGTCGGTGAACTGGTGGTCGTTCATCAGGCCGCCATCGCGGATTGTGACATCGACGACCTTGATTTCCTCCCGGTACCCAAGCCAATTGTCGGCCCAAGTCGCGCGGTTTTCCTCGCTCATTTTTCACTCCTGTTTATGTGTAACTCAAGTATTGACGAAAGGATATATACTGCGGCACAACCGGCAAAAGGTCAAACCCCCAGCGGTTGGTGTGCGGCGGCAATGTATCCGCAGATGAACGCAGATGAACGCAGAGGGGCGCTCAGGCTGTCGCCACCGTCAGGGTGCGCAGCTTGTCCGCGTCTATTTCCACGCCCAAACCCGGCCCTTCAAACGGATACAAGTAGCTGCCTTCGGCCCGCACCCTTTCCACGGCCGGCGACGCCGTGTACAGCACCGGCCCCATTGGGTCGCAGGGCAAGTTGGTGTTGGGCATGGCAATGCCAACGCTGACCTGCGCCGACACCCCCAGCGTCGATTCTTGGTCCGTGCCGATCAAACAGCGGAATCCAGCCGCTTCCGCCAAGGCGAAAAGCCGGCGGATATGGGTCGGGCCGCCGCAGACGCAGGCGACGTTAAAGGCTGTGCAGGCCCTTTTTTCAATGGCTTCCATGCCCAGCTCTAGGCTGTTGATGTGCCAGCTCACCGGCAGGTCAACGCGCCGCACAAATTCGGCTGAGACCCGCAAACTGCGCGAGGGCTGCTCAAAGTGATAGGGCGCGTGGTGGCGGAGGACATCGGCGTAGCGGACGGCCGTCTCCCAATCGGTGAAGCGGCCGGAAAAGTCGATGGACTTGAGCTTGAGCCGGTCGTCGAAGCGGCGTTTGGCCTCGTCTAAGAAGCGGTCGTCGAGCGCGCTATCGCCCGACACGTAGTAGCGGAACAGGTGATGGCCCAAGTCGAGCAGTCGCTGGAGATAGCTCAGCGTGCGCTCGAAGTCCTCTTTTACCTGCCAGCCAAAGATCGGATAGCAGCAATAGAGCTTCTCCCGCATCTTGCCACCCAAAAGCCGATAGGCCGGCACCCCTTGGGCCTTGCCGTGGAGATCGTAAAGCGCCAAGTCAATTGCCGAGGCGAGGTGGAGATTGGTCACTGAGCTGTGGAACGCGTGGCCGCGCAACAGCTCGTTGATCTCGGTAATAGCCCCGGCGTCCCGCCCCACCAGCAACTCGTTGTACTGCCGGGCAATGGCCGCCAAATCCTCGGCGCGACTGTCGGACGCCTCGCCCCAGCCGACCGGGCCGTCATCGACAAAGACTTTGACCAGCACGTGCCCGGAGATGTGGCCGTAGTAGCGCGGGGTCTCTATCTGAATGGTTTCTACTTTGGTGATTTTCACGCCTAGCTCCTTTGCAAGCGGCTCAACGCCGCGAGTAGGTGGTCGGTTGCGGCCTCAAGTAAGAAAAAGGCGATGCTGACGCGCAAGCCTACGCGCTTGTGAAGCAGCGGATTGATAATCGCGTTTCACTCCGCTCAGAGGGCTTGGCTCAATCCTTCTCCCGGCCTAGTCAGCCACCACACACCTCTGCGATCAAGCATACCCAAATGCTCCCAATAGACCGTGCGACCCGAAATTTCATCTTCGATGGTAAAATCGGGATAGCGCGTATAGCCGCCTAGGGTGAGTGGTTTTTCGTATTCAAATTCCACGCCTACCGATCCGAGGGCTTCCGCTATCAGTAGCTCCGATTTAGAACGGACCGCTAACCCCTTGCTAGTCCGGTGAATCAGGCCAGCCTGGAGAAATACGCTGCCTTGGGGTTGCGGAAACTCAAGCATCCGGCAGTCGGTGAGCAGGTTAGTTCGACGTTGAGCAGTCTCGCTACGATGGGGTGCGGCAAACTCTTTCAAGAGGCTACGCTGTCCTTGGTGCATCACCACTACGCGATTCTCATGGCGCGTGAGTGCCGTGTAGAGCAACTCGCGTGAGAGGATTGAGTGGCCCTCGGGCAGCACGAAAATGACGAGCCCGAACTGGCTGCCCTGCGCCTTGTGTACGGTCAGGGCATAGGCTAGTTCGAGTACTGCGTCTCTGTGAAAGTAAAGGGTTGCCCTACATTTTGTTATCAGTTTGCGTGAACTTGAAAATCAGTCAGATTGTATATACATTCAGATTATTGACTGGCAGCAACCTATGTACGAATGGGACGAAGGCAAGCGACAAGCCAATTTGGCGAAACACGGCGTTGATTTTGCCGACATGGACGCTTTTGAATGGGACACCGCCGCGATTGACCTAGACGAGGTTCACGCCGAACCGCGCTGGATCGCCATAGGTTTTATCAGCGCAGTTCTCTATTTCGTAGTCTTCACAGAGCGCGGCGACAACATCCGCATCATCAGCCTGCGTAAAGCCACTAGAAGAGAGGTCCGAAACTATGTCGAAAATCAAGCATAACATTACCCTCCCGACCCCAGAGGAAGACGCTGCCATCCGCGCAGGCATCGCCGCCGATCCAGACGCGCGAGAACTTACCGCTGAAGAGATAGCTCGCATGCGCCCGGCAAGTGAGGTCGTCCCTCATATCGTCGAGCGCTATCGGCGCAACCGTGGCAAGCAGAAAGCTCCGACTAAAAAGCACATATCAATTCGTCTTGACGCCGACCTTGCGGAGCATTTCCGCAACAGTGGTCCAGGCTGGCAGACGCGGTTGAACGACACGCTGCGGCGCGCGGTCTTTGGCGATGCGGAGTGAGCGCGACCTTCACGCCTAGCTCCTTTGCAAGCGGCTCAACGCCGCGAGTAGTTGATCGGTTGCGGCCTCAAGTAAGAAAAAGGCGATGCTGACGCGCAAGCCTCCTCGAGCATGGGCCGAGGCACCGTTAGTACACCATCTCCCGGTAGCTCTGCGCGATTTTCTCAATCGCCACGACGTACGCCGCAGTGCGCAGGTCATGCACCTTGTTATGACGCAAAAACACCTCGCGCATCTCGTTGTATGCCTGCCGCATAGTGTCGTCTAAGCCAGATCGCACTAAGTCCAACTCGTCAGCTCCGCGCATCAGGTCGTGCCGCTGGGTTTCGGGCAGGGGCTTGCCAACCGCAGTCTCGATGGCCTCGACGATGCGCTGCCCGCGCAACTCGTCGATGCGCCGATCCATGCGACCGAAACGGATGTGGGACAGGTTCTTGATCCATTCGAAGTACGAGACGATCACGCCCCCTGCGTTTAGATAAGCGTCCGGAATCATCACCTTGCCGCGATCGCGTAGGATCTTGTCCGCCTCGAAAGTGACCGGACCGTTGGCGGCCTCGGCAATCAACCGCGCCTCAATGCGCTCGGCGTTTTCCGCAGTGATCACCGATTCAGTAGCCGCGGGGATCAGGATGTCGCAATCTGCTTCCAGCAAAAGGCTGCCGTCCTCCACAAACTCGGAGTCCCGAAAACCCTCGCCGCCGCCATTTTCGCGGCGATAGGTGGCGAGCTCCTCAATGTCCAGCCCATCCTCACACACTACGGCCCCCTCGCGCTCAATAACAGCTATCACTCTGACGCCATCCTCTTCGGACAGGAACTTCGCAGCGTGGTATCCGACATTCCCTAGACCTTGGACGATTACGCGCTTGCCCTCCAAGTCTCCATCCATCCCGGCCCGCTGCACATCTTCGGGATGGCGGAAGAATTCCCTGAGGGCGTACTGCACCCCGCGCCCCGTCGCCTCGTTGCGGCCGCGGATTCCGCTCATGTGTACGGGTTTGCCGGTGACACAGGCGATGGCGTTGATGTCGTTGGGATACAGAGCGCGGTACGCATCCGCGATCCACCCCATCTCGCGCGCGCCCGTACCCATGTCGGGAGCCGGCACGTTGAGGCTGGGGCTGATGTATCCTTTCTTCGTCAGCTCCATCGTGAAATTGCGAGTGATCAGCTCGAGCTCAGCCGCGTCGTAGTCGCGCGGATCGATCTGCAGAGCACCCTTAGAGCCTCCGTACGGGACATCGACGATGGCGCACTTGTAGGTCATCAGGGCGGCCAGGGCCTCTACCTCGTCCTGATCGGCGATCGGCGCGTAGCGGATGCCGCCTTTTACCGGCAGGAAGTGCTCGCTGTGAACGGCCCGCCAACCGGTAAAGACCTGAAACTCGCCCCGTATGTAAACGGGGAAGCTGACCTGGAACACGGAGTTGCACGTCCTGATCTGGTCGGCGAGTCCCGGCTCGAGCTCCATCGTGGCCGCCGCCGCCGCGAACATCCGGTCAACGCTGCCCTTGAACGACTTGCTCTTCTCCATGCCGCGTAATATATGGCTATCGCGCCGCACCAAACAAACACAGTTTGCCCGCCTGACGCGGGTTTCCTACCCTTTCTACTCAGCACCGATTCGAACGCGCACTGAACACAGTTTCGCTTGGCTAAAAACGCACATGGCTATCCCCAAGTTCTTCCGACCCATTCCCGAGCTCAACGACGAAGAGCGCCAGCGCGGGTTGGGCAACATGACCCGGCAGGCAATCTCAGCGGCGGGTGCCGACGGACTGGCATCCGGCGGGTTTCTCGCCTCGTTCGCCCTGATTTTAGGAGCGTCCAATTTCCACATCGGCATCATGACGGCCATCCCGTTCATCATGCAGCCCTTACAGCTAGTCGCTGTGCTCGCCATCGAGCGACTGCGGCTGCGCAAGGCCGTCGCGGTCACCGCCTATTTTTTGGCGTACGCGACCTGGATCCCGATCGCGCTCCTTCCCTTCTTAATTGAGGTGCCCAACCCGAGCGCCGTGACCCTCATGCTCGTGTTCATCGCACTGCGAGGCATAAGCAACGCCTTCGTGAACGCGAGTTGGAACGGGTGGCTGCGCGACCTCGTGCCGCAGGACCTGCTGGGCAAATTCTTCGCCCAGCGTCTGCGAGTGGCGACGATTGCCTCGGCCGTGGCAGGACTCATTGCGGCTCTCTACATCGACTGGTGGAAGACATCTGGCCCGAGCGATGAAATCTTCGCCTATTCGTACGCAATGCTGTTCGGCAGCGTCGTGCTGGGATTCGGTGCCGTCGGGTTCATGGCGCGTATGCCGGAGCCACAGATGGCCGCCCCTGAAGGCGAACGTCCCTCGGTGTTCAGCAGCCTCGGGGCACCGTTCCTCGACCGGAACTTCCGTCAGCTAATCAAATTCCTGTTCCTGTGGAACTTCGTCGCCCAGTTGGCGGTCCCCTTCTTCACCGTTTACATGTTGACCAAGCTCGGCATGTCCCTGACGTGGGTCGTGGGGCTAGGCGTGCTGAGTCAGCTCGCCAACGTCCTCTTCCTGCGGGTGTGGGGGCCGTTCGTCGATCAGTTCGGCAGCAAGGTGGTCCTGTCGCTCTCCTCGTCCCTCTACTTCCTCGTCATCCTCGGCTGGACCTTCACCACGCTGCCCGAAAAACACGCCTTCACCCTGCCTCTGCTCGTCGCCCTGCACATACTGATGGGGATCGCCAGCGCCGGTATCAACATCGCGACGACGACCATCCGCATGAAGATGGCACCGCAAGCCCAAGCCATGACCTACCTGACGGCCGCATCCTTAGCGGCCAGCCTCGGCGCGGGTGTCAGCCCTCTGCTCGGCGGCGCGTTCGCCGACTTTTTCAGCGTGCGTCATCTCGAAATCGCCGTGCAGTGGGTCGATCCAGTGCGCACCATCGGTTTTCCCGCAGTCTTCTTGACCGGCTTTGATTTCCTGTTCGTCATCGCCTTCGTCCTCGGTCTCTTCACCCTCGGCGTACTGGCGGGCATCCAAGAGGAAGGGGAAGCAGAGAGCGCCGTTGTGATGGACGAACTCGTGTCGCAGACGCGCCAGAACCTGCGAGTGCTGACCTCCGTTCCAGGCTTGAGCTTCGCAGCAAACTTTCCGGTGGAGTCACTGCGTAGGCTGCCCCCCATACCCGGACTCGATGTAGCCGTCGGAGTCACTTCCTACCAGCTTTCCTCCACGATCAAGGCCGCGGTCGAAGGACTCAACTACGGGCAGTTGCGGGCCGGCCAATTGACTGCGCACGTCAGACAGTCAGTCGAAAGAGCCGCTGACGCGGTAGAGCAGATCGGCAAACAAGGTGCCGAGGTGGCGACGGGCGCGACCGAAGGGGCCATGTGGGCGGCGGCGGACGCCACGATGGAAGTCGGACGCGTCGCGGAGGAGGCAGTGCGCGGTACGATGCAGGCACTCGCCAAAACCGCAACCGATCCACTCGACGCGCTGCGCGGTGCCACACACGGCGTCATCCAAGGAGCGAGCGAGGCCGGACTACACGTGGGCAACGCCGTCAGGCACGCGGTGAAGGCAGCACGCGAAGCAGCCGACGACCTTGGCGTTTCGGAGCATCAAGCGGGAAAAACGGCGGCACAGGCAGCCGTTGAATCGGCTGCCCAACTCGGCAAGGAAGTAGAGACCGAAGTCGTCGATGCCGTCCTGCACGAACTGATGGACGATACCGACGATCCCTCCGCAGAGGATACAGCCTCTGAAGATCCCTCCAAACAGACTTAGGTCGCAGAGCGGCCTCAACCGTCCGGCAATTTCTACGGCTTCTCAGATGGACTCGACGTCTTTCGCTCCACCTTCGTCCGAAGCCGTCGGTTCGGTGTCCTGCAAGGCGGCAAAATTGACCAACTTGTCCTGGAGACGCCTAGAATAGGTGACGAAGTTGGAGAGTGTGCCGGCATCGGATCGGTCCGGGTCTGCCAGCAACGACAGCAAATCCCGGTTGATCTCGTCCAGTATCCCCTGGAGTTCGCTGGCTCTTGCCGTGACGTCCAATTGGTTCCCCTCCGCTAGCGACTTGCGAATGTCGTCAAACAACGCCAGCGTTTGGCTGGACAGCTTCCTAACCATAAGTAAGACGTCGCTTTTCAACTCAACGTAGTTCTTACTCATGGCTTTCTTGGTGTTGAAAATGTCTTCTATTGAATCGTATATCTGGAAGAGATAATCAAACTGGGTATGCAATCGCAGTAATTCTCTGGATTCGCGTTCATGGGAGACGGAAGTGACAGCTTTGGCAAAATAGCCGACGTACTCCTTTTCCAAGAAGTTGATGTACTCCATTCGCTTGGCCGACGCCTCAAAGATGCTGCGGTAGTTGGATTCAATACTCAGCGTTACGAGATTGTAGGTTTCCTGTAAAAAGCCCAACAGATCTGCGAGATTGCGGCGCAAGTCGGACTTCACCGTCTCAAAAGCGCTTTGCTCATTAAACGTCGGAATGTCCAAGCGCGCAAAATCCATCTTGTCCTCGCCCAAAAGCGCATCGACAAGTCGCGTAAAGGGATTGATCAATACGACGAAGATCAGACTCGCCGCCACGTTAAATACGAGGTGTATATTGGCCAATGCGACCGCTGGGTTGGCATCGAACTCATTCAGCCTATCTCCGAACAGCAGGAGAATCGGCAGAAAAATCAACACGCCGCCCACATTAAAAAAGAAGTGACTGAGCGCGGTCTTTTTGGCGGCAACGTCCATATTTAACATCGCGAGCAATGCCGTTGCCGTGGTGCCGATATTGGCCCCCATGATCAGCGGAACGGCGTTTTCAAGGCTCAATAATCCTTGTTGCGTAAAAATGATCGCCAGTCCCGTGGTCACCGAACTCGATTGCACGGCGGCTGTAAATAGACAACCTACTAGAATGGCGAATAGCGGATTCTGCGGCTGGATGAGGTACTTGGTCAGCGCTGGTTCATTCTGGAGCGGTGCGAGTGCCGAAGAAATAAGATTGAGGCTAAAAAAGACAAAACCAAAGTAAAATATGGATTTGCCGAAGATAGAAATTTTCGAGCGAACGAACGAAAGAGCAAAGCCCAAAATTATAAATACGGGCGCAAACGCCGTGAGCTTGAACGCGACAAGTTGGGCCGTAATCGTGGTGCCAATGTTCGCTCCAAAGACAATACCAACGCTGCTTTTGAATGAGAGAACCCCTGCATTGACCAAACCAACTGCGATTACCGAGGTCGCAGAACTAGACTGGATAACGGCGGTTACTAAAGCACCAATCAGGACGCCTATTGCCGGAATTTTAGTCGCTCTGGCGAGGAACTTGCGGAATTTTTCGCCAGAGATTTGTTCAATCTCTGCGGAAAAATTCTCCAACCCAAAGACGAAGAGAATGATGGCGGTCACCCCGGCCATAATAACATGGATGTGTTCCATTGCTTCCTCTCTTATATCCCAAAGTTTTGAGACTGGCTAGTGGTCCACACTCTCCGCTGCGCCCACTGCCCGCTGCGCCATGAGACGTCCGCCCAAAGTAGAAGGCGAGATGATCTCATCGACGCCTAGACTCTGCACCTTGGCGATATTCTCCTCGTCCTCAATGCGCACGACAATGCGGAACTTGTGCTGCTCCCCGGCTTCGCGCAGAGTGCAGGCAGTAAGAGCCACTAAAGTATTGGTAGCGTCCGAATCCGTGGCCGCGATCACTGCGGCAGCACTGGATAGATTGGCCTGCTCCAACACGGCCCGCTCCGTGGGGTCGCCTTGTAGAACATCTATGCCGCTGTTTTTGAGATATGCAACGAACTCTTCGCGCTCGTCGATAATGAGGAAGGGCACCCGTCGCGTTCGCAGTTCATCGACGATGCTCTCGCTTACTTTGGTATAGCCGCACACTACTATGTGATCCACGCTCTTTTGAAATTTGCTCACCACAGCGAATACTCCTTTTAGCCGATTCTCGATTAGCGGTCCCAGCAATACGGTTAGGGCCGTAATAAACGATCCAATGCCAACGCTCACCATGGAGATGGCGAACCATTTGGCGTTGACACTCTGGGGCAGCATGTCCCCGTACCCCAAGGTACTGTACGTGACGACAGTGAAATAGACGGCATCCGCCCACGTCTCAATGCCGCTGAATTCGGCGCGCAGTAAATACGCCCCGCCAATGCCGTAGGCCAAAGCGAAGATGATCGACAGCACGGCAATCACTTCGGCATAGCTCCAGCGGTGGCGCTCGCTGTGGCGAGTGAACTCGGTGCGCAACAGCCCCAAAAGCACCAAACCCGCTGCCGACAAGATACAGTTCCGCAATGGCAGCCCCTGGTATAGATGAGACAACACATTGAGCATCAGCGCCACCACGGCCCAGTTGCGCGCACGCCGTCGCCGCTCGGCCAACCCTTTGCCTAAAACGATGAATACGACGCCCAAGAAAACCGCCACGAAACCGCCCAACTGCGGAGCGGGGACCACTTCCAGATAGCGGCGCATTTCGCCCAGTTCGACGGCCAGATACTGGTCGAGGTGAAAGATCTCGCCTAAACCCATTGCCAAGGTGAAGAAGCCGTTGGCGACCATAAAAGCAGCGACGAGATACGGCACATATCGCCATATAAGTGCCTTCATAGTTTTTTGATCCTATACCTCAAACCATTTACAGCCATTTCTCACTCCAAGCGTAGCCCAGCCCCACTTGCAGTTCCGATTTGACGGCCAGCGCTTGGACTTGACTGTCGCGGTGGAGAAAGAAGTTGGCGTCGAGGGTAACGGCCAGCTTGCCCAGCAGCCGGATGCGCAGGCTGTTGAAATTCTGCAGCGACAGCGTACTCCTTTGCCTTACTCCCCAAAAGAATTTGGCCTGGGAGGACACGACATTACCCGGTCGCAATTCTTCTTTGTACTCGGGTGCTATTTCTAGCCCCATTACATTGGTCGCTTGGACCTGATCTCTTTCCACAGCCAGACCGACGCGGACGCCAGCATTCGAGCCAAATTTTTTATGCAGCCCCCCTTTGAACCGCAGCGCAAGGGGATGCTTCTCCCCCAAGGCGGCTGTCCATACTGTGTTAATGTCGAGCCCTAAAAAAGGAGCGAGTCCGCGCTGCGACCACGTGTAGAGCACATCCCCTTCCAAACGGTCCACGGCCTCGCGGAGGCTGCCGCGGGTGCGCAACTGGCCGAAACCGGTGCGCAGCAGGGCAATCAGTGTGCCCCGCTGGCTCAAGTAGCTGGTGCGGCTCTCGAACCGTCCATTCCAAGCCAAGGCATCGTGGCCCCCTAGAAAAGAGACGCCGCTGTAGCGGCTAGCCGAGGCGTCGAGAGTTGTATGCGACAGCGAGCCGTTGAGCTTGGTGCTGTTCTTCCAAACGCTCCGTCCGCCCTGCCGCACTCCGTCCCAGCGCCCCAAGTTGGGGTATCTGCGGATGTGCTCTTCCAGCATCTGCTTCAGCATAATCCAATCCGCCGATTCCATATTTGGGGCCTCTTTTTTGCTCCAGTAGTCGTCCCCACCGGAGGCTAGATACGAAGTAGTGGCCACTTGGTACTTCTCCTCTGGCACTAGAGGCCGACCGCCAATCAAGCCAGTTTCGACATCGTACTCCGAAAAAACTAGTCGCTGACTTCCCGAGGTCCGCTTGGCACTACTAGCGGCCATAGCTTTCAACTGGCTCCCCAGTACTTCCACACGAACTAGGACATCATCGTAGCGCACTAGGTTCGCCAGAGTCCCTAGCTGGATATCGCCATCCAAGGTTAGGCTCCGCAGGGTTCCTTGGTTAATCACGCTCACTTCAGTCTTCAGTCTCGTGCGGATCAGATCGGCGACCCATTGGGCCGCGTCCTCAATGGGTTCATTGGTATTACCAAGCTGCTGTTGCTGGGCTCGCTGTACGGCTTCTTCCTGCTCGTCAATGAGGGACGCCACAGTCTGGTCTTGGGGAACCTCGGGGCTTATAGGCACTAGCCGGGGATGCACATCCACCAAAACGACCTTGTCCGCCTCTCGGCGCACGGTCATTTCTACCTGTCCCAAGAAAGCTCCCCAACCTGGCGTAGTGACCAAATACCCGCCCCCGGCAAAGCGCACCACATGTTCGCCGGCACCTCTGCGGGTTTCCCGGCCAAAGCCTCCGGCAATGCACAGGTCCACTTGTGGAAAAGCTCGCACCAGATCGCGCGCCTCCTGAGCGCTCATGTGGACCAAAATCACTTGCAGATCCGACTGCCCTGCCGGTCCCTCCAATAAAGTCTTCAAAACCAAGTGAGGGTCATCAATGTTGAGAGCAGGATTTTTCACAGGGTTGATCACTTTTAGAGTCTGGGGTGAGAGCAGGCCGATGAGGGCAATCTGTAGTCCGGCCCGCTCCACGAGGGCAAAGGGCGCAAACAAGGCAGTACTATCCGATGCTACCCGCACATTGGCACTTAGCACATTGAAATTCGCCTCGCTAGCGCGGACGCGAAGGGAGTCGAGGCCGTAGTCGAATTCGTGGTTCCCCACCACCATGGCATCATAGCCCATCGCGTTCATCAACCGTACTATCATCCGACCGGCGTCCACACCAGCGAGGGGAGAATCGCCCAAGGCATCGCCCCCGTCCACGACCAAGACGGAGTCGGGCCGTACACTCCGCTGCTCCTCTATCAGGTAGGCCAAGCGGGCGAAACCGCCCCAATCGGCTTCGTCGAAATAAGGCTCTGGAAGCAGTCGGCCCAGCAGGTCGTTGGTGTGCAGGATGGTCAACCGCTGCTCGCTTTCTGCGGCAGCGGCGGCTAGTGGACAGCAAGCCGCATCCCAGATCAGGACCGCCAATAAAGTAACCCACCAGACCTTGTAGATGCCCCGATTGAGGCGCAATTCAAACCTGTCCAAACTACCTATCCTCGCTCAAAAAAGTGATGCTAGCGCGCAAGCCCTCGCGTCTTTGTGGCAGGTGGTCCATCAACTAGACAAGAATGTTGAATCCAAAATTGACTGTCCCCGCTTATTCCTCCACTTCTGGACGCACCCAAACATGGCTGAACCAATGCCAACTCCGCCCATCGGTCGAAGGTGCCGTCAGCGTGTAGAGGGTCCGACGCCCGGTCAAGGGTTTATCTGCCTGCAGCAGCAGGTGGCTCAGATTCCCGGGATCGGGTCGCTGTAAGGCATGCTGTTGGCCCTGAACAAAAAACTGCATAGCGGCCGCATTCAACCCCTCGGTATCCACCTCGACTTCCAAGATAGGAGGATTGCTGTTATCCAGCAGCGGTGAGCGAAGCCGATGGTCAGTAACACGCAAGGCTCTCATGCGGCTTTTTTGCCGAAATCCCTCCAAAGCTGCATAGGGACCACCCATGGGATAGCGCGGCAAAGCATAGCGGGGACTGTCTCGGTACACCACCCCCGAGTTCTGCGCAGCCGCAGCCTTGAAACCCAACTCGCGCAACGCGCTTTCCCAAGCAGGTAAATATTCTCCAAATGGATAGGCAAAAAGGCTGGGCCGCCATCCCAGATGAGTCTGAAAAGCCTCTTGGGCTCGCTCGACATCTCTCTTGAAGGCACTCAGTTGTTCAGAGGTAGGTAGATTGAGAAAATAAGCGTGCGAGGCCGAATGATTGCCGATCTCCACCCCTTCGGCGGCCAAGCCAACCAAATCATCCCAGGTCATATACCCGGGTCGTCCTACGCTGTCGGTATTGATGAACAAGGTCGCGGCAAAGCCAAAACGGCGCAAAAGAGGCAAGGCCCCCGTGAGAAAAGACTGGTATCCATCGTCCACAGTCAGGACCACCGTGCGCTCGGAGAGGCCCCTGTCCGAATCGAGTTGCTCTAAGGCCTCCCCCAAGGTGAGAACGCTAAAGTCTTGCTCCCGGAGAAAGCTCAGTTGCGCAGCGAAAACATCGAGGGCGATGCTAGTGGAAGGATAGCGATCATCGCCAAAACGGTGGTACACAAAGCAGGTGAATTCGCCTGCTCCTCCAGCCTGTCCCACACTAGGCCCAGTTAGTAGCAATAGCAGCACCCAAACGCCAAGGCCGCCCGACCTACGGGACAACGACATGGAGCCATTCATCGGTTAGCTGGTCTCCGCTCGGAAATCTCGGCGTTGCAAAGTCACTTCGGAAAAACCCGGTAGGGCCATAAGTCGTCTATTCTGACGAATCACAGTGCGAATTTTATCGACATAGGCCATGCCGATTTTGGCGTATTTCTGCAGCCCTAAGGCCAGCGTATGCCCATCAGGTCGCTCTCCGGCCAGCCGTTTTTCGTAGCGCAACACGCGGAATTGACGATAGGCGGGATGGGCATTGAGATTTTGAATGTACGAGTGCACTGCGTGAATAGGCGTGAGAAAGGCGGCCACTTCGTACGTTTGCCCTTGGGGCCGTCCAGCCGGCACGATGCCGCAACCCGGCGTAAAGCAATACTCCCCGAAAAGGTTATTGCCGCAATAGGCAAAGCGCGACTGGCCCCAAGCCGACTCGATGGCCGCTTGGGCCAAGGCCAACTCCGGCGGCACCGTGTCAACGCGCATCAATAATTCTTGGAATAGAGCATCCATGGATAATCCTTCGGTTGATACGCGGTATTCTTGGCACAATTGGCGCAGCCATTCCTTGTCGTAACCAGATAGTTCCTTGCCCTGTTGCACGCCTTCGTGTAGGCGGAGGAGCTGGAGGCGCTTTTTCTCTATCTGGATATTCTCCGCCTCGATGAGCGGTGCCATAAACTCAAAAAATCTCTTTTTTCGCATTTTGGTGTCTCTAATGGCAGCAAATTCGGGAAATGCCGCCGAAGCCCTCGGCAGTGAATTGGGATCATCAGGGTGCAGGTCAACGGGCCTAGGCAACGTGGCCGCTTTGGGCACTGCCTCGCTTCTACGAAGCACATCAAAGGACATTTGCGGCAGTTTGAAACGCTCAAAGAGCCAAGCCAGACCGCTTGGTGCTGGAGCTTTGACCGGATCGTCTTGGGCCGCTTCAGGCGAACTGAAATCGATCTGTGCCAGCTTAAAAAGAAGCACCAACAGCAGGAAGCATAGCACTAAAGAAACTTTCAATAAACGCATAATTTTTCTTTTTCGGGTCAATTGTGGCCACAGCGGACCATGCCATTGAAGTTAGTCGAACACCAAATTTACCGACTATATCCTGATAATACCAATATCGCCATATTCCCGGGGAGGAAATTTGCAAGCAACAGGTCGGTTGACTAGGTGATACGTCAAGGCGATTTTACATGAATCGGGGAGCATGATACGCTTTCAAGCCTTCAACTCGACCTGTCCCCACTTGGGGTGCAAGGTGCATTAAAAGGCCGACGCGGCGCGCTTTTTCTTTTATCAAAGGAGCTGACCAATGGAACAGGAAACTACTACTTGGCTGCACGCTGTGGAGGGGTGGTTCAACTACTATGTCCCCGAGATGGTGAGAGACATTCTTCCGGCCATTTTGGCGCTAATCGCCATAATAATCGTCCACAAAATTACCAAACGACTTCTCATAAAGGCCATGCAGCACCAAAAGCGCGAGGATGCGGATATCCGTCAGCTCCAATCGCTGTTAAAGTATGCCTTCATGCTGGCAGGTATCGTCTTCGTCATTGCCAGCTTGTCCGGCTCATTGGCCGCCATGGGATTGACCGCAGCCTTTCTCAGCATGGTGCTAGGTTGGTCCTTGCAACGCCCGGTTACTGGAGTCGCCGCCTGGCTCATGGTCATGATCAAGCGTCCTTTCCAAATCGGCGACCGAATCATCATCCAAGGCGTGCGGGGCGACGTGCTCGACATCAGCCCGACGCACGTTCTGTTGGGCGAAGTAGGCGGAACCGTTGGCGGGGAGGAATCATCCAATCGAGGCATTTTAATCCCCAATGCAGTACTCTTCGACCAGATGGTTACCAATTACGCGGTTTCCGAGGAAGCCAAGTACATTCTCGATGAAGTACCCGTGCGGGTTTCTTACGACTCGGACTACCAATTGGCCGAGCAGACGCTGATCAACTGCGCCGCTGAAGTGACCCAAGAAATCATCGAGGAGACCGGCCAGACGCCATTCATTCGTGCGGAGTTTTTCGATTCTGGGGTAATGATGCGGCTGCGGTATCAATCCATAGCGGTAGAGCGACAACGCATTTCCAGTGAGATTGTGGGAAGAATTGTCAAGGCTTTTGGCCAGAGCGATCAATTGGGCTTTGCCTATCCTCGCGGCTCCTTTGAATACCACGCTGGAGGAGGTCGCTCGCTACCGCCGATGTTTAAGGTCGCCGACCAGCCCCAAGGCAGTTGAAATTACAAGGAATTAGAGATCAGCAGTGTGCTTTTCATGGCAGATCGCCTTGGAACGTCGAGCAATACGAGGCTCACGGTCGCGTCTCCGGAGAGATGGGGGAAGCGGGGGCCGACGGTTTTCGTCGGCCGGCCGCGATCGATTCGTCCACTGTGGTCTGGCGCCTCATCCTCGCTAGCTGACGCAGATCGGCAATCTCGTCGAACTCGTCGACGATCTCCTTACCGATAATTTCTTCGATGACATCTTCCATCGAGATCAGGCCAGCCACACCGCCGAACTCATCGAGGACCACAAACATCTGCTGATGTTGGTGCATAAGCATCGGCAGCAGATGGTCGGCGGACACGGAATCGGAGACGAACTGCACCGGCCGAGTCATCTTCTCGACGGTATCATTCCAGCGGTCTTCGGCCATGGCCGTCAGCAAATCTCGCCGGTGGACGAACCCAACCACGTCATCGACGGAGTCGCCGTACACCGGAATGCGGGTATGCCGCAGGGTTTCTAAGTCGCCGCGCAGGTCTTCCAGTACTGTTGACACCTCCAGCGCGTACATCACGACGCGCGGCGTCATCAAATCTCTGACTGTGAACTTCTTGAGCGAGAGGATGTTCTGAATGATCTCGGCCTCGTGTGATTGGATACTGCCTCTCTTCAAGCCCAGCCTCGTCATCACTATCAACTCCTGATCGGAGACGGTCTCGCTGTCGCGGCCGCGAGAGATTGCGCTGGTCACGGCAGTCGTGACCCAGATCAGAGGCCGAAATAGCGAAACGAGCAGCGCGAGCGGCCAAGCTATGAGCCGCGAAAGGGGCCGACTGTACACGACGCCCGTCGTTTTAGGGATGATCTCCGACAGCATCAGGATGGCCAGCGTCAGCCCGGCCGAGAACCAGCCAAGCCAATGCTCTCCGAATGCTTCGGCCGCGGCGGCACCGGCAATCGCAGCTCCACCCGTGTTGGCGATGGTGTTGAGAGAGAGGATCGCCGAGATGGGACGCTGAACATCGGCCCGCAGCTTCTGAAGCTGCCGCCCCGCCCGGCTGCCAGCGGCGACCAAGGTCTCCACGTGGCTCGCGGGTACCGAGTAGAGAACGGCCTCGAACAGGGAACACACGGCCGACACCAATATGACGACGGCCGCAGCAATCGCAACTTCAGTCATGTAGCTAGCTCCTCATGCGAAAATTTTTCACAGACTACCATCCAACCGCCATCTACACCGACGAAGGGCAGCTATCCCCGCCGAAAAACGTGATAGACGATTTCAAACTACTCAATTGCGACCGGCTCGCTCGCATGGACGAACAGCACGTCGTTTGCCCCGTAGTAGCGCTGGAGGGCTTGCTTGGCTTCGCCCGATTTGATGTCGTCATCGGTCAGACCAGCGATGACCAAATCGGCTTTAGAAGATCGGAGGGTCACCTCCTGCTCAAGGGCTTCACGGGTCGTGCAAGGAACCGACGTCACATTCTGCCTAGAAATCGGCAGCCGTCCTTCCATCATCAACCTGGACAGCTTGTTTGTCTCGCGCTCTCCGTCTCCAGAGTCGAAGCACGCAAAAAGCCGGATCTCGGCGCGTCTCCACTCCCGATGCCCCACGATGATGTACGCCAGAAGCAGCATTAGCGGAGCGTTGGCCAGATTCTCCTCGGTCACCCACAGGTGGATCGAGGAGTGATAGCCGAAGCGGTAATCCGTTGACCGCAGGATCAAGACATTGAACATTGATTCCGCGACAAGCTGTGCACCCTGTACGGTCTCTTTGATCTCTTCGGGATGCTCTTTGTCGAATTCGAGCAGAACGCAGTTGTTGGGCAAACCCGAAATGCCGTGCATCTGAAGCGTCTGTGCCAGCGCCGTCTGGAACGAAGGACAAATTAGCGAATCCACGAAAATACCCGCCCCGCTGACCTCGGTCCGCTCGATCAGCTTGCCCACCTGCAGGCGGGCTTCGATTTCTTTGGTGAACGAGTATTCTCCCTGAAAGAACTGAATGAAGTGCCCAAACCCATGCCGGTGGCTGATCCAGCGCAACAGGTCGAAGTGCCCCAGCCGGCGCTCCCCAAAACGGGTCATCGCGACGATCGAGGGCCGCCAGCCCCCTTCCGATTTCACCACGCGATTCTTCTGCAGCGAGATTTGCAGACGGCGAGTCAGTTGGAACATCGTCCCTTGGAAAATCGCCGCCAAGCCGCGTTCTCCCCGCCGCGTGCGGCGCAATCCAAAGTAGGTCACCACCATGAGAAAAATCGCTACAAACGCGTACAGCACGTTCATCTGGATCATCATCAGGCCGCACATCACCGCACCCAGCAGCGACAGGTACCAGCGCGAATGGAAGGTAGGGCGGTACGACGGATTGCCGGCGAAATATTCGAGGAATGATACCGAGCAAAGGGCACCATAAGTCACCATGAAGAACATGCTGAGGATATGGGCAATAAAGTCCACGTCGCCCA
The DNA here is from genome assembly GCA_022825185.1 of Candidatus Latescibacterota bacterium. The sequence goes on along the minus strand of JAJDYK010000302.1, from coordinate 24,933 downwards.
GCACGACGAATACAATCGCAATGGCACTCGACACGAAGGTTGCGTACACCGGCTCCTGTGCCTTGCCCCAGCCTTTCGCCAACAGGCGATTCAGTTTCGGAACGGGCAGCACGTTGTCGCGCGCGAGGGCTTGCAGGGTTCTGGGAGCAACGAGGATCGAACCAAGGGCAGAGGACAGGGCGGCAGCACCTAGTCCTATGTAGATGGCCGGACCCCACAGGGCGATCTGGGCCATGATGAACTGGTCGGCGGCGAGCGCTTCCGGCGTCGCACTCTGGGCAAGCTTGATGGCGACCAATGCGTACACGAGCATCCCCGCGAGCGTCGCGCCAATAGTACCAAGAGGGATGCTGCGCTGGGGATTCTTCAGATCGCCGGAAAGTCCCAAGCCCGCGATCATGCCCGTAAAGGCCGGGAAGCACGTCGCAAAGACGAGGCCAAAGGCATCGCCGCCTTCAATGCTCGTAGTTAGCTGAAACCCGTCGGGACGGATTTCCTCGGGAGCCTGTCCCAACAGGAATGCGGCAATCGACGCCCCCAAAATCGCGCTGACGATCCACAGCGCCCTAACGCCGAGGCCGGCCCCTTTGGTGAGCATCAGCACGGCAAGCAGGATCGTGCACGGCAAGCTCACCCAACGAGGATCGGCTTCTACTGCGTACGTCGCGGCAACCCATTCGTACATAGGCTCGAACGCTTCGGCAAAGGCGACCAAATAGAAGGCGACCGAAATCGCTTGCGAGAGGTACAGCGCGATCCCAATCGAACCGCCGATGCTAGTGCCAAAGGAGCGGCTGACAATGTAGTAAGCGCCGCCGCCGGCCACGCGGCGGTTCGTCGCAATCTCAGACACGGCCAAGACCGTGGGAATGGTCACGAGATGCCCGATAACGATGATCATGAGGCTACCCCAAAGGCCGACATGCGCCACCGCGTAGCCGAACCGCAGGAACAAGATCGCGCCGAGAATCGTGCTGATCGACGCGAGAAAAACAGGCGCGGTGCCAAAGCCGTGCCCCGATTGGGAAGCCGCAGAGGAGCTACCTGTCGTCGGTCCAGTTCGTTGTGTCGTCACCATCATTCCTTTCGCAACTAGGCTATCACGCCTCGGCGCGTACAATCCTTACATCGCGTTGCGGGAACGGGATTTCGATATCGTTCTCTTTTAGTACATCCCAAATCATAAGCAGCAGATCCGCGCCGACCCGGTTTTCCCCATCATCAATCCCGAGCATCCAAAACTCGACTAGAATGTTGACACCCGAATCGCCGAAGCTGCTGATCTCCGCGTCCGGTCGTTCCTCAATAGGTAACTCAGGTCCAGACAGCACCTTCGGATGACTGGCGACAGCCTCCCTCACCAGTCGTAGCATGGTATGGAGATCGGTTTTGTAGGCCACTGAGAATTCAAGTGAGTAGCGCTGTTTTTGGTTGTTGTGCGTCCAGTTGACGAAAGACGATGTGATGAACTCTTCATTCGGAACTATGATGTCCTTGCCATCAAAAGTCTCCAATGTAGCCGACCGCATATTCAGTTCGCGGATTGTCCCAGCACGTCCGTTGTCGAACTCAACGTAGTCGCCGGGCGTGATCGAACGGTCAAAGAGAATGATAAGTCCTGAGGCAAAATTCGCGGCGATCTTTTGCAGGCCGAACCCAAGGCCGACGCCGAGTGCGCCGCCAAAGACCGCGAGAGCAGTGAGATTGATGCCCATCGCCCCAAGAAGCAACAGGAAGATGCTGACATACAGGCCGATCTGGAACAGCTTGATGATCATCTCACGCGTCCCGACATCCAGCGCGTGGCGGTTGCGGATAGCTTCTTTGCCAAACGTGTTTAAGATGCTACCAAGCCAAAACAGCACACCGCCTGCAACAAAGGTACGCCCGAGCGAAAGCAGAGAAATGCGGATGGTGCCAACATCGAGGGAAACCGCATCGAGCCACGCACTGACTTCATCGAGCCAACCGAAGACGCGAAGCGTTGCCAAGGGGATCACGATCCATGTGAATAGACCGGAGACAAGGGTATTGCCGACAAAATCTGAGATGATGCGATAGAAGAACGCGACGACCGCGACGCTTTGAGCAATCCGGACTAGCCAACTCTGGCCCACTGAAGCGATGCAGACCTCAATCGCGACGCCCAGCAGTAGTATATTCAGCGCGGGAGAGACCAGATTGCGCGTCCGGTAGAGCATTGTACACAGGTAGAGCAGCGGTCCGGCCTTCGGTTCAGCTTCGAATACGCGGACCCTGCTTTGGATTACTAGGCCGATCAGAAGCGCAACGAGGACTGCGGCAATTGTCGCGGCGACCTGTACATTGAGTCCTATGAGCAATGTCGAAGCACTGACCGTCCCCCAGAATTGTTGCACAGCGTCGAGCATATCTTCGGTCGTCATACCTTACGAAAATTCCTTCCGTCGCTGAATGTTAATCAAGTGGCAACGCGCATCTAGCAGCTATCCTCAGTTGCGTGAACCGACGTGGTAGCCCAGCGACAGTCCCCCTCTGTGTCAGACGATTTCCGGCTCTGTTTCTGCAAGCTCCCCGGTCGCGCCCGATTTGTATTCCTCCAAGGGATCGAAATCGTCGAGCGTGCGGGCCACAACCTGCGTTCCCGTGGTCAACCCAATGTTGAAGAGCGCCTCCCCCTCGTGCGTCAAAGGCAGATTGGTGCGGCCGATGATCACGCCATCCACCGGAGCTTCTATCTCGGTTTCCGTCTCGCCCAGCGGATCGGACACGATAGCCAAGACTTGGCCCGTCTTCACCCGTGCTCCTATGGGCTTGATAGCCCGCACCACCCCGCTACTGGGCGCACGCACCCACTGACTTGAGCGCAGGATCAAGGGATCGTGGGCGGGCTTGGCGCTCCTCAGCGGCGACAACATGCCCAGCTCCCGCATCACCCGCATCACCCCCTTGACGCCAGCGCGGATGGCCGCTTCGTCAAAGCGCAGTGCTTCTCCCGCCTCATAGACGATGACTGGTACGCCGTGCTCGCTGGCTGCCGCGCGCAGGCTCCCCTCGGGAAATCCCGCGTTGATCACGAGGGGCACACCAAAAGCGCGCGCCATGCGTTCGGCTTCGGCGTCGTCGAGGTTTACGCGGGTTTGCGGATAGTTGTCCCGATGCACAGCACCCGTATGCAGGTCTATGCCGTGCGTAGAACCCACGACGACCTCATCGAGAAATAGCTTGGCGAGACGGGCTGCGAGAGAGCCTTTGGTCAGCCCTGGGAACGAGCGATTGAGGTCCCGGCGGTCTGGCAGATACCGACTGAGATTGAGAAACCCCGGGACATTGATGATCGGCACGGCGATGAGCGCCCCACGGAGTCGCTTCAGCGCGCTCAATTTGACGACGCGGCGGATGATCTCCACGCCATTGAGCTCGTCGCCGTGTACGGCCGCCGACACGAACAACTGCGGACCATCTCGGCGGCCGTTGATGACGTGAACCGGCATGGTCAGCGGCACGCGGGTTGAAAGATCGACAAGGGGCAGGTCGATTTGGGTCCGCGTACCAGGGCCAACCTCCGATCCCCCGATGCAGACGACCTGCGATGGTCTTGGCGCACGCGCTTTCATCAATTAACCCCTGCCGCGAGTCCTAGTCTTCATAGGTTTGGCATGGCTCTCTATAAAAGAGATGATCCGCCCAGCGATATCGAGACCCGTCGCCTTCTCAATGCCTTCCAGTCCCGGCGATGAATTTACCTCCATGAGCACGGGTCCGTGGTTAGAGCGCAAAAGATCGACGCCGGCGACATTGAGACCCATCACCTTGGCTGCCCGTACAGCGGTCGAGCGCTCTTCGGGGGTGATGCGGATCTTCATAGACGAGCCACCTCGGTGCAGATTGGAACGGAACTCGCCCGGCGCACCCTGGCGTATCATGGCCCCGACGACGCGGTTGCCAACTACAAAGGCGCGAATGTCGGCACCGCCCGCTTCCTTGATGAATTCTTGGACCAAGATGTTGATCTTAGCACCCCGGAATGCCTCAAATACGCTCTTCGCCGACGACATGGTATTACTGAGGATGACGCCGATGCCCTGAGTGCCTTCTAGTAGCTTAATAACGACGGGCGGGCCATTCACCATCTTGATCATTTCCTCGGCATGACTTGCCGAATTGGCAAATCCGGTAACCGGCAAGCCAATGCCCTCGCGCGACAAAAGCTGCAATGAACGCAATTTGTCGCGCGAACGGCCAATGGCCACGGACTCGTTCAACGGCCAAACTCCCATCATCTCGAATTGGCGCAGTACCGCAAGGCCGTAAAAGGTAATCGACGCACCAATGCGCGGGATCACAGCGTCATAGCCTCTAAGGGTAAGGGATTCACCCTGGTATATCACGTGAGGACGGTGCGCTGTGATATTCATGTTGCACTGGATCGTGTTGATAATGTCGATAGTGTGCCCCTTGGCCTCCGCGGCCTCGACGAGGCGCTTATGGCTGTAGAGATTCGGGTTGCGGGCCAGCATGGCGATTTTCATAAACGCGTCCTTTCGGTAGTGGTTTTAGGGGATTTCTTCACTTTCCTACGGGGCTTACCAGCGCGATATGAAGCGTTCGGATCGACGATCAGGCGACCGCGCATGGCTTCGCGGCCAATGAGCATGCGGAATCCCATCTCGTCGCGGTTGGTAAGGGTGAGTTCAATCGGCCAAAAGCCAGCGCCGATTCTGAGGCGCGTCGAGATGACGTAGCGCCGCTCGCGCGTGCCCCCGGAATTGGTCACCCAACGCCGGTCGCTAAGCGGTGCGGTGCAGAGCACGACCGAGACGTCGTCGCGCTGTAGGGGATAGACGTAAAAGCTAACCCAAGGACGTCCATCGACTTCATACGTATTGATATCCCACGCATGCAATGCCGATGTCTTGGCACCCGTATCGAGCTTCGCCTTAATCGCAACGATACCAAGCGCCGGCAGGGATGCCCATTCGCGCCAGCCGCAAATTCGCCGCTCCGAAACGGCAGGATAACGTGTTCTCGTCCGCTTTTTCGCAGTCACAGATCCAATCTCACCAAACGTCGGAAGCACAGCTAGCCCGACCCGCTACGTTCGGGCCTGTCCCCCAAACATAGATCGGCGGGACCACCCATTCTCCCCTACGTTCCTCACATACTTATGGGTGGCCCCGCCTCAGCAGAGCCACCACCGCCCCGTCTGGGTCCATAATATGGGTGGCTCCGCCTCGTTCCTCAACTTCCTCTATATTCGGGCAGCTTTCTAGCGCAGGCGGTACTCGATCGCCATATTCAGACCCTGCGTGGAATCCTGGCCGCGCTCTTTGGCGATAGAACCGGTGACATTGAGATTGACCTGATTCTCGATGAAGAAGATGAATCCCGATCGCACCTGATTAACCACTGTTGCCTCGACATCCGGCTCGCTGCGCGAAGCCGTTAGGATGTTGCTGAGCGTAAAGTCAATGCGGTTGGTCACCTCATACAGATAATTCAGCGAACTCGACAGCGTAAAGACCTTGGAGCCAAAATCGCCGGTGAATGGCGAGGAGTACTGAGCGCCGAAGTCGAACTGGGACTTCCAGCCCACGGGCCGCGAGTATCTCACTCTTAGAGACAATCCCGGGTCCTGTCGGGGGGTGTCCGCGTCCTTCGTCAACGCCTCGAAGCGGATGCCTGAGCGCACATCCCAGCCGATAAAGCGCTCGTTCACATGTTCTTGGAAGAGCACTTCATCGACGCGCAGCGAGCCGACGGCACCGAATCCTCCATGAACAAACAGTCCTGACTCGGCAATAACTTGCTCCATCGCCTCAAACCACTTGACCTTGTAACGGTCGCCAAATTCGGTCTCAAACTCGCCTTGGCGCTCGATCACCTGCGCGAGAGCGACCAGCGTCTTTTTCGGCAGCGGCCCCTCGATCAATCCTTCACTCAGCAGGAATTGCTCAATACGCACCGCCTGGGCAAGCGGCGTGACGCGGATAAAGCGTCCGTACCCCACGCCCGGCGTCACGTCGAAAGTCGGGCGATCGAAGTCGCTGTTACCCGTGACGCGAAGTTCGCCGGAGTAAAAAAGATCACCTTCCGGCTTGAAGTACTTCCTGATTCCTGAACCGGCTACGAAATTGTAGGAGCCTTCCTGCGTCCCGTCAGCCGTCCGCCGCGTCAATCCAACGCCGTTGAAGTTCATATCCCAAGCGTAGGGCAGGGAGTTGTAATAACGGTGGTACAGCAGCGAAGCCGAGCCGTCGCTGGTTCCGGTGTCGCTGCCACTGCCTGCGTAGGAGTACGTACCGCCGAGGCGTAGCTGCTGGGCCGTGCTCACTGGAACATCGTAGTCCTCGGGAGAAACCGCCCACAGTTGGGACGGTGCAACGAAGGCGATGGCGAGCAAAGCCAAAACTGTGCGCGTGTTTATCATTGTGTTACTCCTTGGGTTAAGATTTGTAGTGAATTGGGGGTTGGACCGATACCCTACAACCCCCAACTCAACAGTGGTGTTACCCCTCCTCTGAGGACGAAGATCCATCCTTGTTTATTTCTTCCAGATCCTGCGTCCATTGCTCCATGTGCTTTTTGGCCAAATCGCGCCCTCCCATGCCGAACGCGATCGCCGCGGCGATGGCTGCCGAACCGAGGATGAGTCCAAAGGCGAGGGTAATGATCTCGTTGGCGATACCCATTTCCCTGAGTCCCATGAAGAGCGCCAATGCCACAATCGCAACCCGGACGATCGTGCCGAGTATGCTGCCATAGGCTCCCCCCTTTCTGGACGCGATGCGACCGAACACAGACGCGAGGTAAAGCCCAAAACCAAAGATCACCGCACCCAAGACGATCTTGCCAAACAGCAGCGTCAGCTTCACGAGCATTCCCGCCAAATCTTGAAATCCTAGCTGCGCGGTTGCCTCAATGGCAGAAAAGAGCAGGACGGCCACCATGGCGAGATACCCCGCCAGTTGCGACGGCGGGCGCTCCAGCGCAAAGGTCGCCTCCGTTGTTGAAGGGCGATCCTCACCAGAGGTCGCCTCCGCTATGGAAGGCGAGCGGTCCTCAGCAACGGTCACCTCCGCTATGCCGAGGCGCTGGAGCAGTGCGTTGAAACCTATTTGCCGGAGCACATCGTCAACCACGCGAGCTACCAATCGAGCCACCAAATAGCCGATGAGGAGGATGCCAGCGGCGACCAAAATAGACGGTACTGCCGCCAAGGCCCCTTCCAGCATGGAACTAGCGGGATCGGAGATAGCCCTGAAGTTTAGCGATTCGAGCGCAGCGATGGCCGAGATGATCAGGATGATTGCATAAGACAGAGTACCGGCAAGCCCCGATAGGCTTTCGATCCCCAGTCCAGTCGCCAGTCCCATGCGACGGCCGAAATCGTTTATCCCAGTGGCGTCAAGGACGTTGGTGACTACCTGCTGGACGATGCGCGCACCGAGCCAACCGATTAGCATGATGAGAGCGGCAGCAAACAGGTTGGGCAGGAAACCAACTATTTTAGCCAGCATCTGCTGCACTGGCTGCAACAACCCCTGCAATCCCAAGGCATCCAAGACCGCCGGGAGCAACACGAGAAACGTAAGCCAGTACACGAAGTTACCGATGGTCTGCGGCAACACGCTCTCTGTCGTAGGCTCGATTCCTGCCGGTTCAGCCAACCGTCGCTCGATATTGACCCGTGAAAGCACGCCCGTTACGACCCGCCGCAGCAAGCTGCCCGCGATCCAAGCAAGCAAAAGCAACACGCCGGCGCTCACCAGCTTGGGCAGATAAACGAAGATCTGGTTTAGCATCCCGTTGAGCGGTTCGGTCAGTGCTGTCATGCCTAGTATCTGAAAGAAGGCAACGAACACGAAGATCATCGCTAGGTAGAACACCGCTTTGCTGATCCAGCGTTCGGGATGGATATCCGCCGCAGCATCGCGGCCCATGACCAACCCTACTACTTTGTCATCCAGTCGCGTCTTGAGCAGAATCCGCCGGACGATCAAAGACACCAGATGAGCCACCAACCATCCGAGTACGAGTACGACGAAAGCCACGATAATATGGGCAAAGGGGGAAAAGTATTTTTCCCACCATTCCCACCTTTCAAGCACGCTTGCTAGTTCCATAGCAACTCCTTTCTTCGAGTATGCGTGGTCCCTTTTCGGTCGTCAGACGAAATAAAGCAAAGCCTGTGCCACTCTTTAAATCCGCGTCTCGGACTTCGCGGCAATTCCTTAAATTACACGGTGTTGCATCGGGTTCGGCCCGAGGCGGAGCTTGACAATCAAAATTGCTAATACGACATTTTGTCGTCCCTACCACATCACTTTGACGTAGTGCGCAACAAACCACCGATGCAGACATCTTCTGATCCAATCGCTCATGCGCCTTTGCTAGGCCGCGTGTTCGTCGCCGATAGCAATCCAAAACACCTAGCAATCGTGACCCAAATCCTACGGGAGAACGGGTGTGATGAAGTTGTCGAAGCGACTGATGCCACCGTCGCCGAGCGGCTGCTCAAAACGCAGTCTCTGGATGTGGCGGTCATAGATATCAAGATGCCGGGCGGTATGCAGTTGCTGCGCACAGCCATTAGACTGACTCCACCACTGCCGGTAGTCATCTTCACCTCTTATACAACTGTAAAACAAGCCGTCCAAGCCATGCGGCTAGGTGCCGTCGATTACGTGGTCAAACCGGTCGATGCCAATGACCTGCTGATTGCCGTACACCGCGCGCTCGAACGCAAGCGGGTATTTGACCCTGTCGCAGCTAGCCAGATGGAGGCGAAGACGGGATTTGGCGAATTGTTGGGGACCTCTAGTGCAATGCAGGCAGTGTTTGATCAGATCCGCCGTGCGGCACCATTCAAATCAACGGTGCTGATCACGGGCGAAAGCGGTACCGGAAAAGAATTGGTGGCCAGCGCCATTCACTCGCTCAGCGCTGTGAGCAATGGGCCGTTCGTTGCCATCAACTGCTCGGCTCTGCCGACGGAGCTAGCCGAAAGCGAGTTATTCGGACACGAGAAAGGTTCCTTTACCGGGGCCACACAGGCCCAGCAGGGGCTTTTTGCAGCAGCCCACAATGGGACCCTCTTCCTCGATGAAATCGGGGACTTAGAGATGCAGGTGCAGACGAAGCTATTGCGCGTGCTAGAGGAACAGAAAGTCCGACGCTTAGGGGCGACCCGATTGCTCGATGTCAACGTGCGCGTCGTCGCAGCCTCGAATGCGAATTTGACGACCGCGGTCAGAATGGGACAATTCCGCGAAGACCTATATTACCGCCTCAACGTCATTCACATTCCCGTCCCGCCCCTCAGAGATCGGAGGTCGGATATCCCGCTACTGGTGCGGGTTTTTGCCGAGCGTTTTGCCGAGCAGAATGGAATCGCTCTCGTCGAAATAGCAGATCGGGGTCTCGACCGCATGGCTGCATACGACTGGCCGGGGAATGTCAGGGAGCTAAAGAACACGGTTGAGCGTCTGGTGATCTATGCCGCAGACAGCAACATGGCGGTCGGAGAGAACGACATCGAGTCCATTTTGCCAATTGCTCCTCCAGACGATTCGGAATCTCAGCGGCTGGATTTCGTGCCGAGGCGGCTGGACGAAATGGAAAGGGAGATGATTTTAGATACGCTTGCGCACACCGGCGGCAACCGCACTCAAGGAGCCGCAATTCTGGGCATCAGTTTGCGAACGCTCCAGCGGAAACTCATACAATACGGCGTCCCCCCGCAGAAAATCTAAGCCATCATCCTTGTCCGATTGCACGTCGTCTTGTCGGCTCTACGACATAATGTCGCCATAAGCTATGATCGGCCGGTATTCTAATCCGGGAACGCGACGCCGCAATAGTCGGCTGCGGCCAGCGCGTACACTTGCGCCGCTCGCTCCAGCCGGTCCACTTCTACCCACTCCACATCCGCGTGTGCCGTCTCGTTCGAGGGGCCGTAGTAAAAGGTCGGCACCCCTGTCCCGTGCACGTATAAATTGGCGTCCCCCACAATCCGCATCCCCACCAACTCTGCCTCCTGACCGGTCACTTGCTCGTGCGCACGCCCCACCGCTTGCACGGCCGCATCGTCCGCCGGGGTCTCAAACGGCTCGCGCTCGTGCTCCATCTCGACCCGCAGCCCCAATCCCCCAGCCTCGGCCAACGGTTGCGCCAAGGCTTCCAACTCCGCCAATACCTGCGGCGCAGTGCGCCCCGGCATCCAGCGCCGAGTCCCCGTCAGCGTGCAGCACAGCGGCGTGCGATTGAAATAGTCACCCCCGGTGACAATGCCTAAGTCGATTCGCTCGGCACCGGCCAAGGCGTGTGCTGGTCCTGCGTCGAGTTCGAGTTGATACTGATGGATCCTTTCGATAAGCGCGCCCACAAAGCGGAGCGGGTTTTCCGCAAAGGGCACGTACTGGGTGTGCTTGCCGCCAGCGTCTGACTCAAGCGCAATGGTAAAGACCATGGACCCCATGCTCATCACCCACAGCGCGTCGCGGCCCTCGACGATCAAGATCCGGTCGCCGCCAATCCGGCCGCTGTTGCGATCGGCGATCAGCGCCAGCGGCCCGTCCTTTTGCGCCTCAACCTCCTCGTGCCCCACAATGGCCGTCAGCCACAAGTCGCCCTGCAATTCCAGCCCGCTTTCCAAAAGCGCCTTGACTGCGGCCAACGCCGCGGCCATGCCCCCCTTCATGTCGGTCGCTCCCCGTCCGTACACGCGATTGCCCTCGCGGCGGGCGGGCGGGCAGGACCCCACGGGAATGGTGTCGAGATGGCCATTGAGCATCAGCGCGGGGCCATCCCCCCGGCCCTCGATGCGCGCGTAAAGATTGTTGCGCCCCGGAGTCACTTCCCGCACATCGACTGCTAAGCCGACCTCGCGCATCATGGCCTCATAGGCGCGGCACACTTCGGCTTCGGCCATGGTTACGCTGTAAATATCGACCAATTCCCGGGTCCGCTCGGCCACCCATTCTCGGTCGATAGCTGCGATTAATTTTTCCATCTGCATCGCTCCATTCTCTCTTATCGTTTTAGCCGAACCTCCCCACTTGCACCGCCGGTAGGAGGGGCCACAATATATGGCAAAATTAGCCCCGCACCCCAAATACGCGGCTAAACTTGCGCGGAGCGGGCCGCGCAAATGAAAGGTTAATGAGCAGCTTGCCCGCGTCATCCGTTTGCGATTAATTCATGTGTAACTATATGTGTAGGAGATAACACAATGGCGACAAACTTGGCGATAGATCCAGAGTTGCTCGATAGGGCACTGGAAGTCGGCGGCGAGAAGACCAAGAAGGCGACCGTTAACCGCGCTTTGCAGGAGTTCATCGCGCGCCGAGAGCAGGAACGGCTCTTGGATCTTTTTGGCAAATTGTACTGGGACGACAGCTTTGACTACAAACGCGAACGGAGCCGTGAGTGACGCTGTTTGTGGATACAAGCGTCTGGTCGCTGGCCTTGCGACGGGATACGATGCCTAAAGGGCCCGAGGTCCAGCGTCTGCGGGAGGCGCTCGGTAGTGGTGAATCAATTTACACAACTGGAATCGTCTTGCAGGAGTTGTTGCAGGGCTTTCAGGGACCGAGAGCCAAAGCGCAGATCGTCGAACGGTTCGGGGCGCTCGCCATGATTGCGCCCGGGCGCGACGACTACATTGACGCAGCCGAGTTGCGCAACGAGTGCCGCCGCCACGGCATTCAGATTGGAACCATCGACGCACTGCTCACCCAACTCTGCATTCGCCACAAACTGGTTATGCTGGCGACCGACCTCGACTTCAGCCACATGACGAAGTGGACGCCGCTTCAGCTCTGGCACGCCCGCTGACTTATCGCGCCTCCGCGCGCAAAACCTCCATCTCCAGCGCCATATCCGAATCCAACGGAAAAAAGGGCCGCGCCCGCCGAACAAACGGCAGATGCCGCACCGTCGCTGGCGTCGGCCCTGGCGTGTCGAGCACGAAGACGGCCTGGGCTATGGCTCCGTAAGCGAGGCGGTAGTTCATGGGATTCTTGGCGACGATAAAACGCGCTTGCGCCGCATCCATCCCGAGAGCCGCAAACTGCTCGTTGTCCCACTCGTACGTAGGATGCGACGCCAATAGCACCTGGATATGCCCCAGTGCGAGCACGGCCGTCGGCCCCATCTGCCCTTCGACCCCTTCCCAAATGCCACCCCGATAGCGGAAGCGACCATCGCTCAACCGCATCACCCGACCGCGCACGGCAATCGGCTGTCCCCAACGCGAATCGTGTCCATGCCCCAGCGCCAACTCCACCTCGGCCCCAACGCCAGCTTGGTGGCAAACCGCAGCCGCATGGGCATCAACCAAGGGCACCAGCGCTGGTCCGTCCAACTCGACCTGCAACAGCGCCGCCAGCGCCGCCACGCTATCTCCAGTCGCTCCCCCGCCGCAGCAGTCCGCAGCCTCCACCAACACCACCGGGCCACCCTCGACGGCCAAACCAGCGCGCACAGCGTCCTCGGGCGCGTACAGCGCTGGCTCTAAGGCAAAGCGCCGCTCCCAGTACGCCGTGGCCAGCTCGCAGGCGAGCGCCTCGGCCTTGGCAAAGTCGCCGTCGGCAATCACCAGCCCACCGCTGCCCATGCCAGCAAAATCGAGATAGGGATGCACCAAAATAGCACTCGTCGAGAGGATGCCATCGCGCTGCTCACCAGCCTTGGCCAAGGCCATCACTTGCGCGAAGGGATCGTCGTCTTCGGTCGAGCCGTGAATGGCTCCGGTGAGCACCGGCACCTTGGCCATGGCCATCGCGGGTTTGCACGCGCCAGCGAGCGCATCGCACAGCAGACGCGCCCCGCGCTCGCCCGTGGAAAAGGCATCGCGATGCGGATAGGTTTCCCACGCAACCAAGCCATCGGCAGCGCGCATCATCTGCGCGGAAATATGGGCGTGCAAATCGAGCGTAGCGACGATAGGCACAGCGTCCCCGACGACGTCCCGCACGGCAGCCAACAAATCCCCCTCTAAATCGATGCCGCCCTCCACGGCCGCCGCCCCATGCAGCGGCATGAGAACGCCATCCACCGGGAGCGCTTCGCTAAGCCGCGTCAAAAGCTCTTCCTTGAGCGGGTCGTAACAAGCTCGCGTCAGCGGTCCGCCGGGACAGGTGCTGGCAAACAACAGGGGCGCAACATCCACGCCGCGCGCCGCCAGCACGCTGAGCATACCGCCGGCCACCCCGTCTTCGGCTGCGAGCACATCGCGCCCGCGCCGCAGCTCATAGCGCTCAAACCACGACAAATCAATCGGCTCGCCGCCGAATTGATTGCACTCGGTAAAGATCGCCCCCAAGGCTACGCGATGTTTGTCGGTCATTGTGAATAGTTGGAATGGAGTTGTGCAACCGCTTCTAATATAGCCAGACCAGAAGTGAGCGGCGAATTGGCTTGCGTACGTCTCTCGTAGGGGATACAATCGGTGGATAATGGATATTGTTTGGGAGTACCTCACCGACCTCCAAAGCCGCCATTCGGCCTACGCTATCGCCGCGTTGCTCGTCCTCGTCTGGTGGGTGGGCCGGAGTTTTGTCCGCCTCTACCGCCAGGCGACCAGCGGGGCCGGCCGCTTAGAACACCCCAAAGACGAAGAGCGCCCGCGTCGGCGCTTGCCGCTCGATTAAACGTGCAGCCAGACCACTTCGCCGCCTATCACGACGAGGATCTCGTCCGCGCCTTCACCCTAGAACGCGCCAACTATCAGGCCCCCTACCTAGCCAGTGTCGCCGCCGAACTGGCGCACCGCAACGTCGATCCCCAAGCCTTCATCGACCAAGTCGAAGTCCGCTACCACGCAGACGCCCCCGCAACCTGCACCATCGCCCAAGCCCTCGCAAAAGCCAGCGAAGAGTTGCCGCTGTGGCATCTGTTGGCCTTTACTCACTACTTCGGCGATACTCTCGTCGTCCAGCGCGAGTTGCGCTCCTATCTGGTGAACGTTTACCGGGGCGAGGAGTATGCCTTTTCCTTCTTCGTCGCCGAGGGCCAATCCCTACAAGACCTGCTGCGCCGTTTCCTGACCCTAGCGGATTGGGACCACCTCGCGGGCACAACCTATCAGCTCGATAGCTGGCACTCCCTCCTCCGTACCCGCTCACCCCGCTACATGCAAAAAATCGCCACGGCCCTAGCCGACGAGGGACTGCTCTTCACCGTCCAGACCCCGGTCTTGAGCCGCGACCCGCGCGGCCAGCTAACCCTGCTGGTCCCCGGCCGCGACCCGGCGGCTACCGCGGTCCTGCACAAAGTAGAAGACCACCTCAGCACCCTCCGCGACCAAGCCACTACCGCCTTTGCGGCAAACGACCGCGACCGCGAGTTGGCCATCTACGCCGAGCTTGCCACCTACGGGCTGAACAACCCGGCCATCTACTACAACCTAGGCAGCGCACTCGCCGAAGCCGGGCGCTATGCCGAGGCCGCCACCGCTTTTGTCGAAGCCGCATCCCTGAGCCTTACCGCGCTCGACGTCCAAGTCCCGTTCCAGTCCCGCCGGGGCACTGGAGGGCTGGGGGGGACTTTCGGGATGGTGGGGACGTTGGTCTCGTCGCTCAAACCGGACGAGAAGACGCCAAAAGATGAGCAGCGCGAGGTCCCCGATTACATCGAAGACATTGAGCTACAGCTTGCACAGCTACTCAAACGCCTACCCCAAGACCTCAACATCCTCCACGCCCTAGCCGCCATCGCCGCCATCCGCCACGACGTCCCCCGCGCCCGCGAACACTACCGGCAAATCATCGAGATCAACCCCGACGACGAAACAGCTAAGCACTACTTGGCCGAACAGGCGGGCGAATAGAATGCTGGAAAACTGGAGAAAATCGGGAGTTACCTTGGCTACTGAGTGTTCACCAAGTCAGCGGCTTAAATCCCATGTGCTGCGTCAGCTTGCGCGCCGCTTGCGCCACCTGCGGGTGCGGGTCGTAGAGCGCGGCCTCAAAGCTGTCGCGATGCGTGCGCGGATCTAGGCGGTCGAGGAATTTAGCCGCACTCAGCCGCACGTGCGGCATCGGGTCGGTCAGACCGCGCCAAAACCACTTGGGGGCCTCTTCCCCACTGCGCAGAACCAGCACCTCAATAGCCGCGCCGCGCACCGCCTTGTGCTCGCTCTCCGCATACGGAACCAACACCTCCAGTTGAATGTCCTCGCAACTCCGCATCACCTTGAGGATGCCGACCGCGCTTTGCGGCTGGCCCTCGCCCAGCAGCAATACGCACCACTCGAACAGGTCTGGGTCGTCTAGGTCGGCCAAGAGCCGGAGGCCGCGCACCTGCCGCTGCGGCTTGTCCGACTCCAAGCAAGCGATGGCCTCTTCCTCGCGATTATCAACGGGCGCTGCAATTTCGAACGCGGCCTGCTGCGCCTTGGCTTCCCGTGCTACCTTGGGCCAGACCCGCAAGTGCTCGAAGTCGATTTCCACCCCGGCAAAGCGGTCGGGGAGCCACTGCGCGGCGCGGGCGAGCAACTCCTTTTCGCCGAGCCGCGCAGTGGGGTGGGTCGCCAGCCGGTTGTCGATCCAGCGGGCCAAGCGCAAGACGCCCTCGTGGCGGGCGCTGACGCCCTTGTGCGCCTTGACGCCCAACACGGCATTGACCCAACGGGCGATCTCCTCGGCAGTCTCCGGGAGGCCCAGCCCGTAGTGGCTGCGCAGCGAGGACGCGGGAATGGCTCCGTTGATCGAGATGACCCCGCCGCTTTCGCGCACCTGCCGACTGCCGTAGCGCTGGCGCAGAGTTTTCAAGTCGAGATCTACGGTTAGCACAACGGGACGATCTCGCGTGTGCCGCGATTTGGAGTGTGCCCGCTGCTTGGCGTAACTCTTGCCCCGCGAAAACCACACCCGCCGAGACGGCGACCGCGGCTGAAAACCATCGCGGGCGATCTGGCGGGCAGCGCGTCGCGTGGTGCCGTGATAGACGATCATGATAGACCTCCTGACTAGTCAAAACGCCTGCGGTCAGAATGGCATTCTCACTTCACAATGTCAAGTTTTTCGTTTGGTTCCCGCGTGCAGCGAACTAAGCAGCGCAACTCGGTGAGCGGATCGGTTGGACAGTTCCGTTGGTAATCTCGCACCCGCTCCAGCCATTCAGCCTCCCAATCGCCGCCCTGATAGCGGTGCAACGTCGCCAAGGCTCCTACGGCTGCGGCTTGGACGTTCCCGGGCTTTTCCGCGCTCCAAACGTCGCCACTGTACTCTCTGCGGATACCACCTTCGGTCGGATCCCAAGCCGCCTCTACGTGTTGGCGCAGGTAGCGCCCCGCCAAAGCGCAAAGATGCGTCTCCCCACGGCGACCGGCCTCGTCCAACAGCGCGGTCAGCGCGGCGAGAGCTGCCTCGCTATAGACGCAGGTCCCCCAGTGCTCGTCAAAGTGGAAGAAGTCGCTGCGGACGGCAAAGAGCAACCCTCCCAAGTCCGAGAGATAGTGGTAGTTCAAGATGGCGGCTACGGCGCGGGCAGCCGCTATTTGCAGCTCGCGGTCGGTGCGGACGTGCAACAGGCGCGTACACACGCTCAGCACCTGCGCCCAGTCGTCGAGACAGCGCGCCCCCTTGGGCATGGGTTGCCCCTCTGGCGACTCGCCGACGTAATCTGCCGCGTCGCAACGGGCTAGGCTTTGCAGCACGAGCGTCCGCGCCCGTTCCCAATATCCACAGGCCGCTAGTCCCTCGGCCAACGCAAGGGAGCCGCGCACCGCAGCCTCGTCGCGTTCACAGCCCTCGGCCACTTGCTCGGCCAGCCTCCGGTAGCGCGGCTGATCCCACAAATGCGACAGCGACCACAACAATTGACCGTCCCGGAGCGCACTTACACTCGTGCCGTCCGCCAACAGCACCTCGACGGACTTGGCGGCCGCCTCGGCGATCTGCTCAGTCATTTAGCAATGCGGCATGATTTGAACGATTCGAGTAGTAGGTCGTCTTGTGCATCCTATTCTGCGTCCATCTGTGGATTACTTGTAAGTGATCTAGGATTGCTATTAGAACTGCCCGCTGCGAGATTCGTATTTGGTCGGCTTACCCAAGCTCAGACCGCCGGCCATGACCCACTCGGCCACCGTGCGCAACATTCGCTCCGGACCGACGCGCGGACGGCCAAATTCCGCGCACAAGCGTCGACTATCCCCCAAGAGAGCGTCCGGGGCCTCTGTCCCGGTAAAGCGGGGCGTTTTACCCATGATCTTCCCTAACTGTTCGGCCAACTCGCGCACGGATAAGGTATCCGGGCCGGTCAGATTGATGACGTCGGCTGGACTATCGCACAGGGGGAAGAAGCGGCACAGATAGGCGTTGGCGTCGCCTTGCCAAATTTGGTTGACGTACCCCATCGTCAGGTCAATCGGCTCTTCCTGCCACACCTTATCGGCCAGATCGCGGATGATGCCATAGCGCGGCTCAGTGGCGTAAAACAACCGCACAATCAGCAAGGGCGTCCCCCGCATCCGCGACGCGTACTCGGCGATCCGCTCGCCGCCCAAGCGCGATTGGGCGTATTCTCCCACCGGCCCCAAATCCCCGTCTTCGGCCGCTCCCGCCCCCGGAGCCTTGGCATACGCATACACGTTGCCCGAACTCACATAGACGATCCGCGACTCGGCGTAACGAGCCATCACCGCGCTGGGCAATGCAGTGTTCATCGCCCAAGTCGCGTCTTCATTGCCGGAGGCTCCAAACTTAAACCCGGCGAGGAAGAGGACGTTGGGCGCATCGGGCAGTTCCTTCAGCGCCCCGTCGGCGAGCAAGTCGCAGGCAATGGTTTGCACGCCGACGCTCTCCAAGTAGTGCCGCTTTTCCGCATCCGTAAAGCGCGCCACCCCCATCACCTGCTGCGCTCCAGCCCGCATCAACAATTCGGCCAAGGTCGGCCCCATCTTGCCGCTTACTCCTAATAGCAAGATCGGCCCGTCCAACTGGCGCACGGCCTCCACGACTTCGGGCGTCGGAGTCGTCATGTCGTCTATGAGCGCGGCTTCGCTGACCATATTCACCTTTCTTTTACGCATTGCACGCCCTCGACGGCGAGGCCGAGGACCAAAGTTCGCACGGCAATTCCCTCTTTGGCCCATGCTTGCTGCATAGCATCAGCCACCTCTGCACTTTGACCATTGACCAACGCCAACGCGGTCGGCCCAGCCCCGCTCAACGCCGCACCCAACGCCCCAGCCTCTGTAGCCGCGGCCAACACCGCTTCCATCCCCGGTACCAAGGCCGTTCGATAGGGCTGGTGCAATCGATCTTGCATCCCAATCCGCAGCAGGCTGTAGTCGCCCTGTTGCAGCGCGGCCACCAACAAGCCGACGCGCCCGGCGTTAAATATCGCATCCCGCCGCTCAATCCGCTCGGGTAGCACGCTCCGCGACTTGGGCGTGGGCAGGGGAAAATCCGGGATGGCCACGACCGCAGCCAAATCCCTCGGCGGCTCAATCCGCGCCCACGCAACTTCCTCGCCGTCCAAAGCCGCGATGACGATCCCTCCCAACACACAGGGCGCGACATTGTCCGGGTGCCCCTCCGCAGCCACGCCCTGCCGCAAAATCTCCTCCCGATCCAGCCCCATCCCGCACAGTTCGGCTCCGGCGGCCAAGCCAGCGACTAAAGCCGCCGAGCTGCTGCCCAACCCACTGGCCAGCGGGATCTGACTGTCAATCGCTAAACGCAGCCGCCCAAGCGTCTTGCCAGCCCGCGCATAGGCGCGCATCATCCCCTGATAGACGGCGTTGCGCTCGTCCAAGGGCACGCTCGCGCTCCCCTCGCCCGTGGCCACAATCTCCAAGCCCTCGCCCGCGCTTTCTTCCACTGTCAAATCCATGTACAATTCCAGCGCCAGTCCCAAGCAGTCAAAGCCCGCACCTAAATTCGCCGACGTGGCCGGTGCGCGCACTCTCACCTGTTTCACTGCCTTGTCCATGGAGACTCTCTTATCCATCTTTACTGAAACCTTAATCCCACCCCAATAAAACTATGCGTATTGACTCTCATCTGCACGTCTTCGCCCGCCCCAGCGCCGAGTTTCCGCGCGAGATCACCTCAAGTATGCCCGCCGAGCGCGAAGCCCCCGTCGAGGATCTCTTGGCGCACATGGCCGAGCACGCCATCGACAAGGCCGTGCTCGTGCAAACCGGCGGCACCAGCCTCGCGCATCACGCCTATTTACAACACTGTCTGCGCACCTATCCCGACCGCTTCTTGGGCATCGGCTTGATACCGCCCGACGCGCCCGCGCCCGCCGACCACATGGACCGCCTCGCCGAAGATGGCTCAATCATCGGCTTCCGGCTCCGCTCACTCGGCAACTTTTCCCGTCCGATATGGGAACACGCCGCCCGCAAAGACTACGTACTCTGGCTCTATTTGCGCGCCACTTCCGCCCCACTAGTGTCCCAATTCCTCGCAGACTTTCCCCAAGTGCGCGTCGTGATCAATCACCTCATGGTCTGTCCACGCGAAGATCGATTTACTTGGGACGCCAAGGGACGCCCGCAAATCGACACAGAGATGCCGCCGCCGACTGGGTTCCTCGCACCTGCGCCCGATTCGCCCAACGTCTGCGTCCATCTATCGGGCCAATACGCCATGAGCAAGGCGGCCTATCCCTATCCCGACTTGGCCGCTTGGCACCGCAGCCTGCTGGACGCTTTTGGTGCCGAACGCCTGCTGTGGGCTTCGGATTTTCCCTGGATTGTCGCCGACCCCGGCTACGGCGAGTGCGTCGAAGTGCTCGACCACCTACTGCCCGACCTGAGCAGCAATCAGCGCCAGCTCATCATGGGCGAGACCGCGCGGCGCTTCCTCGGCTTTCGGTAAGCTACTCCCCCGCGTCCCGACCGTCCGCCGAGGTGAGTTGGGGTGCTTTTCGTTTTTTTAAAAAAAAAAGGCGTTGTTGCACGGAAAACGGCAACTCGTCATAAAACAATAGTTTACGAAATTTGATGCCAACAAAAATCACAGGAAATCACAAAAACGGCCTCTGTAATCACAAAAAAATCATAAGTCCTTCGTATAGTAAGGGGGTGTGAGATGCTTCGCTTCGCTCAGCATGACAAGGCTCTATCTGCTGTTAGGAGAGGTGAACATGGCAAATCACCCAACATTTGCGATGACGTCGTCCTCGGCAAAGCCTGCTGTGATGACCGCAGTCTGCTGCCAATTCCGAGATTCCGCAATAAGTTGTAAGTTGTTAAAAAATAGCAACTTATCCCCCCCCCCCATTTTCAGACACTAGACACAGTCTCTTAGATTCCCTCGAAAGCTGGATGGTCGCTGGGCTGACGCTCGGCGAGCCATTGGCTGTCGGGCTAGCAGCGGTCTATACGGCTCTATTGCCGCTCGTTACATCTGCAAGTCCATCCACGGGAGCTTCGCCGTTAAATCGGCCCCATGCCGCCTGTCATTTGGAGGGCTGTGTATCAAACGAGTCTGCGTTATGATCGAGATTCCAAACGTATGTAGAAGTTCTTGCTCTGGCGTCTCGCTGGTTCTGGTGGCGCTTGCAGGGGATCTGCTGCAACCGGCAACGGCCCGCGCGCAGAACGAGCAGATACGCGTTTACGACAGCTCCGTGAGCGTCTGGGAGCGGAACGGCACCTATGTACAGAAAGTATGGCTGATAAACGGTCAACCGACCGAGGATGTCATTCTGACTATCGCCAGCAGCGACGCGACAGTGGTGACGGTGAGTCCGACGACGCTCACGTTCACTCCGAGCAACTGGAACACAGAGCAGGACGTGACCTACACCGGCGTCGACAACGACCAGCCCCTTGACCCGAATGCGACAGAGTACCCGTCAGTGACGGTCACTCATACCGCGAGCAGCGAGGACGAGAACTGGGATGGAGAAACCCATGATGTCAAAGTCTGGTCCGTGGATGATGAACCCTATCCATGGACCCGCGAAGAAGGGCGCTCGTACAATTGGGATCACTCCCATACCGTGCAAGCGACAAATACTTGCTTCGGGGACGCCGCCTCGGTCACGGTAACTTACACAAGCACCGATCCCAGCGTTCTCAGTGTCAGTCCAGCGACACTGACGTGGACGGCGGCGGAAGGCCGAGTCGATAAGAGGCTGACGCTGACGTTTCACGACAACAACGCGCACGGGAATGGCTTGGTCACGCTCCGGCGCGATATGGACCAAGCGTGCATAGACGACGAAATACCCCTTCAAGACCTCCTAATCACCGTGCTAGACAACGACCCGCCCCCGCCTCCGCCAACCGAATCGCCCGGCGTAACCGTCTCCCCGACCGCGCTGACCATCACCGAAGGCGGCCAAGGCACCTACACGGTCGTATTGGACACTCGACCCGCTGGCGACGTGACCGTCACCCCAACCAGCCGCGACGAGAACGTAGCGACCGTGTCGCCCGCGACGCTGACGTTCACCCCGAACAACTGGAACACACCACAGACGTTCACCGTCGCCACCGCATACGACGACGACGACGACGACGAGTCCGTAACGATCACCCACGCCGTAAGCGGTTATGGCGTGAGCATCGCCCATAACGTGCGTGTCACCGTTGACGACGACGATACGGCTGGCGTCAGCGTCGCCCCGACCAGACTGACCATCACCGAAGGCGACCAAGACACTTACACGGTCGTATTGGACACTCGACCCGCTGGCGACGTGACCGTCACCCCAACCAGCCGCGACGAGAACGTAGCGACCGTGTCGCCCGCGACGCTGACGTTCACCCCGAGCAACTGGAACACACCACAGACGTTCACCGTCGCCACCAAACACGACGATGACGCCGCCGACGGGGCCGTAACGATCACCCACGCCGTAAGCGGTTACGGTGTGATCATCGCCCATAACGTGCGTGTCACTGTTGACGACGACGATACGGCTGGCGTCAGCGTCACCCCGACCAGACTGACCGTCAACGAAGGCGACACAAACGCCTACAGGGTCGTATTGGACACCCGACCCGCTAACAACGTGACCGTCGCCCCGACCAGCGGCAACGAGAACGTAGCGACTGTGCGACCGCAGACGCTGACATTCACTCCGGACAACTGGAACATATCGCAGACGGTCACCGCGACGGGCATCGACGACGACGACGCTTACGACGAGAGCATTTTTAGCAGCCACTCCGTAAGCGGTTACGGCGACGTGACCACAGCCGAGGGCGTGCTTATCACCGTCGCCGATGACGAGGCCGCTGGCGTAACGACCGAGCCGACCGCACTGACTATCACCGAAGGCGACGAAAGCACCTACAAGGTCGTATTGGACACCCGACCAGCCGCTAACGTGACCATCACCTCAACCAGCCGCGACGAGGGCGTAACGACCGTGCGACCGCTGACGCTGACGTTCACTCCAGATAACTGGAACACGCCACAGACCGTCACCGTCGCCGCCGAACACGACGACGACGCTTACGACCCAAGCACATCCATCACCCACGCCGTAAGTGGCTACCACTCCGTAACCACCGCCGCGGCCGTGCAAGTCGCCGTCAACGACGACGACACCGCCGGCGTGACCTTCGCCCCGGCTGCGCTAATCATCACCGAAGGCGACCAAGACACCTACACGGTCGTATTGGACACCCAACCAGCCACTAACGTGACCGTCACCTCAACCAGCGGCGACGAGGGCGTAGCGATCCTATCCCCCGCGACGCTGATATTCGCCCCCGACAACTGGAACACGCCGCAGGAGGTCCTCGTCGCCGCCAGACACGACGACGACGCTTACGACGCAAGCACATCCATCGCCCACGCCGTAAGCGGATACGACCACATAACCACAGCCGACGAGGTCACTGTAGCTTGCCCCGACGACGATACCGCGGGCGTAACCGTCGCCCCGGCTGCGCTAACCATCACCGAAGGAGACCAAGACACCTACACGGTCGTATTGGACTCCCAACCAGCTAACGAAGTGACCATCACCTCAACCAGCGGCGATGAGAGCGTAGCGATACTATCCCTTGCGACGCTGACGTTCGCCCCAGACAACTGGAACACGCCACAGACCGTAACCGTCGCCGCCACACACGACGACGATGCCTACGACGCGAGAGCGACCATCACTCACGACGTAAGCGGATACGACCACGTGACCACAGCCGAGGCCGTGCAAGTCGCCGTCAACGACGACAACACCGCGGGCGTAACCGTCGCTCCGGCTGCGCTGACCATCACCGAAGGAGACCAAGACACCTACACGGTCGTATTGGACTCCCGACCAGCCGCTAACGTGACCATCACCCCAACCAGCGGCGACGACGGCGTAACGATCCTATCCCCCGCGACGCTGACGTTCGCCCCGGATAATTGGAACACACCCCAGACGATCACCGTCGCCGCCACACACGACGACGATGCCTACGACGGATCCGCAACGATTAGTCATGCCATCGCCGGATACGACGATGTGACCACAGCCGACGAGGTCGTCGTAGCTATCCCCGACGATGACATGGCTGGCGTGACCGTCACCCCGACCAGACTGACCGTCACCGAAGGCGACGAAAGCGCCTACACGGTCGTGTTGGACACCCGACCAGCCACTAACGTGACCGTCACCCCGACCAGCGGCGATGACGGCGTAGCGACCATGCGACCGGAGACGCTGACATTCGCCCCGAACAACTGGAACACACCACAGACCGTCACCGTCGTCGCCACACACGACGACGATGCCTACGACGCGAGCACGACCATCACTCACAACGTAAGCGGATACGACCACGTAACCACAGCCGAAGCCGTGCAAGTCGCCGTCAACGACGACGACACTCCCGGCGTGACCGTAGCCCCAACCGCGCTGACCATCAACGAAGGCAACCAAGACACTTACACGGTCGTATTGGACTCCCGACCAGCCACTAACGTGACCATCACCCCGACCAGCGGCGACGAGAGCGTAGCGACCGTAGCGCCAACGACGCTGACATTCACCCCCGACGACTGGAACACACCGCAGACAATCACTGCGACGGGCATCGGAGAAGACGACGCCTACGACGAGAGCACAACCATCACCCACGCCGTAAGTGGTTACGACCACGTGACCACAGCCGATGAGGTCGCCATAGCTGTCCCCGACGACGACACCGCAGGTGTGACCATCGCCCCGACCGCGCTGACCATCACCGAAGGAGACGAAAACACCTACACAGTCGTGTTGACCAGCCGACCAGCTAGCGACGTCCTCGTCACCCCGACCAGCGGCGATGACGGCGTAGCGACCGTGCGACCGGCGACGCTGACGTTCGCCCCGGACAACTGGAATCAGCCACAGACGATCACCGTCGCCGCCACCCACGACGACGATGCCTACGGCACGAGTGCGACTATCACTCATACCGTAAGTGGATACGACCACGTAACCACAGCCGAGGCCATGCAAGTCACCGTCAACGACGACGACGACGCCCGCGTGACCATCGCTCCGACCGCGCTGACCGTCACCGAAGGCGACGAAAACACCTACACGGTCGTGTTGACCAGCCGACCAGCCACTAACGTGACCATCACCCCAACCACTAGCGACGAGAGCGTAGCGACCGTAGCGCCAACGACGCTGACGTTCACCCCCGACAACTGGAACACACCCCAGACCGTAACCGTCGCCGCCACGCACGACGACGATGCCTACGACGAGAGCACAACCATCACCCATACCGTAAGCGGCTATGACGATGTGACCGCAGCCGACGAGGTCGTTGTAGCTGTCCACGACGACGACTCCGCGGGCGTGACCATCGCTCCGACTGCGCGGACCATCAACGAAGGCGACGAAAGCACTTACACGGTCGTATTGGACACCCAACCAGCCACTAACGTGACCGTCACCTCAACCAGCGGCGACGAGAGCGTAGTGACGGTAAATCCGGCGACGCTGACGTTCACTCCAGATAACTGGAACACACCCCAGACCGTAACCGTC
>JAJDYK010000290.1 GCA_022825185.1 Candidatus Latescibacterota bacterium | reverse complement strand
ACCGTCCCCTCCCTTTTTGGCCCATAGATAATGCACAGTGTCACCCACGACGATGGCGTGACTGGCAGCGGCCCACGCGGGCGGCGCGCAGTACAGCAGCGGCTTTTCGGCGGTGAGCCGCTCGAAGCGGGCGAATGCTGTGAATGG
The DNA here is from genome assembly GCA_022825185.1 of Candidatus Latescibacterota bacterium. The sequence goes on along the minus strand of JAJDYK010000290.1, from coordinate 5,714 downwards.
GATTGGGTCGTTGGGATTCATAGCGGCCTGCTTGAAGAGAGATTGGCGACTGGGTAGATTGACTGAATTAGGTTGTCCAACATATCACGCGCCCCGCACTCGTTCAAGCTAACGTCAAGGAACCCTCCAATGCCTCGTCCCAATATCCTCTTCATCATGGATGATCAGCACCGCCACGACTATCTCGGCGCAGCCGGTGCCGACTTCCTGCGGACGCCCCACCTCGACCGCCTCGCCGCCGCTGGCGTCCGCTTCACCCAATGCACCACCAACGCACCCGTCTGCGCACCGGCGCGGATCGGTTTGGCCTCTGGCCTGCAACCGAGCCGTCTCGGCTGCTTGGACAATTCGGGGCGGCTGCCCTCGGGCACCACCACCTACTATCAACGGCTGCGCGACGCCGGCTACCGAGTCGGCTGTGTCGGCAAGCTCGACTTGCGCAAATCCGACGGCTACAATGGCCGCTACGGCGACCGGCCCTACGCTTATAGCTGGGGCTTCACCCATCCAGAGGAATGCGAGGGCAAAATGCACGCCGGCTCCTCGCCCACGCCGATTGGCCCCTATACGCACTACCTAGCCGACAAAGGACAATTGGCGACATTCCACCAAGATTATCGCCGCCGCGCTGCCGCTGGTTGGAGTACCGACTGCCGCGACTCGCTACTGGACAGCGAGGATTTTGCGGACGCCTATATCGGCCGTCGCGCCGCCGAATGGATCGCCCATGTGCCCGACGATTTCCCTTGGCACTACTTCGTCAGCTTCGTCGGCCCGCACGACCCCTTTGACCCGCCGAGCGAATACGGCGACCGCTACCGCGACGCGACGATGCCCCCGGCCATCAGCGACTCCCTCGCTGGCAAGCCCGAGTGGATTAAAAAACGCGCCGCAGACTTCACGCCAGACCAAATCGCCCAAACCCGCCGCCAATACTGCGCCGCCACCGAACTCATTGACGACCAGATCGGCCAGATCCTCGACGCGCTCGAACAACGCGGCCAACTCGACAACACGTATATCATCTTCTCTTCCGACCATGGCGAACTGCTCGGCGACCACGGGCTGTACACCAAGAGCGCCGCGTACGAGGCCAGCCTGCGCGTGCCGCTGATCATCGCCGGACCGAATATCGCCGGGGGCCGCGTCTGTGACGCGTTGTGCGAACTCATCGACCTCAATGCCACGATATGTGATTTTGCCCAGCTCGCGCCGCAGCAAGACATTGACGCCCGCTCGCTGCAACCGGTCCTTGACGGCCAGACCGACACCCACCGCCAAGCGACTGTCGCCGCCCTGCGCAACTTCCGCTGCATTCGCACGGGTACGCACAAGTATATCCAGAATTACAACGACTGCGACGAACTTTACGATCTTGAGCAGGACCCAGACGAGTTGGACAACATCGCCGCCACCGCTCCTGATGTGGTGGCCGATCTCTCTCGCCGGTTGCGCCGCCGTTTGGGCTGAGGCGGCTACAAGGGGAAACGTACGAAGGGTACCCACGAGGGGTGCCCCTACACTTTCCTAGGACATTGGTAGGGGCGATTCGCGATTCGCCCCTACGGTTGGTTTGCTTTCCAGGCTTGGTACTCGGCTAAGGTCTGCTCGTCGGGTGGGTAGGTACCGACGATGCTGGCTCCGGCGCGGATTTTCTCAGTGATGAAGCGCTCTTTTTGTTCCATCTCCTCGGCCTCGACGGCGACCTCCTCGGCCAGATGCGCGGGTATGACTACGACTCCTTCGCCGTCGCCGACGAGGATGTCACCGGGGAAGACCGCCACGCCGCCGCAGGCGATGGGCACCTGGATTTCGCTGGGGTGGTGGATGGTTTTGTTGGTGTGGGCGTTCATGGCCGCGGCGTAGGCGGGCAATCCCGATGCGACTATGGTCGGCGAGTCGCGATAGGCTCCGTCGGTGACGATCCCCGTGCAGCCCCGCACTTGCAGCCGCGCCGCTAAGATAGACCCCATAGTCCCGGCGCGGGTGTTGCCGCGTGCATCAATGACGAACACGTCGCCTGCGGTTACCTGCTCAATGCCGATCCGCTGCACGTCTTTTAGGTTGTCCAGTGGGACCTCGTCGAGGTCTTCGCGCGCCGGGATATAGCGCAGGGTAAAGGCCCGGCCGACCATCTGCACGTCGGGCGCGAGGGGCGCGACTTGGTGCATAAACGTGTTGTGTAGTCCTTTGTTGCGGAGCACGGATGTCAGGGTCGCCGTGCTAGCCACCTTTAGTTTTCCGCTCAATTCGGCAAAATCCACAATTCGCTCCTTTCAGCGTATCTGCCCGCGGGCGTCAACTGGCCAGACGGCTTCCACGCGGCCACCGCGCACGGCAAAGATCTGGTCGTGTTCGTTGAAACAGGGGCAAGGATGAACCGGCAAGACCTGCACCTGCTCGCCGATTTGGGGCTTGTCGTCGCAGGCCGACAGATCAGCATGTCCGTGTTCTTCCGAGGCCCCGGAGAAGACGGCTTGGGGGTACTCGACGATATGGCCCATGACGGATGAGCCATCCTCCTGACGGTGGACCGCGGCGCTGAGCGACTTGCTGCCCCCGTCGAGGATGGCGCGGTCCGCGGTTGGCCGGCTGACTACGGTCATCAGTACCCGACCGGCGCACTGATCGACGCTATGGGTTCCCCGGCGGAGATGGCCGACGCCGCCGACTGGGTACTCGCCGGCCCGGTACTCGGTCAGTTCGGGAATCTCGTGCGCCATAAATGCGCCTGGCGTGCTGCCGCCGCTGACGATGGGATGCGGCAGGCCCTTGCGGTCGAAATGCGCGAGCGTCTCTTGGATTAGCGGCCGCATGTCTGGAGTCGCTGGCATGGACATGATGCCCCGGAGTTCGATGTTGGGGGCTTGGTCGATTTTTTCGCCGAGGGCCGCAGCCGCGGCGGGTGAGCCTACGCCCGTGCGTCCGCGGTCGAGTTCGACGACCACGCCCACGGTGACATCCGCTGCCGTAGCAGCTTCGGCTAGCCCCTGCACGGTGTATTCGGAATCGGCCGCCACGGTCAGCCGGGTGTCCGACTCGACTGAGCTCGTCGAAGTCCGCGCCAGCGCGACCAGCCGCGCCAGCTTTTGTGCGCCGATGATGTTGTAGGGAATCAGGATGTCGCGATTGACCCCGCCCTCGGCCATGACCTCGGCTTCTCCGAGCTTCTGGCAGGTGATGCCGATTGCTCCGCGCCGCATTTGCATATGGGCGATGGCCACGCACTTGTGGGTCTTGATGTGGGGCCGCAGGCCAATGCCGTGCTCGTCAAAGTAGCGTTGGTAGCGGTCGAGGTTGTCCTCCAAGCCGTCGAGATCGACGAGGAGGGCGGGCGTGTCGAGGTCTTCTATGCGCATAGTGGCCTTTCCTGAGTGAAGGTGGAAATCGCTGCGATAAAATAGCAAACCAATTCCACCGCAGAAATTGACGCGATTGGATCCCTTGCTTTTTGTTGCAAGATGCCCATCGATCTCCAGCCCTCTACACCCGTCGCACTAGTCTGCGCAGTATTGGCCGATTCCGCAGAGACGCTCGCCGCGGCCAAAGAACGCCTCGCCGAATGCTTCGGCCCCCTGCGCGCAACAAGTGCGACCTATGATTTTGATTTTACCTCGTACTACGAAGCGGAAATGGGCGCGGGGCTGCGCAAACAGCTCGTGTGCTTTGCCGAGCGGATCGACCCCGCCGAGCTAGCGACCGTCAAAACGCAGACTATGGCGCTGGAGCGGGCGATGAGCCAAGGGCAGTGCCGCCGCGCCAATATCGACCCAGGACTGCTGTCGATCGAGAGCTTGGTGTTAGCGACGACGAAGTACGCTGGTCACCGGGTGTGCATTGCTCCGCAGCTCTACGCCGAGGTGACCTTGCTCTATCAGCGGGGACGCTACCGGCCTTTGGAGTGGACGTATCCCGACTACCAGGGGGATGACGTGCAGCGCTTCTTGCTCGATGTGCGGCCTTGGTTGCTGGCCGTGCGCGGCTGAGGTCAGCCTCGATCGTCGAGCGCGACAAATGGGCGATGCTCCGGCCCGGTGTAGATGTGGTTGGGGCGGATGAGCCGATTGGCGTCGTGCTGTTCGATCACGTGCGCCGCCCAGCCTACCACGCGGCTGGCCACGAAGATGGGGGTGTAGAGCGGGATCGGGATGCCCATCATGTAGTAAGTGTACGCGCAGGGGAAATCGACGTTGGGGAAGATGCCTTTTTCGCGCATCATCGTCGCTTCGACCACGTCGGCTAGGTCCGGCCACTTGGTGTCGCCGATGGCTGCGGCGATCTGACGGCCAACCTTCTTCATCGTCGGCACCCGCGAGTCGCCGCTTTTGTATTCCCGATGCCCAAAGCCCATGATCTTCTTCTTTTGCGCCAGCGCGTCGAGGACCCACTGCTCGGCTGCCGCAGGCGAATCTACCTCTAAGAGCATGTGCATGGCCGCCTCGTTGGCTCCGCCGTGCAAGGGGCCGTGCAGAGCGCCGATGGCCGCGGTTATTGCCGCGTACAGGTCGGCGAGCGTCGAGGCCACGACCCGTGCGGTGAATGTTGAGGCGTTGTACCCGTGCTCAGCGTAGAGGATCAGCGAAGTGTTCATGGCCTCTACTTCGTACGCAGGCGGTTTTTCGCCGCGCAGCATGTAGAGCAGATTGGCCGCGTGGTCTAGCTTGGCGTCGGGGGCTACCGGCTCTAGGCCCTGCGAGAAGCGGTAGCCATAGGCGAGTGCGGTGGGAATTTTGGCCAGCAAGCGCACGGATTTGCGCACATTGGCATCGTGGCTGTTGTCAGGGGTCTCGGCGTCGAAAAACGCTAGGGACGATACCGCAGTGCGCAACAGATCCATGGGGTGGGCGTCCGCCGGAGCGGAGCGCAACAGATCGACGACCGGGCCGGGCAGGTCGCGCTGCGAGCGCAGTTGTTGGTTGAATGCCGCCAACTCGGCAACTGTCGGCAACTCGCCGTAGAGCAGCAAGTAAGCAACCTCTTCGTAGCTGGCGTTTTCGGTCAGTTCGACTAGGTCGTAGCCGTGCAGGATCAGGCGGTTGATATCGATATCAATGCGCGAAAGGGCGGACTCGCCGGCGATGACGCCTTCGAGGCCGGGACTATAGGATTTGTCGGTCATTCTGTAGATCTCTCTATGGAAAGTGTGAATTTGGGGCTAATAATTCAGCGGCTTTCTCCATTCTCGGGAAAGCGGGCGGCCAGCGCTGCGTCTAGTTTGGTGTACTCGTCGTAGCCGAGTAGTTCGTAGAGTTCGTCTCGCGTCTGCATCTGTCCGAGGGCACCTTCTAAAGTGCCCTTTTCCTTCAGTTCGCGGAACAGCCCTTCGACGGCCTTCATCATGGTGCGAAAGGCGCTCATAGGGAAAATCACGAGGCGGTATCCCATGGCGGCGAACTCCGCGACCGATAGGTACGGCGATTTGCCAAATTCGGTCATGTTGGCGAGGAGCGAGCCTTTGACTTGCTCGGCGTAGCGGGCGAATTCCTCGGGGCTCTGCATGGCTTCGGGAAAAATCGCGTCCGCGCCGGCGGCCAAGTAGCGCAGGCCGCGCTCGACGCTGTGCTCAAAGCCCTCGACGGCGCGGGCGTCGCAGCGGGCGATGATCACAAAGTCCGGGTCTTGCCGCGCCGCGCAGGCTGCGGCGATCTTGCGCTCCATTTCTTCGACCCCGATTAGGGCCTTGCCGTCGAGGTGGCCGCAGCGCTTGGGCATGA
>JAJDYK010000259.1 GCA_022825185.1 Candidatus Latescibacterota bacterium | reverse complement strand
GGCGGCGATTACGTCGAGATAGGCCAGCGCCGGCTTGACCATCACCACATCGGCCCCTTCCTCAATGTCGAGCGCGATCTCCACGAGCGCCTCGCGGCCATTGGCCGGATCCATCTGATAGGTCTTCTTGTCGCCCTTCTTGGGTGCCGACTGGAGCGCGTCGCGGAACGGGCCGTAAAAGCACGAGGCGTATTTAGCCGAATACGCCAAGATGCCGACGTTTTTATAGCCAGCCGCGTCGAGCGCCCGGCGGATGCCGCCAACCCGGCCATCCATCATGTCTGAGGGCGCAACCCAATCGACGCCTGCTTCGGCGTGCGACAGGGCCATCTTGCACAGCACCTCTATGGTCTCGTCGTTTACTACCTCGCCATCTACTACCAAGCCGTCGTGGCCGTGGTGGGTGTAGGGGTCAAGGGCCACGTCGGTCTGCACGCAGAGTTCGGGCACTTCGCTCTTGAGGCTGCGGACCGCTCGTTGGATCAAGCCCTGCGGGTCGTAGGACTGGGTGGCCATATCGTCTTTTTCGGTCGAGTAGCCGAAGAGATTGACCGCCGGGATGCCCAAGTCCCACAGCTCGCGGCACTCATCGACCAACTCGTCAACTGAGAAGCGATATTGGCCGGGCATGTCGTCGATCGGCGCGCGCGTTTTTTCGCCTTCAGTAACAAACAGCGGATAGATCAGATCATCGACGCGCAAATTGGTCTCGCGCACCAAGCTGCGCACTGCTCCCGAGCGCCTGAGTCGTCGGGGTCTCTTGGTCAATTCCACGGCAGTCTCCTAGTTAATGTTCACAGACAAAATTTCAAAAACTCGTCCTCTGTCTCTTCGCACCACGCTCGCAGGCGACGGCGATGGTCGTCGAGTTCGTCCTTGAATCGCGCGTTGACGGCGAGGTTGACCATTTCGCCTGGATCTGTTTGCAGGTCAACGAGTTGTTCGCGGTAGCGGCCCATGGGATAGGCGCTGTATTTGTAGCGGTCGGTGAGCACAGCGCGCGAAACGGCACTACCGCCTGGTCCCGAGCCAATATCCATGATGGTTTCAACGACGAGCTCCCTCCGCCACTCATCGGTCGCATCGCCCTCGGCAAGCGGTCGCAAGCTCAGCCCTTCGAGGCCATCGGGAACGCTCGCACCGCCGACATCGCACAACGTCGGCAGCAGATCGAGGCCGAGGGAGACCAGATGAGTATTGTCAACACTACCAGCTCGCGTAATCCCTTTGTGACTAATGATAAACGGAACATTGATGACTTCCTCGTACAGGCTGGTTTTTTGATTCCATTGGTGCGCGCCGTGCCCATCGCCGTGATCTGAGGTGAATACGATATAGGTCTCTTCTTCGAGGCCGAGGTCGCGCAATCCATTGAGCAGCACGCCGATTTCAGCATCGACTTTTTCGCACAGGCGATAGTAGTAAAAGCGTAGCCGTCGCCAGTCGTCTTCCGTGTATTCGATAGTGGGATAGACGCGGCGGTTGGCCTGCCGCAACATCTGCAGGATGTCGGGTGCATAGGGTGGAATGGCGAAGTTTGCGGGCAAGTTCGGGCATTCTTCTACGGTAGTCGGTTCCGGCACGGGACCTTGCGGCAAAGGCTGATTGCGGGCGACTTGGCAGATGTCGTGGGGATTGGTGAATGACGCGAAGAGGAAGAAGGGATTGTCGCGGTCGCGCTGCATGAATTCGATGGCGCGCAGCGGCACCTCGTCGTCGCGACTGCCGCAGATGACTTCGAGGCCGCTTTCTTCGGGCGTGGTGCCGGGGACGTGCCATTTTCCCGACAGGGCGCAGTCATACCCCGCATTGGAGAGAAAGTTGCCGAGCGTCCGGCCTTTGTATTCGGGATTGATTGGTGTGTTGTTGCTGATCGCGCCATTTTGATGGGGGAACAGACCGGTCATAAAGCTGGCGCGCTGGGGGGCGCATAACGGATGCGTGCAATAGGCGCGGGTGAATCGCACCCCCGTTGCGGCGAGGCGGTCCATATTGGGAGTGTACACGTCGGGGTTGCCAGCACAGGACATGGCCCCGGCGTATTGCTGGTCCGTGATGATGAAGAGGATATTGGGACGACGTTTTGGCATACTTGCTCCTAGGATAGTCTTCAGGCGGAAGGCGAAAATACGAATCAGCAGATGGAACGTCCAACGCCGAAGTAACAAATCCCTCTCGACATCGTTCTATAAGCGTGTGCACACGAGAATTGTTCAACACCTGACATCACGGAGATGCAATGCACGCGGAACAGGCGATTGAAAGATACGGTCCGCTGGTCATGAGTCTGATCTGGCGGATCAACGGCAACCACGACGAGACAGCCGACCTCTACCAAGAAGTATTCGTGAAGTTCCACGAGACCACGAGTCAGCGCGGCCCACTGCAACAGCCCAAGGCGTGGTTGTGCCGCACGGCGATCAATGCCGCCCTCGACTTCAACCGCCAGCGCGCGCGATTTGTCCCTTGGAGCGAGTCGGCGGAGCAACCTCACAACTGGGAGACGAACGATGCGCTCGACAATGGTCTGATGGTCGAAAAAATTCGCCGTCTCACGGTGGATTTGCCCGAGCGCCGCAGAGAAGTCTTCGTTCTCCGCTACTTCCAAGGCTGTTCCTTCGAGCAGATCGCCCGGCTGCTAAATTGCTCTTCAGGAGCAGCGCGTGCCGCAGCGTTCCAAGCCGCAAAACAGATTCGCGCTTGGCTCACCTGCGACTGTCCATCCGCAACGACATCAAACCCCAAGGAAGCTAACCGATGATTACGACTGAGCAGTTTGAACACAAACTCATCGAATACCTCGACGGCGAACTGTCCGACGCCGAGAAGCGGGAAGTCGAGGAGTACCTACAGGCCCATCCCGAAGCCATCGACCTCAAAGGCGATTTCTCCCTGCTGTGCGCGGCGGGTAGCTCAATCCGCGAGTCCACCTTCCCCGCAGATTTGCTCTTGGAAGCCAACCGCAAGCTCGCCGCTCGCTTGGCCGATTCGCGTCAAGAGCATGTGGCACCCATCCCCGTCGCGTCCAGCAACGGATCGCCGGAGATCACCCCTAGCCGGACCTGGCTGTCGAACTGGCGACGGCGGTTCCGTCCGCCCGTACTCGCCGCCGCTCTCGCCGCTCTAGCGATCCTCCTAGTAGGTGCTGTCACTCAGAGGGCAGCCCTCGCCGACATTGCCAGCAGCCTGCTGCGAATCGTGGTGACCTTCAACGACGAGCCCCTGTCCGATAGCCAACAGCAGGCGTTCGACGAGGTTGTTGAGATCACGGAAACCGTAGATGAGAATGGCGATCAGGTCGTCACCGTCAACATGGACGGCGATCAGCTATTCCAAGAGTTCAGAGACGGTGTCCTGGAAGTGATGGTCAGCGGCGATGAAAACAATGAAGCAGTAAGCTCCGATCTAGTCGATTCACTGCTCACCGAGCTTGGCGCAGATGCAGATCAGGCTATCATCGTGGTAGGGCCACCCGGGGCCCACACGGCCTTTGAAATAAGCCTCGATGAAAAGCCTACTGTAGTTGAAAAAAATGTAGTAAACCTCGGTTCCTTCGATTCGCTGCACACTGCGCTTGATTCGCTGCGCGCTGCGAAGATCGGCTCTCAGTCTCCGGGCGTCATCGAGGATAAAAGCTGGGGCGACATCAAGAAAGCCGTCGGTTCCACCACGGACGACGCTCCCTGAGCAAGCGGATTGTTCGGCTTCAAGCCAAGCCTTCAAAGAGAACGGGCCCTAGGTCGTCATCGACCAGGGCCCGTTCGTCTTCCGTTTCCTGTACGTCGATTCAGCGAACTAAGCGCCCCAAGCGATTCCAGCGGATGGAAAATCCATCGCCGACCGACAAGTACACGATCCCCACCTTGGCATGCAGGGCTGAGCGTGGTATCGGTCCATGGGTGCGACTGTCAAAACTATTGTCGCGGTTGTCGCCTAGGACGAAGTAGTGGCCCTGCGGAATTTCCAACGGCTCGATATTCATCGAGGAATGTCGAGGCCCTCGATAGACACCTCGGTCGTCGCGCAATGGCACTCTATTGATATAGAGTACGCTGTCGCGCAGCGATATGCGCTCTCCGGGTAGGCCCATGATCCGCTTTATGAGCAGTCGTCCCTCTTCCTTCGGCGACTCATAAATGACGATGTCTCCTCTGCACGGCTCAGCAGTGCGAGCCCACCGCGTGCCGGCTGTGATGTAGTCACCTCGCAGCAGGGTCGGCTCCATGGAGATTGACGGAATATAGAAACTCCGTATGTACCCTTTGATATGATGTTGCAGTTTCTCGACAGCGACGCTCTCGACCCCAACCGTGCAGATCAAGGCCGCCACAGCGATGAGTAGCTCGCGTCGCAACGGCGGTCTGATACGAATGACGTAAGTTCCACTAGTCAGGTCGTGGAAACCTCTCTTTCTCTGCGTAAATGGAATCAGCAGAAAAGACAATCCAATCAGCGAGCAGTCGATAATAGTGCGGAGTAAGCTGCGGCGGAAAGAAACAGGCTGGAACCGCTGATCCACGACCACCAAACCGAACAGGCGCTTGCCCAGCGACTGGCGTCCGCGAGCATTCAGAAACGCCAGAACGAATACGCTGGCGACTAAGCTTCCTGGAAACCAGACAAACAGGAAGAGCTGTAGCAGCGCTTCTGTACTCAAACTTTCGCTGAAATGCAGGAACAGGAGAAGGAGTGCGCTGGTTACGAAGGCAAATCCCAACGAATCGACTACGGCACTGGCAATGCGCACCCAGAAACCTGGGAATTTCTGCGCGTCTAGGATCTCGGTCTGGCTTGTCATGGCCGCGACGAGGGGCACTGGTGAATGCTCACTGTCGTTAGCGTTAAGAACTGCGTAGAAGCGCGGAGGTAGCGACGAAGATGCTCACCTGCGGTAGGCTTCCTGTAGATGAAGGTCGTGTTGTGCAGCTCCATCACCGCCGCCGGATCGGAATTGACCGGCTACCGAGATCGCGCGTTCAATGCGCTCTTCATCGGTCGCGGCTGTCTCCACCGACCTCAGCAGGAGATCAACTCCTTGGCGAATTACCGTCGCCATCGAAACCTGCCGCTCGGCAGCGATCCGCTTGACGCACCGCGCTTGTTCGTCGGTCAACTGAATCTGTGTGCGAATCATTCGGCTAGCTCCATGTTATCATATTATGCCATAATGATAACAAATCGCTCGGCGAAATCAATCCGACGCTTAGTTAGCAAGCTGATCTAACTTTTCTGATTTCGCATCTTCCCAAACTGACGACTCTCCCTGAGCAAGCGGATTGCTCGGCTTCAAGCCAAGCCTCCAAAGAGAACGGGCCCTAGGTCGTCATCGACCGGGGCCCGTTTTTCATCTCCAAAGGGGGATCTTATCATTGAATCAGCTTATCGTATTCTGCGTGTGTTCCAATCCAGAACCAAACCAAGCCTTCCTCAACCTCCACGGCGACAGTCCGGTATTTGATCCCCACTCTTGCAGACCAATACCTTTCGACCTTCTTCAAATGTAAGGATGGATGTCTCGAATCCCGTTTCATCAATTTGAAATTTTCATCTGCCAGTTTCTGAATATTTCGCGGGAGTTTTCGATAACACTCCCAAAACGAAGGATTTGCAAAGTGCTTCACAATTCTTTGCAGTTCCCTGCCCGAAAATCTACAATTGCTTGCTCAGCAAGTTGATCTAACCTTCCTGATTTCACATCTTTCTCAAACTGTCGATCCCAAACTTCGGCATCGAATTCATCAAACCATTCCCTGAAACGGGAAAGTTCATCCGCCGAAAGTTGGGAAACGGCTGATTGAAGTTCTTGCACAGCTTGCATGACTAAATCTCCCTTTTCACTAAAATCTCTTCACCTGAGGCTTTTCACCCGGCGTGTCTTCTGATCGTCTCACGGCCTTCCGGCTGGGGATGATTGTTTTTAAGATACCCAAATCAGACTACCCCGCAACGAAGGTCACCCCATAAAAGTCCACTATAAAACCGATGAGCCATTCCGTCCGACGCCATCTGCGCCTTGAAATCGAGGCGTACGATAAGACCATTCGCGCCTTCATTCCCGCGTACGAGGAAATGCTGGCGCGAGCCGCAGATGCCGTTGCCGAGACCAAGCCGAAAAAAGTAATCGACCTCGGCGCTGGCACGGGCGCATTAGCGCAAGCCGTGTTACAGCGATGTGAGGGAGCCACGGTCGAGCTAATAGACGCCGACGCCGAGATGCTCGACCAAGCCCGCGAGCGGCTCGCGCCCTTTGCTGCACGAGTGCAGTACACCATGCGCGCGTTCCAAGGTCCGCTACCTGCTTGCGACGCGGCAGTCGCCTCCCTCGCGCTGCACCACGTTCCCACCCTAGCCGAAAAACGGACGATCTTTAGCGCAATTCACGCCGCACTGCGCCCAGGCGGCGTGTTCATCAACGCAGATGCAACCATGCCCGCCGACCCATCCATTCGCCAAGCCGAATACGAAACTTGGGCGTCCCACCTCGTCTCCTGCGGCATCGCCGAGGAGCGCGCCTATAGCCATTTCGCGGAATGGTCCGACGAAGACACTTACTTTCCAGTGGAAGACGAACTCGCCGCGCTGACCGACGTCGGTTTTGCCGCGGCCTGCCTGTGGCGCGTCGTACCGGTCACAGTCATAAAAGCAGCTAAACCCACAGCACCTAGTGCGTGACAAGTCGCAGCAAGGCTACATCAGCTTGGGCAGCAGCAAGGCGAGAGCGACGCTGACGAGGAGACCGGCGAGAATCTTCGCCAAATCGGAAAGCACCAGCCGAGACACTTCCTGACGGCTGCGGTGCTTCTCGTTCCAAGCGATGGCGATCTCGCGTCCAGCTAGCAGACCGACGAATACCCAAGTCGTGCTCATCGGAATGTGGCTGAGCTCCTTGAACACAAACAGCACGATCCCGTAGATCAAGTCCACAAACGTCGCCGAGCGGATGTCGGTGGTGTTCGTCTTCGTCAGCACTACCTTCTGGATGGAACCACCGTGGTTGTAAAAGATGAAGGCGAGCAAGCCCAGTATAACGGCGATGCTGACTATGAACCATTCAACAGCTAGGTCTGGCGTCCGACTGACCGGGTCTCGCGGCAGAAAAACGTAGATATTGGCCAAGTCCTGTATCAGCCACTGGCTCCAGAGGAAACCGGTCGAACACCACTGGGCCACAACCCACCAAGGACTCATTAGCCCCTCCGTCCGGTTGAAACGAGCCTCGAGACTCCGGGTGACCAACTTGTACACGACGATGGCGACCACGAAGGCTGTCGCATACCCCAGCAACGACTTGAGCAACATACTCTCCAGCGCCTTCGGCGCGAAGATCGTCAGGGTCAGAAAGGTGGTGCTGACCGGGACACCCCAGCGGGTCAGCAAGAGCAGAACGAAGGGAGGGACACAGTAAACCCAGCTAAAGTGGTCCGGCACCGGGATCGCCTCCAGCCTGCCATAAGAAACATCCCCACTATGTGCCACCCACCCATACACGAGGACCACCGTTATGATGCCGCCGGCAAAGAGCCAGAGCACCCACCACGGACGGTGGGAATTGGAACTGAGAAAGGTCCCCAACGTCTGAATTGCATCGTTGCCGACAATCGAATACGAGCCGAGCACGAACCCGAACGAGCCGAGCACGAACCCGACGATCATTAGTGCTTCCTGACTCACTTTCAATACTCCCTTAGAGTTTTCGACAATACTTCAGAAATGAAGATCGGCCATTTCGCCGAGCAAAGGTATTTACTTAGCCGCAGCCGAGCAATGGTCAGGCTGCACGGCAAAGCAATTTGGCCTCAGCCCGTCGCGCCATTATTTTCTCAGACCACCATTCACCGTAGCCCCGAGCTATTTAATGACAGCTAAAATCCTCGCCATCCTCCTCCTCTTCGCCCTACCCATTCAAGCCAAAACTCGGATCGAAGCGGCCTATGAAGCCGGCGAACTCGACTTAGAGACGGCCCTGATCTACCAAGTCCTCAGCGTGCGCGCTCCCGACCAACTGCCAGCCATCTACCGAGAGTCTGGCGGACTGGCGGTTTGCGGGACCCCGCATCTAGTCCAAGCCATGAGCGCGGCTCCCAACCTGAGCGCCGACTTCCAAGCGCGCTTGGGCAAGCTGGTGAAAGATCGACCCGACGCCCAGCACAATCTCCTCTCGCCATCGGGACACTTTCGCGTCCACTACGATACCGAAGGAGTCAACGCGGTTTCTCCTAGAGACGACGACGCCAACAACATCCCGGACTACATCGACCTCGCTCTCGCCGTGCTCGACAGCACTTGGGTGCTCGAAATCGAGCAACTCGGCTACAATCCGCCTCTTTCGGACAATGGCCTAGGCGGTGGCGACGAATACGACGTTTATATTGTCGAGCTAGGGGTCGGCAGGAGTTTTTACGGATTCGCCTATCCAGGGACGTCCGGTGCGACCACCTACAGTCACCTCGAAATTGACAACAACTACACTGATCCGGGCTACAAGCAGACCAGCGGGCTGGACGCCCTGCGCGTGACCATCGCCCACGAGTTCCACCATGCCCTTCAGTTCGGCTACTACGCAAAGTTCGACGGCAGTTGGTGGCAGGAGTCAACCTCGACATGGATGGAGGAAGTGGCCTATCCGCACATCGACGATTACCTCCAATACTTGACCTACTTCCTCGGCGAACCCCAACGCGCCCTCAACTCCGGCACCTTTGGCAGCTTACATACCTACGGCAGTTCGATCTTTTCTCTCTTCCTCGATCAGCGCTACGGCCGCGAACTCAACCGCCTGATCTGGGAAGAGCTGGGCCGGCGCAAAAGCGTCCATCTCGATCACTTCGACCACGTCATCCGCCAAGAAGCCGAGCCGGGAGGACTCGGTGTCGTCATGGGCGAATTTGCCGTGTGGAATTATTTCACCAACAACCGCTACCGCGACCCATACTATGCCGAGGGGAACTTATACCCCACCGTCCCCACCCGCGACATCGCCGTCGCCGCCGAGACGGTCATCCGCGACACCAGCCTAATCTATGCCACCGGCAGCGTCTATCTGCGCCTTCAGCCGCAACTGCGCACGGGCGGAGTCGATCTGTTCTTTGACGCCGACCAAGGAGCATGGCGTCGCCACTTGCTCTTAGTCGGCCCGGACACCACCTCCGCGCAACTCGTTTCCGAATCGCCAATCCGCGTCACGAGCTGGGATCAGTTCGACGAAATCGTCCTCGTCGCTACTTCGGCCGAGCGCACCGGCTTGGCCTACCAGCACCTGTTTACCGCGCAATTCGATCCCAGTCTGACCGATCCCGACCAGCCCGCCGCCCTAGCCACTCTACTCAAACCCAACTACCCGAACCCCTTCCGCCCCAGACAACACCCATACACCCGGTTGGCGTTCGACCTAGCCTTCCCCAGCAGCAAAACTCGCCTCGCGCTCTTTACCGCCAACGGCACGCTCGTCTGGGAGCGAGACTTAGGCCCGCGCCGGGCGGACGAATACGACGATGTGGTGTGGAATGGCCACAACCTCGCCGGCAACCCCGTAGCCAGCGGTATCTATCACCTGCTCCTCGAAGCCGACGGCACCGCAGCCAAGCGCACCATAGCGGTGGTGCGCGATTGAGCAGCCGTCTGCAAGTTCCAGCGTTGACAATCGCGCTGTTATGACGTATGATAATGGCCAAATTATACGTCATCTGTGGAGGCGACTCATGCAGACCAAGCTCACTCTACGCCTAGAGGAGCAATTGATCGAACGGGCTAAGGCTCATGCCAAAAAGCGGGGCAAATCCGTATCGCAGATGGTGGCCGACTATTTTGCGCTGCTGGACCGAGACGATCAATCCGAGACCCTGGCACCGCTCACTCGTTCTTTATACGGCACCTTGGGGAACACTGCGGTCAATGAGGATACATACCGAAAACATCTCGAGGAAAAATACCTGTGAAAGTGATGGTCGATACCAATGTCGTACTCGACTTGTTGCTAGACCGGACGCCACACGCAGTGAACGCAGCGCAGATTTTCTCTTTGATAGAGCGCAATGTCCTCGTCGGCTGCCTCGGTGCTACCACATTAACCACCATACACTACTTGGCCACAAAAACCGTCGGCGCGCAAAAAGCACGGCGAGAAATTCGCAAATTGCTTCGCCTTTTTGAAGTAGCTCCCGTCAACCGGGCAGTGTTAGAAGCGGCACTGGCGGCGGAGGACTTCCGCGACTTTGAAGATGCTGTTCTCCACGAGGCGGCACGCCAAGCCGACGCCGATGCCTTGGTGACGCGCAACCAAAGCGATTTCAAAGCGGCACTATTGGCGGTTTACGAACCGCGCGAATTGATCAATATCGTCCAAGCCCGCC
>JAJDYK010000093.1 GCA_022825185.1 Candidatus Latescibacterota bacterium | reverse complement strand
CGATCACCGAGGAGTTTGAACTCTCCATCCAAGCCCACGGCAATGGCGCGCAACACGACGGCAGCAAGCGCACCATGTTCGGCGGCCCCATCGAGCACCGCGAGCGGCTGTGTACCCTCCTAGACGACGAGCGCATCGTCGCTATTTGCAACGGCGTCCTCGGCGAAAACTTCAACTACGCCAGCGGCGACGGCAACTACTACAGCGGCGATACCGGCTGGCATCCCGATGGCAATTGGGGCCAGCTTTTCTCAGTCAAAATCGCCTTCTACTTAGACGACCTGACCCGCGACACCGGCTGTCTGCGCATAATCCCCGGCAGCCACCACCCCAACCACTTCGTCCGCACCGAGGGCCTTGACCTCAACAACTCCGTGGAGTTGTTCGGCATCGAGCCGCGCGATTTTCCCGGCAGCCTCGCGCTTGAGACGACTCCCGGCGATCTCGTCATCTTCAACCACGACCTCTATCACGCCTCCTTCGGCGGCGACCAGCGGCGGCGCATGTTTACCATGAACCTCACCCGCCCCTGCACCAGCGACGCCGATCTAGCTACCCTCAGGGACTATCTCAGCCGACACTCTCCCGGTGGCTACCAAGTAGTAACCGGCGGCGGCATGTTCTATCCCACCATACTCGACACCGCCAGCCCAGAGCGCATGGTTCACCTGCGCCAATGCGCCGAAGTCCACGACGAACTCTTCCCAGACCTGGCGCGGCATTGACGACCAGCCCACTCGTGCAGATATTTTCTCTGCGCCCGTAGCTCAGTTGGCAGAGCAGCTGACTCTTAATCAGCGGGTCCAGGGTTCGAGCCCCTGCGGGCGCACCATCTTTGCCAAAGGGGTTGCGGACGCCGAATCCACATCCCCTTTGGCGGTAAATTTGCGCCTTTCCCATCGCCTTGCCCCATCCTTGACATTTCTCAGTTCAAAGCCTAAAATAGCCTCGCGTTTTAGCCGCCTTTGCACTTCTCATCTCTAGCGCCATGGCCGACTCCATCGCCAAACTAGAAAAGGCACTCCGCCGCGACCCGGATTCCCCGCGCTTCGCTCGCCTCGCTGATCTCTATCTCAAACGCGGGCGCATCGAGCGCGCCATCGAGCTATGCCAAAAGGGCTGTACGAGTTTTCCCGATTACGCCACTGGCTTTATCGTCCTCAGCAAGTGCTATGAAAAACGGGGAAACTTAGAAGAAGCGCGCAAGGCCATGGAACAAGCTATGCGGATTGCCCCAGAAAACCCCAGCGGGTACAAGCGCCTCGCTCACCTTTTTGAGCAACTCGACGTCGCGCCGCAGGCTTTGCAAAGCCTGAGCCAAGCCGCGTATTTCGACCCTTTCGACACCTCGCTAGCCAAGCAGATCGACCGCTTCGCCAGCCAAACCCACCAAGATGCACCCAAACCCGAAGCCGAAGCCGAAGCCGAACCCGAAGCCAAACCCGAAGCCAAACCCGAAGCCGAAGCCAAACCCGAAGCCGAAGCCGAAGCCGAAGCCAAACCCGAACCCAAACCCGAACCCAAACCCGAACCCAAACCCGAACCCAAACTCGAACCCGAACCCGAACCCAAACCCGAAGAGGTCGCGACCGTCGCTAGCGCGGCCCCGGTCGAATCCACTCAGCCCCAAGCGCTGCCGCCGAACCAGCCGCCCGACGACGACCGCGACGACCTGTACGGCGACACCGACGACCGCGAACTGCTCCGCCTCTTGCAGGAGATCGAAGAGGAGGATGCCGCCGAACCAGCGCCCGCACCGGAAGAGCCACCCACCCCGGCCGACAGCGAGCCAAGCACACCGAAAAACAAGCGCATTGCCACCATGACGCTGGCCGAGATCTATACCACGCAGGGCTTGACCCAGAAGGCGATAGAAATGTATCGCGAGCTTCTCGAACAGGAGCCGAACAACACCATCATCCGCAGCAAGCTATCTTCACTAGAACAAAAGAACAAAAACAATAACGCACACTAACGGGAGCGATATGGCAGATACCACGGATTTTAGAAACGGCTTTACCATGTCCCTCGACGGCGAGATCTTCTCCATCGTCGAATTTCAGCACGTCAAACCGGGCAAGGGTAGCGCCTTCGTGCGCACCAAGCTCAAAAACACTAAAACGGGGGCCGTGCTCGACCGCACCTTCCGCTCGGGCGACAAAGTCGAGCAAATCCGGCTCGAAAAGCGCCAGATGCAATACCTATATTCCGACCAAGGACTGTACTACTTCATGGACTTGGACACCTACGATCAACTCCCGGTGCCCGCAGCGCTCGTCGGCACGGCCAGCAACCTCCTCAAAGAAAGCGAGAACGCCTTCCTCCTCATAGCAGGCGAGGAGGTCGTCTCCGTCGAGCTACCCAACTTCGTCTCCCTTGCCGTCACCCACACCGAACCGGGCATCAAGGGCGACACCGCCACCGGCGCGGTCAAGCCAGCTACCCTAGAAACCGGCTACGTGGTGCAAGTGCCGCTCTTTATCAACAAGGGCGACCAACTCAAGGTCGATACCCGCACGGGCGAATACGTAGAGCGCGTTTGAGAAAGGACGACACCTCCTGTGAACGAAGACAAGCTCCGCAAACTGCTAGAGCTTTTTCGCGATAGCGATCTAGAAGAGATAGAGGTCCAACACAGCTTCTGGCACGGCACGCGCATCCGCTTAACTCGCAGTCGTGCGCCCTCTCCTGTGGCCCCCGCGGCCTCCATGCCCGTTGCGCCCATTGTGTCCACCGCGCCCCCTGAGCCTGCGGCCCCAGCACCTGCCGAAAAGACCGACGACGGCCTCCACGAGGTGCTATCGCCCATGGTCGGCACGTTTTACCGGGCCGCCTCGCCCGAAGCTGATCCCTTTGTGCGCGAGGGCGATCGCATCGAAAGCGGTCAGACCCTCTGCATCATCGAGGCCATGAAGATCATGAACGAGATTCCCGCGGATGTCCAAGGCGAAGTCGTAGAAATCCTCGTCGGCGACGCCCAACCCGTTGAATACAACCAAGCGCTATTCAAAATTCGCCCCGACTAAGAGGCCGTGTTCGAGAAAATCCTCATTGCCGACCGCGGCGAAATCGCGCTGCGCGTCATCCGCGCCTGCAAGGAAATGGGCATCGCGACGGTGGCTGTCCACTCCCAAGCCGACACCCGCTCCTTGCACGTATCTTTTGCCGACGAAGACGTCTGCATCGGGCCGGCTGCTGGCAAGGACAGCTACCGCAACGTCGTCAATATCATCAGCGCCGCCCAACTGACCAACGCCGACGCGATCCACCCCGGCTATGGCCCCTTAGCCGAAAACGCCGACTTCTCCGAAATCTGCGCCGATTGCGGCATCCAGTTCATCGGCCCGCCGACCGCGGCCATCCGCAAAATGGGCGACAAGGCCGTCGCTCGCCACACCATGCAGGAGGCCGGCGTACCCGTCGTGCCGGGTAGCGAAGGCGCACTTCACTCGCTAGTCGAAGCCCGTCAATGGGCAGAAAAGATCGGCTTCCCGCTGCGTCTCAAAGCCTCGGCTGGCGGCGGTGGGCGCGGGATGCGGGTCGTCCGCGCGATGGATGAATTGGAGGAAGCCTATCAGATGGCGCGCCGCGAAGCGCGCACCGCCTTTACCAGCGACGCCGTGTACATGGAGCGCTCCATCGAAGAAGCGCGCCACATCGAAATCCAAGTCCTCGGCGACCAGCACGGCAACATCGTCCACCTCGGCGAACGCGAGTGCTCCATTCAGCGACGGCACCAAAAGCTGCTCGAAGAAAGCCCCTCGCCCATAGTTGACCCCGACTTGCGCCAGCGGCTCGGCTCGGCCGCCCTCGCCGGTGCAGCCGCGGTCGGCTACTACAGCGCGGGCACCATTGAACTCCTCGTCGATGCAGACCACAACTTCTACTTCATGGAGATGAATACCCGCATCCAAGTCGAACACCCGGTTACTGAGATGGTCACCGGCATCGATTTAGTCAGGGAACAGATTCGCATCGCGGCCGGCGAGTCCCTCCCCTTTAGCCAAGCGGACCTCCAACTCACCGGGCACGCCATTGAATGCCGGATCAACGCCGAAGATCCCGCGCGCAACTTCATCCCCTCTTCGGGCATCATCGAAGCTCTTCACCTGCCGGGTGGCCCCGGCGTCCGCATCGACAGCCACATCTACCAAGGCTACGAGATTCCTCCTTACTACGATTCCCTACTGGCCAAAATCATCGCCTACGGCTCCGATCGCCAAAGCGCTATAGCGCGGATGCGGCGCATCTTAGGCGAATGCACCATAGAAGGCGTAGCCACCACCTTGCCCTTTCACCGAACCCTACTCACCGAACCCGACTTTATCGCCGGGCAATTCGACACCAACTACGTAGCCAACTCGAAGTGGTCGTCTTAAGCAAGCACGAGAGGCAATTATGAGCCAGACCCAGATCCCCGAGCACCTGATCTACTCGGAAAGCCACGAATGGCTTCAGCTAGAAAGCGACATCGCCACTATCGGCATTACGGATTTCGCGCAAACCGAGTTGGGCGACATCGTATTCGCTGAGTTGCCCGAGGTGGGCGAGCACCTCGAACGAGGCGAGACCTTTGGTACGCTTGAGGCGGTTAAGACCGTCGCCGACCTGATCGCTCCGGTTTCCGGCGAGGTATTAGAAGTCAACGACAGCCTCGCCGAAGAAGCCGAACAAATCAACGAAGACCCTTATGGCGGCGGTTGGCTGCTCAAGATCCGCATCGACGACTCTGCGGACTTGGAGGACTTACTCAGCGCCCAAGACTACGCCGACCTGATCGCCAACCACTGACCTTGCATCTGTTCACTACAAGTGCGCTTTTTGTAAGGAATGCACATTGCATCATTGGGAAACTGGATAATTAATCCAATCCCAAGGGTTGGAACATGCCAAAAGTAGCTTAAATTTAATTAGCTCTACATCGTGGATAGACTTTTGCTGGAAAGAACTGTACTGGTCCTCAACCAAAATTACGAGCCGCTAAGCGTATGCAGCGTGCGCCGGGCCTTGCTGCTGATTTTGCGCGGCAAAGCCGAAGCCGTCGAAAGAATGAACGAGGTGATCCATTCGGTCTCCCAAGACTTTCCGGTGCCCAGCGTCGTCCGTCTCGGGCGCTACATCCGCGCACCGCGCCGACGGGTCGTGCTTTCCAAGCGCAACATCCTCAAGCGCGACAATCACCAATGCCAGTACTGCGGCAGCAAAGAAGGCAAGCTAACGGTCGATCACATTGTGCCGCGCACCAAAGGAGGCCAAGGGACTTGGGAAAACCTCGTCTGCGCCTGCGCCCTGTGCAACAACAAGAAAGGCGAACACCGGCCCGAGCAGGTCGGCCTCGTGTTGCGCAGCAAACCCAAGCGCCCTAATAACGTGAGCTTCATCCGCAATTTCGTCGGCATCGACGATCAGCGCTGGAAACCATATCTTTTTATCGACTAAGGTAGGCGCTCTCATGGAACGCGACGCAATCGAACAGGAAGAAACGGCTCTCTACGAGGTCAAGCTCGACGTCTTTGAAGGTCCGATGGACCTGTTGCTCTATCTGATCCGCAAAGACGAGCTAGACATCTACGACATTCCCATCGCCCACATCACTACTCAGTACTTGGGCTTCTTGCAACACATCCACCAACTCGACATCGAACAGGCCAGCGACTTCATCCTCATGGCCGCCACCCTGCTGCGGATCAAGTCGCAGATGATGCTGCCCCGCGAAGAACTCGGTCTCGACGGCGACGGCGAAGAAGACCCACAGGCCGAGTTGATCCGCCGCCTGCTAGAGTACCAGCAGTTTAAGGACATTGCCGACTGGCTCGGCGTGCGCAAAGACGAGCGGCGCGACGTGTACTTGCGCCGCCAAGGGCTTGGTGACAGCGTTGAGGAGTCGGCCCAGCTACGGCCCGTATCGCTCTTCGATCTATTGGCTGTGTACAAGCACGTGCTCGACACCGTGCCCGAAAACCTAGTACACCAAATCGTCGAAGAAGAAGTCTCGGTCGAAGAGCGCATTGACCATCTGCTGGCGGTACTCGAGCGCCGCTCGCGCATCAGCTTTATGGACCTG
>JAJDYK010000017.1 GCA_022825185.1 Candidatus Latescibacterota bacterium | reverse complement strand
GAGGTCCATGACGATGGCGCGGCCATCGGCTGAAGCCGTGATGTCGTAGAAGACGAGTTCGTCTGCGCCTTCGGCGTCGTAGCGCTCGGCGAGTTCAACGGGATCGCCGGCATCGCGGTCGGCTGAAAAGCGCACTCCGCGCACGTTGCGGCCATTTTTTACATCTAGACAGGGAATGATTCGCTTAGCGAGCATAATCTCTTCAGCGCAGGCGCGCGAAGTTGTCGAGAAGGCGCAAGCCGTGGACTTGGCTCTTTTCTGGGTGAAATTGCACGCCAAAGACGCGCCCGCTTCCGGCAACCGAGGTGTAATCAATCCCGTAGTCGGTCGTGGCGACGCAATCGTCTTTGTTGTCGTTTACCACGTAGTACGAATGGACAAAATAAAAAAAACTTCCTTCGGGTACGCCCTCTAAAAGCGACTCTTTGCGCTTGATGGCGATTTGGTTCCAGCCGATCTGCGGCACTCGCTCGGTAGGCGGGAAACGCACGCATTTGCCCGGCAGAATTCCGAGGCCGCGATGCCTCCCCATTTCCTCGCTTTCTTCAAACATGAGCTGCAATCCCACGCAGATGCCCAAAAAGGGCTTGTCAGCCGCGAGACCCTCGGCGATGGCCGCGTCCCAACCGGCGGCCTGCAAGTTGTGCATGGCATCACCAAAGGCCGCGTCGCCGGGCAATACGAGATGCGTGGCCGCGCTTAGGCGCTCGGGGGCTTCGACGATCTCGGCTTCATAGCCGAGGAATTCGAAGGCTTTCTGCACGCTGCGCAGATTGCCCATGCCGTAGTCGATGACTGCAATCACGATTGCCCCAACTCGGCGGAGCGCTCGGCTGCGGCTAGCACGGCGCTGATCAGGGCATCGCGCAGGCCCTTTTCTTCTAGCTTGTGCAGCCCAGCGGCCGTAGTCCCGCCCGGCGAAGTAACTTGGTCCCTGAGCACGGCCGGATGCTCGCCGCTTTCGAGTACGAGGCGCGCGGCACCGAGCAGAGTTTGTGCGGCGAGTGTTAATGCGGTCTCGCGCGGTAGGCCGGCGCGTACGCCGCCGTCGGTGAGAGCTTCAACAACGGTGTAAGCCCAAGCCGGGCCGCTACCGGAAAGTCCCGTAACGGCGTCCATGAGACTTTCGGCGACCTCGACCGTCGTGCCGACTAAGTCGAAGAGAGAACGCACTTGCGCCACCTGTTCTGCGCTAACAGCGCGACCAGCGCAGAGAGCGCAAGCCGCACCCCGCACCTTCACCAACGTCTGCGGCATGACGCGCACTACGGGCATTTGCGCGGGCAGTAGCTCTTCGAGCCGGGCAGTCGATACGCCGGCCATGAGTGAGACGACAATCTGCTGGGTGCTAAAATGCGCGGCTAGCGCCTTCAATACGGGAGCGGCCACTTGCGGCTTGAGCACCAACACGACCAAGTCCTGATCGCGGACCGCATCTGCCGAGTCGGTACTGGTGTGGACGCCCAACGCCGACAAGCCTTCGAGTGCTTCCGGCCTGATGTCGGCTGCGGTTATCTGGCCTGCAGGAAGCTGACCAACCAAACCTTCAATCAGCGCCCGACCCATGTTGCCGGTACCCACAAACCCCAATTTGCTTTTTTCGATCATCAATTTTTAGA
Organism: Candidatus Latescibacterota bacterium; assembly: GCA_022825185.1. Next base: position 14,722 of record JAJDYK010000017.1, on the reverse strand, counting down.
CCTCAAAATACGACAAATCCCAAGTACAAAATTAAAATGCCCGTTTTCGTAAATTATGTCAAACGTCCATAGCGCACGCGTTTTCCCCTATGAAAAAGCTACATTTTTGCTTGACTTATACTGCCCTCGTACTATATTGGAAAGATAATGTTGTAACTGCATAAAACGGGTAGAATCGGCCTTAAACTTCACGAGGCGGAAGAGGCCGAGAAACCCAATCTTAAACAACCCCCTTTCGTGGGTTTTACCCCTATAGACAAAGGAGAACTTTGTTATGGCGAAGAAGAAACCTGTTGCCAAGAAGAAGGCTGCTGCCAAGAAGAAGGCTGCTGCCAAGAAACCCGCCGCTAAGAAGAAGGCTGCCGCTAAGAAGAAGGCTGCTCCTAAGAAGGCTAAGAAGGCTGCCGCTAAGAAGAAGGCTGCCGCTAAGAAGAAGGCTGCTCCTAAGAAAGCTAAGAAGGCTGCCGCTAAGAAGAAGGCTGCTCCTAAGAAGGCCAAGAAGGCTGCCGCTAAGAAGAAGGCTGCTTCTAAGAAGGCTAAGAAAGCTGCCGCTAAGAAGAAGGCTGCTCCTAAGAAGGCCAAGAAGGCTGCCGCTAAGAAGAAGGCTGCTCCTAAGAAGGCCAAGAAAGCTGCCGCCAAGAAGAAGGCTGCTCCTAAGAAGGCCGCCAAGAAAAAACCCGCTGCGAAGAAAAAGGCGAAGCGCAAGCCCAATCCTGCTTTTATGAGGCCCTTGCAGCCCGACGCCGCCCTAGGGGCGATCGTCGGTAACAAGCCCTTGCCGCGTACCGAGATCACCAAGAAAATCTGGGCGTACATCAAGAAGAATGGCCTGCAAGACCAGAAAAACAAGCGCATGATCAATGCCGACGATAAGCTTCGGGCCGTCGTAGGCAGAGCGAAGAAAGTGAGCATGTTTGATCTGACCAAGCATGTTAGTAAGCACGTAGAATAGCTGCTCCTGGATCAAGACGTTATGGTCCAGTATATTGAGAGGGATCCCCGTTGGGGAGTCCCTCTCTTTATTAAATTACCCTCGCGTCTATGACCCCTGAATTAATTGAGCTAATCCTATCCGTCAGCGTCGTCCTCGTTGTATCCTGTGTTTGTTCGCTTTTGGAAGCTGCGCTCTACTCACTGCCCGCTAGTCAGATCGAAATGCTGGCCGATCAAGGGCGCACTTCGGGTAAGATCCTCAAGAGCTTGCACGCGGATATCCAGCGACCCATTTCGGCCATCCTCACGCTCAATACCTTGGCTCATACTGGCGGTGCTGCCATCGCCGGCGCCGCCTTTGTCGGAGTATTTCCGCGGACTTGGGAGACGTACTTTATCATCGCCTTCTCGCTGGCGGTACTCATCTTTACAGAGATTCTTCCCAAGACGGTGGGGGTGGTGCATGCCCGCGTTCTCGCTCGGTTTATAGCTCGCCCGATCCAGTGGCTGGTATGGCTGTTCGCGCCCTTTATCTGGCTCAACAAATTCATCGTTCGGCTCATCACCGCTGGGGCACCCGATGTGCCGGAGGTAGTGCCGGAAGAGATTGAGATTATCGCGCGGATGAGCCGCCGATCTGGTGCCATTTCTCACGACCAAGAGCGCGTCATCCAAAACATCCTCAAGCTCGACGAATTGCGGGCGCGCGATATAATGACCCCGCGCACGGTAGTACACTGCCTCGACCGCGACTTGACCTTGGCCGAGGCCCGCGAGCAGTCCGGTAGCTGGGACCACAGCCGGGTGCCCCTCTATCAGGGCGAGCGAGAAAACATCGTCGGTTTGGTGCTGCGGCGCGATGCGTTTAGCGCCTTGGCCGATGGCCGCGATCAAGCTAAACTCTCTGAGGTGAGCCGCTCTATCTATTCGGTGCCCGAGTCGGCGCGGGCTAGTCGCCTACTCGAAGAATTCATCCAGCGGCGCGAGCACCTTTTTGCCGTCGTCGACGAATACGGTGGCTTCGCTGGCATTGTTACTTTAGAAGACGTGATTGAAGAAATCGTCGGTCAGGAAATCGTCGGCGAATTCGATCCGGCCGTCGATATGCAGGAGCGCGCACGGCAGGAGCGCCAAGATCTGACGGACCCAGCGCCGGAATGAGCCGCCTGTTCACCGCGCCTTTTTTTCCCTAAGTTTTTACCTGCTGTTAAAACCCTCTCAAAAAGGAGTATCTACGGAAGATGAAAGCGCTCGTTGCGCTCGCGGATGGCACTGTCTTTGAGGGCCGTGCCCTTGGCCGTGGGGGTGAGTGCCTCGGCGAAATGGTCTTCAATACCAGTATGACCGGCTATCAGGAAATTCTCACAGACCCCTCCTATGCCGGCCAGATTGTCACCATGACGTACCCACTCATAGGCAATTACGGGGTCACACCTGAAGACGACGAATCAGCGCGGCCTCAAGTCCGCGGCTTCCTGATGAAAGAATGCTCTCGCCTGCCGAGTAGCTGGCGTGCGCGCCAGAGCTTACCCGAGTATCTCGAAGAGCACGGCGTGCTCGGCATCGAGGGCATCGATACCCGCGAGTTGACTCGCAGAGTGCGCATTGAGGGCGTGATGGACGCCGCCATTTCCACTACCGATCTCGACCCAGACAGCTTAGTTGAAAAGGCGCGCGCTTGGCCCGGACTTGTCGGTGTCGATATGGTCGCCGCCGTTAGCTGTTCTGCGCCCTATGTCGAAAGCCCCGAAGCCCCGCGCTTTCACGTCGTCGCCCTAGACTACGGGATCAAGCGCAATATCGTCCGCTGCTTGGTTGCCGCAGGATGCAAGGTGACGGTCGTGCCGGCCAAAACTACGGCCGACGAGGTCTTGGCCTTGGAGCCGGACGGCGTTTTTCTCTCCAACGGTCCGGGCGACCCCCAGCCCCTCGACTATGCGATCGCAACTTGTAAGGGGCTCGTCGGCAAGAAGCCAATTTTCGGTATCTGCTTGGGCCACGAGATTCTCGGCTTGGCCTTTGGCGCGGAAATCTACCGCCTCAAGTTCGGGCACCGTGGGGCCAATCAGCCGATCAAGGAACGCGCCAGCGAACGGATTCTAATCACCTCTGAAAACCACGGCTGGGGCATTGCGGCCGACTCGTTGCCCGACTGCCTCGAAATCACTCGCCTCAACCTCAACGACAATTGCGTCGAGGGCCTGCACCACCGAGAACTGCCCATTTTTTCCATCCAGTGCCACCCGGAGGCCTCGCCAGGCCCGCACGACAGCTTCCATCTGTTTAGCTATTTCGCCGAGTTGATGGAAGCGCACGCCTCCTAGGAAGCACACCCATCCAAAGGACCTTTCATGCCCGTAGTCCAACACGACGTCCTCAAAGACCTCTGCTATCGTATTTTTGCCGCTACTGGCATTCCCGCAGATGACGCCCTTATCGTCGCCGACCACGTCGTCGAAAGCCACCTCCACGGCCACGACTCGCACGGCACTTGGCTAGTCTCCGGCTATGCCCGCGGGATGAAAAACAACTACGTCCGCTGGGAAGAGACCGAAGTCGTGCGCGACACCCCCGTGCTCAGGGTCATCAACGGCAAGGGAGCCAACGGCATTGTCGCCGTCAATCGCGCCCTCGACATTGCCGTTGAAAAAGCCCAAAACTCCACCTTCGGCTTTGTCGGCCTCAACCACATCTCCCATATCTGCCGCCTCGGCGACTATCCGCCGCGGATCGCCGAAAGGGGCATGATCGGCATGGTTTGGCTCAATGGCGGAGGCTTATTCCTCGCGCCCTTCGGCTCGGCGGACCGCCGCCTGCGTCCTGAGCCTATTGCCTTTTCCGCCCCGCGCCAAAATGGCCCGCCTTTCATGCTCGATATGACCATGACCGTCGTGGCTGGCGGCAAAATCGTGCAGAAGAACATTCGCCAGGAGCCGATGCCCGAGGGTTGGGTTATAGATCAGGAAGGCCAGCCCGTCACCGACGCCCAGCGCTATTTAGACGACGCCGAGGGTACAGGTGTCTTGCCGTTGGGCGGCCAGCAGTTTGGCCACAAGGGCAGTGGACTGGCGATGATGGTAGAAATGTTGGTGGGACCGCTCTCTCATGCGGGTTGCACTAAAGAAGGCGGCAAAGGTGGTAATGGGACCATGGTCCTAGCGATCAATATCGAGGACTTTATCGACTTGGATTCGTACGAGCGCGAAGTCGAAGAGATGGCCAAGTGGGTGTGTTCGGCTCGCCCCTTGCCCGGATTTGAGAAAGTCTATGCGCCCGGCGAAATCGAACAGCAGACTAGAGCGCGGCTGCTAGTCGAAGGCATCGATTTACCCCAACCCACTTGGGATGAACTCGGCAAAGTGGCGGCGGAACTGAGCGTAGAGATGCCCGCGCTGTGAGTAGGGGGCGGATGGCGAACCGCCGACGGACGCGCCTAGACCACGATCAACCTGCCAACACCATTCGTTAATGGAACAGTTTGAAATTTTCCGCATCCATGCTGCGCGCTTGGTGCATGAGCACGGCGTTCATCAGCTCGATGGCTAGCCGCGACTCTAGGGTCGCGCCAGCGCGCACGCCTACGCAGGGGTCGTGGCGGCCCTTGGCGAGTTGGAACTCGATTTCTTCGAGGTCCTTGCGCACGGAATCTTGGGGCCGGGCAATGGTGGCCGTGGGCTTGAAGCTCAAGCGGCATACGAGCGGCATACCCGTGGTCACGCCGCCGAGCAGGCCGCCGTGGCTGTTGCTCTGGTACCCACTGGTGCGGATGGGATCGTTGTGCTCGCTGCCTCGGCGCGCAGACGAAGCGCTGCCCACGCCTATTTCGCAGGCTTGCACGGCGTGCAAGCCGCCGAGGCTGCCCATCAAACGCAACTTCAGGCTCTGGTACAGCGGTTCGCCGACGAGGGGAGGCACGTTGACGGCCACTACTTCGAGCGCCGCGCCGATGGAGTCCTGTTCTTTGCGGGTCTTGGCAATCAGCTCGGCTGCTTGATGAGCGAAATCCGCATCCACTGCGCGGAGCGGCCCACGCTCTAGATCGCTTTCGAGGGAGGCCCACGTTGCGGGCGACAGAGGCTGCCCCTCGGCTTCGGCTAGTTCGGCGACTCGCGCCGCGAGGGAAATGCCCGTCTCTAGCGGCCCGACTTGGCAGATCGAAGAAAAAATGGCCGTGCCGAAGTGCTCGGCTAGATAGAGGCGAGCAATGGTGCCGCCGATGACGTCAGAGATGGTCGAGCGATAGCTGGAGCGCCCGCCGCCGCGCACATCGACAAAGCCCCGCGATTTGTAGTGCTTGACTAAGTCAGTATGCCCGGGGCGGACATGGCCCTGCGGCCCGGCGAACTGCTTGTAATCGCCCGAGCGCTTGGCGGCTGAGAGCACGGCTGCGGCGATCGGCTCGCCCGTAGTGAAGCCAGCTTGGTATGTGTGCACCGGCGTCGCGTCTTCGTCTAGGTGCAAGTGCAGTGCCGGGCCGGATAGGAGTTGGTCGTGATCGCCTGAGTAGAGGCCGGACAGCAGGGCGACTTGGTCGTCTTCCCGCCGGGGGGTGCCCAGCTTGTTGCTGCCGGGGCGGCGGCGGTCGAGATAGTGCTGGATCTGGGCGCGCTCCACCCACAGGCCGGGGGGACAACCGAAGACCGTGGTGACAATTGCCGGCCCGTGCGATTCGCCTGCTCCGGCAACGCCAAAAAGCGGCCCGCCGAGTACTTCCATGCCAAAGGCTCCTTTGCCAAGGGATGCAAAAATCTACGGCTTTGCCCGGTGGGCGGCAATCGGTGCGCTGCCGGTTGCGGGCTAGCCATAAGAGGCGTAGAAGCAGTTTTTTTATTATTTTTGAGCAATGCAAAGAGGCGATCAATGGCAACCAATGGGTTGAAACGCGGCGTTCCGAATGGCCGATGCAAGAAGCTCGAAGCTGAGCTGCGCACGGAACTGATCGCGGCTCAAGAGCGGTTGCAGCAAGCTCGATTTCCAACGATCATCGTCTTGGGTGGTTTTGTCGGCGCAGGTACGAGCGCGGCGAGCAATGTGCTCAGGCAGTGGATGGACTCGCACGGCATTGCGGTTTGCGCTTTTGAGCCGCCGTCCGCAGAGGAACGCGAGCGCCCAGAGTACTGGCGCTATTGGCTCTCGCTGCCGCCGAAGGGAACCATCGGCATCTACTTGAACGGCTGGTACGACCGCCCGCTGCGCGACTTGGCTCATGGGAACAGCGATGAGGCGACGTTTGCGCGCGACGTTGGCCGCATCACAGCCTTTGAGAACGAACTCGTCGTTGATGGTGCGCTGCTGATCAAGTTGTGGATTCACTTAGACAAAGAGGCGCGGCAGCAACGCATTGCGGACTTGGAGCAGAACCCGCTGACCCGCTGGCGGGTGAACGCGGATGCGCGAGAGGGATTGAAGTACTACGACGAGTTCGAACGAGCCGGTGACCGCTTACGGCAAAAAACCGATAACCGAGGCGCTCGTTGGCAGGTTGTCGAAGGCAGCGACCCTCGCTACACATTGGCGGTGGGCCATGCCGTGCGCGACGCCATCCACCAGCGTCTAGGCGAAAAGAAGAGCCGTCCCAAGCTCGTCGAATCAGACTGGGCGCCCGCGCCTAACGTGTTGACTCCGTTGGACATGGAACAGCGGGTAGCCAAGAAGGAGTACCAAGCCCTGCTCGAGCGATACCAAGGCCGGCTCTATCGCTTGACTCAGCAGGCGCGCCGCAAAGGCGTCTCGACCGTCTTGGTTTTCGAGGGGGCCGATGCCGCGGGCAAGGGCGGGATCATCCAGCGCCTGACTGCCGCCCTCGACCCCAGTGTCTATCAGATCATCCAAGTCGCCGCTCCCACGGACGAGGAACACACCCAACACTACCTCTGGCGCTTTTGGCTCCCCCTGCCGCGCGCGGGTCGGATGGTGATTTTTGACCGCAGTTGGTATGGCCGGGTGCTAGTCGAGCGCGTCGAGGGCTTTGCCGATGAAGCGGCTTGGCAGCGGGCATACGGCGAAATCAATGATTTTGAGGCGCAGCTAACAGACCACGGCATAGTAGTGGCCAAGTACTGGATTCACATCGACAAGGACGAGCAACTGCGGCGCTTCAAGGCGCGGCAGGTGACCCCGCACAAGCGCTGGAAGATCACCGACGAAGACTGGCGCAACCGAGAGAAGTGGGACGAGTACGAGGTCGCGGTTGACGACATGGTAGCGCGCACCCACACGACTATTGCTCCTTGGACCTTGGTGGAGGGCAACGACAAACGCTTCGCCCGCCTCAAGGTCATCGAGACGTTTTGCCAGCAGCTAGAGCAGGCGCTCGCTAGCGGTTAGTTTACTTTTCCTGCATCCGCACCGGCGACGCGGCTAGCCCGTCGGTCTTTATCACCTCGTCGTTTTTATCTACCTGACCAAATTCCAGCACACCCGTGGGGCAAGACTGCACGCACGCGCTACAGCGCACGCACTCCGGGTCGGCCATAGGTAGCCCCTTGTTGGCGAAGTTCATAATGTCGATGCCTTGGTGGCACACTGAGGTGCAGACATTGCAGGAGATGCACTTTTTCTTGTCGGCGAGGATGCGGAAGCGGCTGAAGCGCGCGTACACGTGCATCAGGGCCGCCAACGGGCAGGCGAAGCGGCACCACATCCGGCCGCTGAAATGCCAGTACAGCCCGACGCCTAAGATGCCGGCCAGCAGCAGATCGACCGACCACACGTAGTTGAGAAAAGTCAGCGGGAAGGGCAAGTTGCCCCAGTTGGTGCCCTTGCCCATAAATAGCCCCATGTAGGCCCCGTTGATCCAGTGATCGTGCGGCAAAGCCCAGCCGACTAGGCGCAAGATGAGCAGCACGCTGGCCAATAGCAGCGCGACCTGCCCCACGATGTTCACCTTGTTCCACACCATGCCGTGCGGCATCTTGTGCCGGTGATTATCGCCCATAGTTTCGGCCAGTGCGCCGCACGAGCAGATCCAGCCGCAGTAGGCCCCTTTGCCCCAGAAAAAGATGATCAGCGGGATGATGACGAAGGTCTGCACGAGGCTAATGGCCAGCCACCACCACAGCGGCTCGCTGGTGAAGACGTTCCAAAAGAACAGCGGCCAAGCGAGAATAAGCCCTAGAGATCGCCAGTATTCGCGCCCGTGCTCGGCCCATTGCGACTCGGGAAACAGGCCATCGGCCATCGGCTTGAGCCAAGCACCCTCGTCGAACCAGCCATTGTAGCCGGCCCAGGGCAAGAACAGATAGGGCAGCAGAAAAAGCGGAATGCACTGGACCGCCATCAGCGTCAGCGTCTGCACCTTGATGTACGGCGTGCGCCGTCGCTTGATGCGCTGCAAGCCGAAGAGGACGACGCACAGGCAATAGGCCAGCGAGTAGTAAAAACTCGGCTGGGTCATCGACACTTGCACCGTGTCCCACAGGGTATGGGCTGTCGGTGGTGCTGCTAGGTTGAAGGGGAAGAGATCGGCTTGGTCGAACCACTTCTTGACCGGAATGCCCGCGTCGGTCTTCCAGTGATAGACGAAAACTGCCGCCAGTAGGATGAGCCCCAAGGACAGCCAACGCTTAGGGCTCCATTCGCCGTTGATCTCCACGCCGCTGCGTCTAAAAAAATCGAGCGGGGCCTCGCGTCCAATCATGGAAAACACTGCGTCGTTGGGTAGGCTCAGTTCCTGGCCTTCGGCGTCTTTGAGCGCGACCGCGTCGTCCTCGATGTTCAGCACTTGGCTGGCCATCAGCAGGCGGATCGATCCCGCTTGACGGCCCTTTTCCATAAAGGCGCCGCTGCTGGTCGTCACCCGCTCGGAAGAAGGGGTGTCCACGGCCACGTCGGCCATTGGATCGGCCGCGAGCATGTTCAGCTTTTCGACGTTTTCGGGCTTGGGACGGGAAAATTCGAGTTTGCGATAGGAGACGGTCACTCGCCCGCCGCATTGGGCGATGGCAATGGCCGCCTCTAAGGCGCTGTCGCCGCCGCCAACGACCAGCACGTCTTTGTCGCAGAAGTCAACGGGATCGTGCAAGCGGTTGAAGACCTTGTCCAATTGTTCGCCCGGCACCCCTAACTTGCGAAAGTTGCCCGAGCGCCCAATTCCGACGATCACGCGGCGGGCCTTGATGTTTTCTTGGCGCGGAATCTCCAACTCAAAGAGGTCGCCCCGCTTTTTTACCTGCTCGACTCGCGCTATGGTCGGCTCGATGCCTTGGGCGAGCGTCTGCTCGTTTAACTCCTCGATCAGCGGCTCCTTGACCTCGGCGCCAAAGCGGATCTGCCCGGCCGGCTCCATTTCGGTGGGATAGGTGTAAATGGGCTTGCCCTTGGGGAAATTGACCAGCGTGGAAAACGGCTCGGTCGCCTCCAAAAGCACAAACGACAGCCCGGCCTCCCGCGCCTCCAAGGCCGCGGACATGCCGGAAACGCCCGCGCCGATAATCGCCAAGTCCAAGACATCCTCTTGCCCCTTGCTGCGCTGAAATGCCTCGTCGGCCGTGATGTGCTGTACGGCCCGAGCGCCTGTATCGGCTGAAAACTTCAACAGCGGAATTCCGGTCAAGTCGCCGACGATGTACAGCCCGGAGACATTGCTCTGCCCGTGCTCATCCACCCGCGGCAACTTCTCCACCACGCCGGCTGGCCACCGCAAGTGCAACCAGTTTAGATAGCGACTGAGAAAATTGCTCATGGTCTCCTCCCTAAGTTTGGTTCGTCAGCGCACCAACATCATCATCCGCGCTTGGACAAATCCCGATGCTTCCAATCGGTACAGATACGCGCCGCTGGCCACTTGCTGCCCGGCGTCGTCGCGCCCGTCCCACGGTTGCAAGTATAGCCCGGTCGTTTGGTGTTCTTCTACCAGCAAGCGCACTCGCTGCCCAGCCGCGTTGAACACGCTGAGCCGCACTGGTCCGGCTGCTGGAAGTTCGTACTGGATCAGCGTCTGCGCGTTGAACGGGTTGGGGAAATTTTGCCGCAAGGCAAAGCCCGCAGGCGCGGCGTCTGAGGCTTCGACGACCGTTGCGGTTTGCTCTATCTGCTCGATATCCTCTTGGCTGAGAATTCCCTCGCCCGGCTGCCAGACCTCAGTATCGGGCCAGTAGGCGATCCAGGCAAACCACATGGCATTGTAAGCCGGGACTTGCGCCAACCGCCGCCCCGCGAGCGGCCCGGCGACAGCTTCGCCGAGCATGTTCCAGCGCGAACCCGTTTCCGCATCCATGAATTCTACTGGCAACGGCCCCTCGGACTCCACGCCGTAAAAGCTCAACGGCGTGTCGTCGAGTTGGCTGAAATAGGCCAAGGCCGTGCGCGATGCGTAGTCAAATAGGACGACTACGGGGTCGTTGCCGACGAGATCGTTGATCACCGCCCCGTCGGGCATCAGCGCGAAGGGAAAGGCTTTGGTCTGGTCGTTGCGGCACAATCCCAGCACTAGGTCCTTGGTCTCAAAGCGATGGTCGAATGCGCCGCCGTTGGTCGTGGGTGGGAAGATCAGGTACTCGTGGCTGGTGCGATAATCGCCGTAAGGATAGAAAGTATATTGATTTTCGTTGTAAGCTGGTCGCGAGTTGTAGTACTCCCAGCCAGTGGTGGCTTGGACCACGGTGGTGCCTGGGTACATCCGCTGCCACAGCGCCCAAGTCGTCTCTACCACGGGCATTAGCTCTAGGCGGTCGCCGACTTGGGGACCGTTGATGGCCGTGTAAATCATCTGCGGGTAGAGCGTTTCGTCGTCGCGCCGGTCGTACATGACCAAGTTGCTGTTGATCAGCAGACCGGAGACCCCAAACTCGATTTGCGAGCCATCGCCATCGGTGGCATTGAAGACTTGACCGGTGCCCGTAAGCGGACACAGGGACACTACGACCGACTGATCGCCGACGCGGTCGTTGATGACCTCGTTCCACCAGCCAATGTTGTGCGGGTACGCTCGTGGTTCGCCGTTGATGACGATTCCCATGACCACGTCGTTTTCCTGTACGTAGTTTACTTCGTTCGGTGCCACGAAGGTGGGGTTGGTTAGGGCCGGAATGCCGTCTTTGGGCACTCCACCGGAGACGAGGTGGCTGGTGAGAAAGCTCGGATCGTCGTAGCGGCCAGCTTCGGCCGGATAGATCGCCACTAGCAGCAGCAAGGCAGACAGATAGCCATATCGCATCGGATGCTCCTTTCGCTCGGTTCTTACGAGCCTGCGCGTTGATGTTCGCGCGGTTCCCTGCTATACCGCTCCCGCAAAACCCGCCGCATCACCTTGTTCGACGCGGTCCGCGGCAGCGATTCCACCACTACTATCTCGTGAATCTTGAACAGCGGATTGAGTTCCCGGCGGATCGTCTGCTGCATCGCGTCCCTTTGACTTCGCTCAGGACAGGCTTGCAAGTGGTCGCCAGCTTCCTCCAGCACCGCGAAGATCACCAACAGACTCGGCCCACCCCCCGGCGGCGGCACTGCAATCGCCGCGGTCTCGACCACGCCCGGCATTGTATTCAAGGCTCGCTCGATCTCTGCGGAACTGACCATAATTCCGCCTAGGTTCATCACGTCGTCGGCTCGACCGTGGACTCGGTAGATGTCCGGGGCTAGTCGTTCGACCTGGTCGCCGTGGCGGCGCAGTGGTACCCCACCCCGCTTGGGCACGCCCGCGTAATACACCTCGTGGTGGTCTCGGTTGAGCACCCGAGTTGACATGCCAATGGCTGGCGGCACGAGAAAGACCTCACCGCTTTCACACTCCTGTCCGTCTTCGTCCAAAATCGCCAAATCCGTTCCCAGCGCTGCCGAATTAAAGGTCGCGGGTGCGACCGGCTCGACTAGCGTACTGAGCAAATAGCCGCCTGCCAGCTCGGTGCCGCCGCAGTATTCGAGGATGGGCCGATACCCCGCCAGCGCCATCAGATAGTGCATATCCTCGGGATTGGAGCACTCGCCGGTGGTACTGAAAGCTCGAATCGCCGAAAAGTCGATTCCCTCCATGCAGCCTGTGCTGCGCCAAGTGCGCACCATGCTCGGAATGACGCCGAGCATGGTAATGCCAGCCGCCTGCACAAACTCCCCAAAGCCCCGCTCCGTCGCCTTGCCATAGTAGAGCGCCATGGTCGCCCGATTCAAAAAGGCGGCGTAGATCAGCCACGGCCCCATCATCCAGCCCAAATTGGTCGGCCAAGCGACCACGTCGCCTGGGTGGACATCTTGGTGATAATGCGCGTCTGCGCCGCACTTGATCGGGTTGACATGGGTCCAGGGCAGGGCCTTGGGATCGCCGGTGGTTCCCGATGAAAACAGGACATTGGTCGTCGCGTCGGGGTCGCAGACCACGGCCGCCGATATAGCGTCGGCTTGTAAGAATTCGTCCCAGTGCAGATCTCCGGGGCGAAGTGCCTCTGTCAACCCTTCCACGCGCCCCGGCAATACAATCGCCAACGGGGCCTCTGCGGCGACCAAGCGCGGGTACAGCGGCAACTCGCGCCCGCCGCGCAAAATCACGTCCTGCGTAAAAACGGCCTTGGCTTCCCCGATCCGCAGCCGAGCGGCGATCTGGGGAGCGGCGAAACTGTCGGCAATGGCCACCACTGCGCAACCGGCCTTGATAATCCCCAGATAGATCGCTACCGACTCGGCCGTCATCGGCATGGCCACGGCAATCCGGTCGCCGGGGCCAAATCCCAATGCACGCAAACCGCCGGCGACCCGGTCGCACAGAGCTTCTAATTCGCCGAAACTCATCCGCTCAAGCTGGCTACCCTCGCGCTGGAAGACAATGGCCGTTTGATCGGCAGGAGCCTGGAAGCAACTCTCGGCGATATTCATCTCGGCCCCGACAAACCACTGGGGTGCTTCGACGCCTTGGGACAGATCGAGAAGCTGCGCGTACGGCTTGCGGAAGCGGATTCCCAAGCGGGTGACCGTCCGCTCCCAAAACGCCTCCCGTTCTGCAACCGACCACGCAAAGAGCGCGGCGTGCGAATCCAGACCCAGCTCGCGCCGCAGCGCCGTCATATGCGCGTGCTCAATGTCTGCTGGTTCGGGAAAAAACACCGGACCGCCCGCGCTGCCGTAGATTGCCCGATAGAGCAACTGGTGCAGTGCAAAGGGATGATCCGGCCTCAGAATGTAGCGAGCTGCCTCCCGCCAGCGAGCTTCCGGCGAGCCGGAGAGGGCTTTGATTTGGGCGAGGAGCTTGGCGGCCTCTGGCTCGCTCACCCCGCAGCCGATGATGTCTGCGCGTTGGATCATGGTGCGACGGCCATCAGCACGCTCTGGGTCAATTCCGTCGGTGGGAGGCAACGAACCTCGTCACAGGCTTGATACTGGACCAAGAAGCGCAAATGGCCCGCCGTCCCAGCCGCTGTTAAGGGCAGCGAAAAATCCGCCCACAGCGCAACCTGATCCTCGTACACCGAGAGCGTTTCTGCTAGGGCCGGAAAGGCCTGCGAGCGGCCTGCGGGATAGCGCACGCGAGCAAAGTCCAGCGGCCAGTCCGCATTGAGCGTCAGCGAGGTGGGAATGAGCAAATCGCCCGAAGGCGGGTTGGCGTTGATATGCCAGCCCGGGCGGATGTCCAGATGCACTGCCACGGCAAAAACCTCGCCCGCCACGGGCGGCTGAGCGGGTAGTTCGACCCGCATGGAGACTAGTGAATCCGCTTGCGTGTCCGCTAATGCGGCTGCGGACAGCGACGCTTGCAGATGGCGCTCGGCCGCGGCTGCCAAATGCACTGAGGCCGAGGGCTGTGCCCGCATGGCCCCGCTAAAAGCGGATAGGATTTGCGCCGCCCGGCTACGATAGGCTTCGGCTAGCTCAGCCGAGCCGTGCGCTTGGCCCGTCAGCTCAGCTAAGTCTAGCAGCGCGTGGGCTGCCACCGCATTGCCCGCAGGCAGGGCCGAGTCTTGGGCGAATTTGCTGCGCACGATGAGCGCGTTTCCAGCTTCAGTAAAGAAAAATCCCCCGACCTCTTGGTCCCAAAACCGCGCCACCATCTCGGCACTCAGCTCGCGCGCGGCCTGCAACCACCGCGCCTCGCCGGTCGCCCGGTACAATGTCGTCAGCCCGCGCGCCAAAAACGCATAGTCGTCTAAGTACGCCGTCTGCCGAGAAACCCCCAGCCGATGGACCCGCCACAACCCCCCGTCCTCGCGCCGCAGGTGTTGCAGAGCGAAATCGGCCGCTCGCTCGGCTGCACGGCGATATGCGGGATCGCCCAAGACTGCAAAACCCCGTGCGTACGCCTCGATCATCATCCCGTTCCAAGCGGCTAGCACCTTGTCGTCGAGGAGGGGATAGAGCCGCTCGGTCCGCGCCGCAAGGACGCGCTGCCGCACGGGTGCCATTTGCGCTCGCAACTCGGTCTCGGCAAGCGACGTTTTCACGTAGAGGACGCCCCCCTCGCCCTCGGGCATGGGAGCCAACCCATAGACGCTCCAAAACAATTCTGCTTCGCGACCCAACACGCTTTCTAGATCCTCCGAAATCCACAGGTAGTACTTGCCCTCTTCGGCCTCAGTCTCGGCGTCCAGTGCCGAGTAAAAAGCCCCTTCCGGCCCGGTCATCTCCCGCGCGACAAAGCGAAAAACATCCTCTGCCACCCACCGCCACCGGTCGTCTCCCGTCAGTTCGTACGCGCGCAGGTACAGTCGCGACAGATGCGCTTGGTTGTAGAGCATCTTCTCGAAGTGCGGCACGCGCCATTCGGCGTCTGTGGCGTAGCGGTGAAAGCCGCCGCCGATTTGGTCGTAGATTCCGCCGGCCGCCATTCGCTCCAGCGAGTGCAAAACGATGCGCTGTACTTGGGGAT
>JAJDYK010000076.1 GCA_022825185.1 Candidatus Latescibacterota bacterium | reverse complement strand
CGGCTTGCGCTGCCTCTTGCAACTGGCCCGCCAGACCCCCGGCAGCCTGACCATCCCGGAAATCAGCCAAGCCGAGGGGATCACCCATCACAATGTCGCCAAGCTCTTGCGCATTCTCCGGCAGGGCGGCTTTGTGGCAAGCGCCCGCGGCCAGCAAGGCGGCTACGCCCTCGCCAAGCCTCCCCACCAAATCGCCGTGGCCGACGCGCTCGCCACGCTAGGCGGTCGCCTCTTTGACGATGGCTTCTGCGATCACTTCGCCGGTAGCGCGGATTGCTGCACGCACTCGCTCACCGCGTGTTCAGTGCGCGCGCTGTGGGGACAAGTGCAGCAGGCCGTGGATCAAATTTTATCGCGTACAACTCTCGCCGACCTGCTGGAACAAGGCTACGCCTTGGCCGACGAAGAAGCTCTACTCGATATATCGGCTTAGGCCCGAAACGCATCCACCTCCCCCTCGGCCCGATGCCGATAGAGCGGCTTGACCGTCTCCGGCAGAGCCTCGTACGCCTCCCTCGGCACAATCGCATTGTTGCGCCCGCCAAATTCCACGCTCAACCACCACGGACAATAGCGCGTGATGATCGCCACCCTCGGCTCCGGGCTGGGGTTCGCCGCAGTCGAATGCCAGATCCGACTGTCCATCACCAGCGCACTGCCCTCCGGGCCGACGACCTGAATCTCCCCGCGAATCGGCTTGAACTGGTCAATCCGCTCTTCCAGCCCTTCGGGCGTCTGGTGCATTCGCGGGTTGAGCGGATCGCGGTGACTGCGCGGCACCACCCACGTCCCGCCCGTCTCTGGCCCAAACGGCGACAGCATCCACAGCACCGATAGCTGCATAGTCACATTCGGGAAGGGCTGCGCCACTCTGCCAGCGAAGTCCCTGTCGGTCAGGTCGTGCGGCCAATCCGAGTGAAAGCCGCGCCAGTCCAAGTCCTCGCGGTTGGGCACTTGCGTCTTAAACTCGGTCTGCGCAATCCGCACGTGCCCGCCAAAAACCACCTGCGCCACCCCCAACAAACGCTCGTCGCCCAGATACGGCGCAAACTCCGGCAAATACGCGATCAGGCAAATCCCCGGCTCGCCGTTTGGGCCGGTCTGCCGCCCGATGTGCCCGCCCATAGCCTCGTAGTCCTGCTGCGCCTTTTCATGCGCTTCTTGCGCGTGCGCCCGCACTCGGTCTATGGCGTCCTCCGGAATAATCCGCTCCAACAGGCACCAACCCTCGCGGCGCAATTGATCCACTTTTTCCTTTATCTCAGCGTCCATAAACCCTCTCATTCTCGGTTGCCCAAGCAATTGCGTACTGCTATACTAGACCCACTCCCGGAGGAACGTCAAGATGAACGAAGACGAAAAGTATTTTTTTGACCTCAACGGCTACATCGTCGTGCCCAACGTCTTGTCGGCCGAGGACATCGCGCTGGCCAACGAGGCTATTGACCGCCATGCCGATCAGATCCACGAGCGCACGGGCGAGCTGTCGCTATCGGCCGGCTCCAAGGCGCTCGAAGGCGTGACCGGCCGCGGCGACCTCGGCGGCGCGCTATCGTGGCCCGACCCGCATGGCCGCCCCTTCCGCGACATGCTGGTCAACCCCAAGGTGGTGCCGTTTCTGCACGAGATTTTGGGCACCGGCTTCCGCCTCGATCACAATTTAGGCATCATCACCATGCGCAAAGGGGCCGAGGGCCACCTCCTGCACGGATCGTCCGGCCCCGGCTTTGACCGCCACCAGTACTACATTTTCAAAGACGGCAAAATGCACAACGGCCTGACCGTGGCCGCCTACCAGCTCGCGGACGTGCGCGAAGGAGACGGGGGCTTGTGCTTGATCCCCGGCAGCCACAAGGGCAACTATCCCTGCCCGATGGCACTCCGACGCGGCGAGGCGTACCGCGAATTCATCAAGCCGATTATCTGCAATGCCGGCGACTGCATCATATTCACCGAGGCCACCACGCACGGCACCCTGCCTTGGACCGCCGACCACGACCGCCGCACTGCCCTCTTCCGCTTCTCGCCGGGCAACCTCGCCTACGTACCCCACAACTGGTCCGAAGAAATGCTCGCCCTAATGACCGACGAGCAGCGCAAAGTCCTCGAACCGCCCTATCACGCACGGTTGGAACGTCCTGTGTTAGAAGTGTAGCCGCGTCCGATAGAAACCCGACGAAGCAGTCGCGCCGATCGTTACGAATCACATTGTTCTCCTGCTAAGTGAGCCGATTCTGCGCGCATGGCGTGCGAGTAGATGTCGGTATCGATCAGAAACGCATTCACTGCCATAGTTCTGGATCAATGCGCCGCTCGGAATCGATCTTCTGCTGAATCCGGGCGAACTCGTCTTCGTCCCAACGTCCAAACAGGTGATCCAAGTCTCGATAGACTTCGGTGAACCGACGAGATCGGTCCAATCCGAACTGCTTGCGCAGGGCGTCCAGCGCTGTCTGATTCACGCTCTTGCCTTCTCGCTCGGCTACCTCCCTCAACTTGGCGACAAGCTGGGGATCCAGCCCACGCAGGGTCATGCTCTTCGGAACATCTGCCAAGGAGCACCTCCTTGAAATGCAACGAATACCTGATGGCGATATGATCTCATCATATGCGAGCATACTCTGCTGGTCAAGAGACAGGGGGCGTAAACGGCGCACTGCTCGTCATAGTGGTGATCAAGGTATCCTCCGCGACTTGACCTAGCGGCCTAAAAGGCCCTTTATGGCTCCTAAGACACCCGATACTGAAGCAATCGCTTTAGCCGTTGCTTGACTTGAACTTTCAACAAAACCCACAGCTTAGGAAGGCCCCATGTCTAAACGCAAAATCGTCGTCACCGGTGCCGCCGGATACGTCGCCGGTCGCATGTTGCCCGCCCTAAAGGAACGCTACGAAACCGTTCTACTGGACGTAAAAACAACCAACCGCCAAGGTGAAGAGGTGGCAGGAGTCCACATCGCCAATCTGCTGGAGAAAGACCGCGATGCCTACCGGGAATACTTCAGAGATGCCGACGCGGTAGTCCACTGCGGCTTTGTCCGAACTGGGCAGGGCGAACAGCGCTTCTGGAACGAGGCCGACAATGTTGCCATGGCCCACAACGTGTACCGAGTCTGCCAAGACGAGGGCGTGCGGCGCGCCGTGATCGTCAGCTCCAATCACGCAGCCGATTACTACGAAAATCTGATCTGGTCGGGACACATGGACTTTGTCACGCCCGACATGCTGCCGCTGTCAGACAATTTTTACGGCTGGGCCAAGGCGTCGTATGAACTGCTGGGCTTTATGTTCGCTTGCGGCAAGGAGGGACCTGCCCTAGAAAATGTGCAGTTGCGCATCGGCGGTCCCCGCGAGACCGACATTGACGGCTGCGGCAACGATCTACAGAAAATGCACCGAGGCTTGGGAGCCTATCTGAGCGTGCGCGACCAAGTGCAACTGGTAGTCAAAAGCATTGAGACCGAAGACATCCGCGACGCCAACGGCGTGCCTTTCCAGATCTTCTACGGCATCAGCGGCAACGCGCACAACTTCTGGAGCTTGGCCAACGCCCGGCGCGCGATCGGCTACGCGCCCCAAGACGACAGCCAAGTGCGCTTTGCCGACAAAATCGCGGCGATTACACAGGCGGCGCAAGAAAGGTAGGATGAGCAAGTTGGACGACGAAATTCGCGTTAATGCAGAAGAATTACTGGAACTAGTCGTCGCCGTTTTCGAGCGGTGCGGCATGTCCCAAGCGGACGCCGCTCTATTGGCCGATTCGCTCGTGGACGCGGATCTATGCGGAACCCACTCGCACGGCGTCATACGGGTGCCCGAGTACGCGGAGAAGCTGACAGTTAAAGGCGTGAACCCGACCGCCAAGCCCGAAGTCGTCCGCGAAGGTCCCTCGTTCGTCATCGTAGATGGACGCAATTCAATGGGACAGCTCGGCGCGGCCTTGGCCATGCGGAAGGTGATCGACAAGGCAGCGAAAACTGGCATCGCCGCCGGAGCCATTCGCGGCAGCAATCACTGCGGTGCCATGGCGTATTTCGCCCGCATGGCGCTGCCGCACGACATGCTCGGCATCGCGACCACCAACGCACTCCCAACGATGGCACCTTGGGGAGGTGCCGAGCGGCTCTTGGGCATCAATCCGATCGCGATCTCCGTACCAGCAGGGGAAATGTCTCCCATTGTGTACGACGCCGCGTTCAGCGGATCTTCCCACGGAAAGATCCGCATCTACGAACAGAAGGGAATGCGCCTACACGGAGGATGGGCACTAGACCGGGAAGGCCAACCGACGACCGATCCCAAGGTGGCAATCGACGGCCTGCTAGCCCCCATCGGAGGCTTCAAAGGAGCCGGACTGGCGATGATCATGGGCATCCTTTCGTCCATGCTTTCCGGCGCTAGCTACGGGACCGAACTGGGAAACATTGAAGACGGGCCAATTCCCGGCGCAGACGGCCACTTCGTCGCCGCTATCCACATCGCCTCTTTCGAAAATATCGAACGCTTCAAGTCGAGAGTAGATGCCGCCATCCAGCAGATTCACGACTGCCGACTCGCTCCCGGTTTCGACCAAGTGTACGCCCCAGGCGAACTAGAAGCGATTCGCCGCGTTGAATACCGCGAGAAAGGAATCCCGCTCAATCGCGTGACGCTGGCGGATCTGCGAAAAACGGCGGAGCAACTCAGTATCGACGAAAACGAATACGCATGGCTTTAGAGAATATCCACGAACTCGCCCCAAGCGTCTTCAGCGTTGACAGCCGCTTTGTCGATGGCAAGAACGGCATTGTGATCGGCAAGCGAGCGGCGCTGGCAATTGACGGGAGCAACTACCAAGACGAAGGAGCCGCCATGGCCTCCTTCATCCGCCAAAACGGCTTCGAACCGCACCGACTAGCGCTCACCCACGGTCACGGCGACCACATCCTCGGCGCAGGGCCGCTGGCACAAGGAGAAGTTTTCGCCCACGCTCTCACGCCCTCGGAAATTGAGAAACAGATCCCAGGCTGGGCGGCGCGCTGGGAGGTGGATGAGGCCGAGGCGCGAGCCAGAGTGATCCAACCGACCATTACCTACCAAGACGAGCTGCGCATGGATCTGGGCGGCCTACACGCTTGGATGTTTCCGACGCCGGGACATAGCCCGGACGGCGTGAGCATCTATATAGAGGAACACCGCCTGCTATTCGCCGGCGACTCCGTGGTGACCGGTATCGTGGCCGCGATCGGCGCGGGTAACAGCGAAGTGTTGGAACGCTCCCTCTACAAACTCGCGACGCTCGAAATCGATATCCTAGTTCCGGGTCACGGCGAAGTCCTTTTCGGCGAAGATCAGGTGAAAGACTGGATTCGCTGGGAGGCTAGCTATCTGGCGAGCGTCCGCGAGGCCGTCTGCGAGGCACTCGGCGCTGGCATTCCCGTAGGGGACGTGGCGGCGCGAATCGAATTCGACAAGTTCATAGGTGACCGACTGCCCAAAGACCGCAACGGAATGCCGAAACGGCACCTGAATACGGTCGCCAAGATCGTGGAAGAAGAAATGGAACGGAGAGATAACACACCTCATAGGAGTTCGCAGAGATGAGCGATATGGTCCGCATGGCCGTCGTGGGCGTCGGGTGGGCGGGGAGCCACCATGTGGAGGGCGCACGAGAGCTGGGCCGCAAGGTTGTGGTGACCTGTTTGGTGGATCGGGATCCAGACCATTTGCAGGCCAAAGCAGAGGAGTTCGGAATCGACAAGACGTACACCGATCTCGACGATGCGCTAGCAGATCCCGAGATTGATGCAGTTTCCCTCTGCACGCCTCATCCCAATCACGGCCCAGAGGCAGTCGCCGCCGCCAACGCCGGCAAGCACGTGCTGGTGGAAAAGCCGATGGCGCTAACAGTGGAGGAAGCAACCCGCATGATCGACGCGGCCGACCGCGCTGGCGTGCGTCTCTACGTCGCAGAGAGCATGTCCTATCACCCCATGGCGCGCTTCCTGCGCGAGGTGGTGGCAACGGGACGCTACATCGGCGAAGTAGTGTCGGCATCAGTGTCGGAGGGATTTCGGGCGCGGCCTACCTATGCCTATCCGGGGCGGCGCGAGTGGCTTTCCAATCCGCAACTCGGCGGCACCGGCACCTGGATGCTGCACGGCATTCACACCATGGCGATGCTCCGCTACGTTCTCGGCGAGGTCGCTTCGGTGTACATGCAAGAGCACCACGCCCGCAGCTTCCAGCGACGCGATGTCGAGGGAACCATGACCGGGCTTTTGACGATGGACGCGGGATTCCAGACAACCGTGCTGCAAAGCTGCGAGGTGAAGTTTCCCAATCCGCCGGGCGGCTATGCGATCTTCGGGGACAAAGGGCTACTCCAAGCGACGCAGGAGTCGTGTATAGCGTGGAATGAGGACAATGGCGATCAGCGAGAGGAGCTTACCTATCCGAGCAGCAATCTCTCGGCCTTTGCACAGGAGATCGAAGATTTCGCAGATTACGTGTTAGAAGGGATCGAAGGGCCGACGTCGGGGCGCAGCGAACGGAGGAGCTTGGCCATCGTGCAGGCAGGATACGAGTCGGCCAAAAGCGGCGAGATCATCAACCTGCGGGAGCGATTCGGGGAGTTGTGACGCGGAAAACAGTAGAATATGAGTCCTGTAGTCAGATGTCGCCAGCGCTCCCAACTACCACCAACCAAGCATCTTCCACCAGATCAACCCAATACCCAACCAAATCGCCAGATGATACAACGACACCATAAAACCGCTAGCGAACCACCTATGGGGTGATACGTAATCCAGACCAAAGTAGATTATCACCGGCCCCGTCGAGTAATTAGTCGTACACCCACAGAGATTGGAAAAGTATGCGAATATGGCGACCGTAAGCATCGCCGGTGCCCCCGCACCTAGCGCCACCGCTAAAAACACCGTGCCCATCGCAGCAATGTGCGCCGACAGCATCGAAAAACTGTACATCGAATAGAAGTAAATCAGCGCCATAATCAAGACAACCGTTATACCGCTGACATCGGTAAACCACGCGCCGACGGCTTGAGCAAACCAATCAATAAATCCGTGCTCTTTGAGGCTTCTCGCCATAGTCAGCAAACCACCAATCCATATAAGCGTCTCCCACGCCTTATCGTTCTCCACCATGTCCTGCCATTTTTCGGTATTGGTGATGAGCAAAACGGAGACGCCGATCCAAGCGACCAATGTCGTATGCATTCCATGAAGCGGCTTAGTCACCCACAATAGAAGCAGAACCGGCAACACGACCCCCATAATTTTTTCGCCCCGGCTCCACTTACCCATCTCCTCAAGTTCCCTTCTCGCGACCTCCTGCGCTGCACGAGTGTCCGTCAGTGTCGGCCTTGCGAGAAAAAAGATAACTATCGGCAGCAGAGCTAGTCCGACGAGTCCCGGAACCACCGACCCAAGCGCCCACGTCCCCCAATCAAAGGCGACGCCAAACACCGCTTGGGCGGCCTGCGCCACCATTGGGTTGGCCGCCATGCCCGTGAGAAACATCGCCGCGGTAATCAGATTGGCGTGTGAGCCAACCAGCGCAAGATAGGTCCCCGCTCGTTCGGGATGCCGCGTCGGATAGGAGTCCAACGCTTCGGCCAAGGAGCGCACGATGGGGGCTAAAATGCCGCCACCGCGCGCGGTATTTGAAGGCACCACTGGTCCCAGCAACAACTCCGCCCCGCAGATCGAGTATCCCAATCCCAACGGTGATTTCGCCAAGCGACTGACCAACAAGAGTGCCAACCGCCGACCCAATCCCGTACGTATGATACCTCCCGCCAGCAAAAAAGCAGCGACGATCAACCAGACCATTGGGTCGCCATAGCCAGACATCGCCTCTTGTATTGTAATTATGCCAGTCGCCGTCAGCGCCACTAAACCGAATATCACCATCGCGCCAATCGGATAGGGGCGCAGAATAAAGCTGGTAATCACCGCGATAAAAACCGCAAAGACGTGCCAACCCTTGACCGGCAGGTCTGCGGGAATAGGCATGAACCAGAGCACCCCTGCCAAAAGCACACAAACCCCAAATCGCAAAACACTCTGCTGCCCCATCAGTTCCGTCACTGTATAAATGCTCCTTCCCTTGTCAAAATTTCCGCAAAAGAGCGGCTCTTCATAATAGACTTCAACGCGGCAAACGTCCAGATAGCCGCAAATCCGCTCAGGCAGGAGCTAGCGGGCGGATCGCTCCTTTGCCCTTGCCTAAGGGCCTTTTTCAATGTATCTATAATCCAACTTCTATTTGTCTTGGCGGGGCAAAAACAAGCCTAACTCATGGCTCTACAATGCAGTTATATTGCTGTCGAGTACTGCAAAAAATTGCGCTAGGAGGTTTTGATGAGCACTTCGGCACGAGAATGGACACCGACTTTGACGGAGAGAGAAACCGTGCTTTTCGACTTGAAAGGATACATTCTCTTTCCGGCTGTTTTGAGTGAGAACGAGCTTGCGCCGATTAAAGCGCAGTGTGAAAAATTGCGCACCGATAAAGCGTCTCTGCCGACCGATGCGCGTTGTTTGCCCGGCGGCCCAGCATCGGTATTAATCGACCATCCAGCCGTTATGCGGGTGCTGCACACAATTATTGACGACGAGATTGAGAAGATCCGCTTGGAAGGCGCGTTTTTGAGTTATCGCTTCAAGGGAGATAACCACAGAGGATGGACGCCTCATGCCGGCGGCAAATCCGTGAACCCCAATTACAGCTATCAGTATCACGATGGGCGGATTTACTCGGGGATGACGCGCGTGGTTTGGGAATTAAATGGCGTGGAAAAAGGCAAAGGCGGAACGGCGTTTATTCCGGGCAGCCACAAGTCCAATTACAGGAAAAAACTACCCTTGTTCGACGATCCCGAATCGGGCGTGTGGGACACCTATGGCTGTCCGCCTGGCTCCCTACTGGTCTTTTCTGAAGCGGTGCGCCACACGTCCTGTGATTGGACCCAAGACGAGCCGCGCATGGCCCTGTTTTTTGCTTACAATCACATCAATGTGCGCCATCACAAACCCGGGTTCACAGACGAGATGCTAGATTCACTCTCGCCAGAACACCGTCGGTTTTTTAGCGAAGTGTATCACCCACAATTTGACAGCGATCGCTGGAAAAAGCGCCTGAACTAGGAGACTTTTCGCGGAGGACAACATGGCCAATAAAGTAACAATTTTTGGTGCTGGTAGCGTAGTGTTTTCGCTCGGCTTGGTCAAGGATTTGTGTCTGACCAAGAAACTGAACGGCAGCCACGTCTGTTTTGTGGACATCAACGAGGAAGTGCTCGACGTCATTTATGCACTCGGACGCCGCTACGCCGAGGATTTGGGTGCGACTATGACATTTGAGAAAACCGCCGATCAGGAAGCCGCATTAAAAGACGCCGATTTTGTAATCAATACAGCAACAGTAACGCACAATGAGTACTTCATGCAGCGCCGACGCAACATGACGGCCGAACTCGGCTATTTTTACGACAAAACTGGGATGCCCGAATATCACAATTTGCAACTGATGTTAAATGTTGCAAAAGACATGGAGAAGCTGTGCCCCGATGCGTGGGTTTTGTTGGCCGGCAATCCAGTCTTTGACGGAACGACATTGATGACGAGAGAGACAGGGATTAAGGTGTGTGGGTTGTGTCACGGGCATTACGGCTACGCGGGCGTAGCGCGCACATTGGGCCTAGACCCCGATCAGGTGACGTGGCAAGCACCGGGGCTGAACCACAACATCTGGCTAACGGATTTTATCTATGAAAACGAAGACATGTATCCGAAGTTGGATAAATGGATTGCCGAGGAGAGCGAGGCGTACTGGGAGCGGATGACCCGAGAGGGCAAGGCGATCCCCACGCAGATGTCGCGCGCGGCAATTCACCAATACAAGCTGTATGGCCTGATGCCCATCGGCGATACGCCTCGGCGGGGCGGCTGGTGGTATCACACGGATTTGGCGACGCGGCAATACTGGTACGATCCCAATGGCGGCAAAGACACGCCAGCCGGACGCGATGCGGTTTTAGCTGGCAAGGCTAAAAAATACGAGCAGATGAAAGCAGCGGCCTACGATGAGAAAATCCGGCCGATTGATCTGTTTGGCGCTCAGATGACACACGAGCAGCACATTCCCATTATGAATGGGCTAGTCAACAACGTCGAAGGTCAGTTTCAGGTGAATGTGCCCAATTGCGGCGCGCTGCCGGGTATTCCCGACGACGTGGCGGTGGAAGTTCCCGCGATTGTCAATAAGAAGGGCATTCAGCCTTTGCGCGTGCCGCCATTGCCCAAGAAAATTATGCTGGAGTGCATCTATCCCGACTGGCTCAACATGGAGCGCACTCTCGAAGCAGTCTTGTCAGGCGATAAATCAATGATGTTGTTTGGCGTGCTCGGCAGCAAAGAGACCAAATCGTACCAGCACGGCTTGGAGACGCTGGACGCGCTGTTTAACATTGAACCCAACGAACCGATGAAGTACGTAGAAGATATCAACGCACATTTTTCTTGGCCAAAGAATTGGTCGTAAAAAAATCCACAAGGGCTGAATAGCGATGGGAGATACAGGTAGCATAGTGGCAGTGACCGGTGCTGAGGACTTCCTAGGCAGCCATATATGTCGCGCTTTATTGAACTGCGGATATGCGGTGCGCGCTGTTACGCGTGAGGGTAGCAATCGCAAACTTCCCGATGATCTAAGCGAACAGGTCGAATTGCAGCCGGCCGATGTCCGCAATCCCGAGTCGTTGAACCAAGCATTCCAACATGCTCACGCCGTCATACACAGTGCTGATATTATAACAGTTGACGCTGATCCCAAAGGGTTAGCTGACGAAGTCAACTTGATAGGTACGCGCAATGTGATTCAAGCATGTATTGGCACCGGCGTCCGCCGACTGGTACACATCAGTTCCATACACGCATTCAGTCCGCTGCGCGGAACGACGCTGAGTGTCAGTTCAAAACTGGGTCAGAACTCCAAGATCCCCTACACGGCCACCAAAGCCGAAGCACACGTAAGCGTGCTCGACGCGGCGAGAGGTGGCTTGCTCAATGCATCTATCGTCTGTCCTTCGGGCCTCATAGGTCCCGGCGACAGCGAGCCGGCCCTCGTCGGCAGCATGTTGCTCGCCATGGCGCGTAAGCAACTCCCGTGTCTCATCAACGGGGGATTTTGGTGGAGCGACGTGCGGGACGTGGCCAATGCCATAGCGAACGCGGTAGGGGCCAGAGGATACGGAGGTGAGGTTTATTTCACTGCGGGACAATACGTAAAGACCAGCCAACTGGCGCGTCTGTGTTCTCAAGTTTTGGGACTTAATGTGAAGCGTCCTGTCATGCCTTATTCTTTTGCTCGGGCGACCTTGCCCCTGATTAGATCACGTGCTGCGAAGCGCAACTTATCGTCTCTTTACTCCCGCAATTTGATCAAACTCTTGCACGACTGCCCGACATCCGTTGATGAATCCTTAGCGAGGAGTCAATTGGGATACGAATCTCGGCCACCTGAAGAATCGATCCGCGACGCCCTCGACTGGTTCTCAGAGCAGGGAATGCGTGTGTAATCGGGGAATTTTCCACCTTTGAAATTCTCACGCGCTTGGTATTGAGAGACATTTACGGCTCTTCCCCCTCATAGGGCTGGTCACCCACTTCTTCCTGTAGGCGGCGCAATTCCTCGCGCAATTGGCTCACCACTTCCGCATAGGCCGGGTCGTGGTACACATTGACCAATTCGCACGGATCCTTTTCCAGATCGAACAATTCCCACTCCGGCTCTTTGCGCTCGTCTATGGCACCAGGCTGGCCTAAGGCGTCGGCATAGTAGTAGATGAGCTTGTAGCGCAGGGTGCGGACTCCGTAGTGGGCGTACACGTGGTGGTGCGCCAAGTGCATCCAGTAGCGGTAGTACATCGCCGTCTGCCAGTCATCCGGGGTCCGTCCCTCCAGCACGGGACGCATGGAGCGGCCCTGAAACGAGTCGGGAATGGCCACGCTAGCGTAGTCAAGGAACGTGGGCGCAAAGTCAACGTTGAGGATCATGTCAGCGCTGACGCTACCGGCGGCAATGGCTTGCGGATAGCGGATGAGGAAGGGCATGCGCAGCGATTCCTCGTACATGAAGCGCTTGTCGTACCAGCCGTGGTCGCCGAGGAAAAAGCCTTGGTCCGAGGTATAGACGACAATGGTGTCGTCGGCAATGCCCTCGGCGTCGAGATAGTCGAGCACGCGACCGACGTTGTCATCAACTGAGGCCACGCAGCGCAGATAGTCCTTTATGTAGCGCTGGTACTTCCACTTTTTCTCCTCTTCCGGCGTCAGCCCTGCGGGTACGGGCCGCTTGAGATCGGTGGCGTTGAGGTCGCGGTCAACGCGCATTTTGGCGGCTCCGGCGGCTGCCGCTCGATTCTGGTAGTCGTCGTCAAAGGTCTCCGGCTCGGGAATATCCTCGTCTTCGTACAGATGGGCGTGTTTTTCGTCCGGCTCCCAAGGGCGGTGCGGGGCCTTGTGGTGGTACATCAGACAAAAGGGCCGCTCCTTGTCGCGCGTCCGGAGCCAGTCGAGCGACAGGTCGGTGATAATATCGGTGGTGTAGCCTTGGTATTGAACCTTGTCGCCGTTGCACACCATTTCCGGGTCGAAGTAAGGGCCTTGGCCCTGGAGGATGTTGTAGTAGTCAAAGCCGGTGGGCCAGTGGGCCGGCCCCTGACCTAGATGCCACTTGCCGACGATGGCGGTCTGGTAGCCAGCGCCCTGCAGGAGCTTGGCGAAGTTGAGCTGGCGATTGTCGTGGCGCGAGTCCAAGGTGGTCATGCCGTTGACGTGATTGTACGTGCCGGTGAGGATGGTGGCGCGGGAGGGGCCACAAATCGAATTGGTGCAAAAGCAGTTGTTAAAGCGCATGCCGCCCTGGGCAATGCGGTCGAGGTTGGGCGTGGTGTTGATGCGGCTGCCGTAGCAACTCATGGCGTGGGCCGCGTGATCGTCGGTCATAATGAAGAGGATATTGGGACGAGACATGGAACTCCTTGCGAAAGAGGGTTAATAAATGACAGCGACGGGGCGCACAGCCACGTCCTC
>JAJDYK010000291.1 GCA_022825185.1 Candidatus Latescibacterota bacterium | reverse complement strand
CTTGGTCGAGTTCGCCGCTGTCGGAGATTTGCCCGAGGCCGCGCGCGGCGACGATCTCGGTGGGCGAGCCGCCCTGTTCCCACAGTTGGCCAAAGACTTCGCGGGCCGCGTTTTGGTTGATCGTGCCCTTTTTGACTAAGGCGAGCAACTCGACCAGCGCGGCTGGCTGGACCTCGACGTCTTCAATCGACCGGCCCTCGGCGTTGAGGCGGCGGAAAATTTCCCCGGTGATCCAGTTGCCCACCTGCTTGGGATCTGCGCCTTGTACTTGTGCAGCCTCTTCGAAATACGCGGCCACGGCATGGTCTTCGACCAAAGCGGCGACTTCTTGGGGGTTGAGTCCGTAGGTGTCGGCAAAGCGTGTGGCTTTGGCTGCGGGTAGTTCGGGCAAGCTGGTTCGGGCTCTATTGATCCACTCGTCGTCTAACTCGGCGACGAGCAGGTCTGGCTCTGGGAAGTAGCGGTAGTCGTCTGAGGTCTCTTTGCTGCGCTGCGGACGGGTGATGTTGGCGCGTTCATCCCAGCCCATGGTCTCTTGCTGGACGTGGCCGCCGGCTTCGATGATCTGTTGCTGGCGCTCGGCTTCATAGGCGATGGCGCTGCGCACGGCGCGGAAGGAATTGAGGTTTTTGACCTCGACCTTGGTGCCCAATTCGCGGCTGCCCACAGGCCGGATCGAGATGTTGGCCTCGCAGCGCATGGCCCCTTTCTCCATGTCGCCGGAGGACGCGCCTAGGTAGCGGACGATTTGGCGGATTTGGGTCAGGTACGCATAGCTCTCGTCGGCCGAGCGGAGCGAGGAATCGGTGACGATTTCCATCAGCGGCACGCCGGCGCGGTTGTAGTCGATCAGGCTGGAGCTGCCGGCGTGTTGGAGCTTGCCGGTGTCTTCTTCGAGGTGGACGCGGACGACGCCGATTTGCTTGGGGCCGCGCTCGCCGTCGATCTCGATCCAGCCGCTCTCGCACAGGGGCTGCTCGTACTGCGAGATCTGGTAGCCCTTGGGCAGGTCGGGATAGACGTAGTTTTTGCGCGCAAAGACGCTGCGGGGCTTGACTTGGCAATGGAGGGCCATGCCGGTCATAACCGTCAGCTCGACGGCGCGGCCATTGATCACGGGCAAGGCCCCGGGCTGGCCGGTACACACCGGGCAAATGTGGGCGTTGGCCGCCACCTGAAAGTGATCGGCCGCGCAGGCGCAAAACATCTTGGAGGCGGTTTGCAACTCGACGTGGACTTCCATGCCGATGACGGTTTCGTAGGGCAAGAGATGCTCCTTTGGGCGAGCTTTAGGCGAAGAGGACGTGTTGACGGAGGAAGGCATCGCAGGCTTGGTAGAAGGCCCGCACGGTCTCGGGTTTGCGCCAGCCGTGGCCCTCGCCTTCGTACAGATGATAGACGTGTGGTATGTTGCGGCGGCGCAACGAGGCCGCGATCTCCTCGGCTTGGGCCGGTGGCACGACTTGGTCGTCTGTTCCCTGAAAGATGGCGATTGGGTCGCGTAGCTGGTCGGCGGCATAGACCGGAGAGCGGTCGCGATAGACATCAGCCGCTGCAGGCAGCGGGCCGATCATGGAATCGAGGTAGCGGGATTCAAATTTGTGGGTGTCTGCGGCGAGGGTGAACAGGTTGGCCACGCCGTAGAGGCAGATGCCAGCGCGGAAGAAGCCGGGCCGCGTGGTGAGCGCCCGCAAAACCGTGTAGCCACCGGCGCTACCACCCATGATGACGAGGCGCTCTGGGTCGGCGAGGCCGCTGGAGACGAGGTGCTGGGCACCGCTGATGGCGTCTGTCACGTCGAGCAGGCCCCACTGGGTGCGCAGGGCGGTCATATAGGCGCGCCCGTGGCCGGTGCTGCCCCGATAATCCACGTCGAGGACAGCCCAGCCGCGAGTGGCAAAGTATTGGTGGCTGCCCTCAAAGCCGGTCTCTATCTGACCGGTGGGGCCACCGTGGACGGCCACGATCAGCGGTGGTCGGCCCTGGCCGGTGAAGTCGCGGTTGGCCGGAGGATAGTACAGCCCGTGAACTTGCGTGGCGTCTTCGGTGGCCCAAGAGACTGGCTCGGGCGTGGAGAGATCGGCCGGGGCAAGCGACTCGCTGGCGGAGCGGGCGCGGATTGTTACTTGGCTGGCGGTACCAGCGACGATGCGGGCGGGGATTGCGCTGGCCGAGGCAATGCAGGCCAAGCCCTTGCCGCGCGGGGCCGCGGCGAGCTGTTCGATGTGGGTGTAGGCGGATAGGGCCTCGACCTTGGCGACCTCTCCGCTGGCGAAATCGAGCGCGTATGCTAAGCGCTGGGAGTTTTCGCTGCGCACGAAATACAAGGTGCGGCTATCCGCAGCCCACGAGAATGCCCTCATGCCCTGTGCCCAGGCGGGAGTGGCGACGTCGTTGGCGTCCTCGTACAGACAGCGCGTGTCCCCGTTGGCGAGGTCGCGGCACCAGAGGTTGCTGTAGCCGCGCTCGTCCGAGGCATAGACCAAATAGCGGCCGTCAGGCGAAAAGCAAGGCTGGGCAATGGCGGTGTCTGCGTCGCCGGCGAGTACCTCGGTTGTGCGCAGGCTGGGCAGCCCGTGGCGGCTGCGCGCAAGCTGGCCCAGCACTAGGCGGGTGCCGTCCCAAGGCATCTGCGGATGATCCCACTCGATCCAGGCCAAGCGGTCGCCTCTGGGATGCCAGGCTGGCTGCATGTAGAAGTCGGCTCCTTCCGCAAGGATTTGCGGCCAAGAGCATCCGGCGACATCGACGATAGCTAATGTGTCGCGGTCCTCGTACGTGTGGACGTACGCGAGATGACGCCCGGTTGGCGCAGGCGCGGGAGACGCGGCATGGCCAAACTCGGGAGTGATCGGCTGAGCTGGGCCGCCGGCTAGCGGCTGGCGGTAGAGGCGGCCGCCGTGCTCGGCGAAATACGCGTGGCAGCGGGATACAGCAAAGTCACCGCCGCCGTAGCCGACTTGAGCGCGCACCGAGAGCGCGGTGTTGAGGTCGCGCGGGGCAGCGCCCGGTCCTTGGCAGACGAGCACGCCCTTTGGCCCACGTCCCTCCAGCCAGACGAGGGTGCGGCCGTCGGCATCCCACGCCACATCGCGGAGGCGCGTGGAGTTGGCCAACTCGTCGGGCGAGAGGGGGCTGGGCCACAGGCCGAAGGGGCGGACTTCCATCTTAGCGCTACTCCATCAGCTCAATCTTGACGTTGTCTGGGCCGTTGATGAAGACGATGCGGTTGCCGTCGTCGAGCGCGACCGGCCCCATCCAGATCTCGACGCCGAGCTCGGCGATGTCGGCGAGGGTTTGGTCGAAATCGTCGGAGGTGAGGGCGATGTGGTCGTAGCCTTGGTAGCGCCCCAATTCCATGGGAGCAAACTCGCGGTCCGTGACGGTGATTTGCACCGCGCCGATGTGGACTGGCACCCAAGTCGCACCGCCGCGCTCAAAGGGCGGATCGCTGGTGGCACCGAAGAGCTTTTTGTACCAGTCAACCGCGGCGTGGACGTCGACGGCTTCGTGGTGGACGTGGTTCAGGGTGTAGTTGGGCATGAGAAATCCTTTCTTTGTGAAAGCCCGAAAGTTCGCAAAAAGGGCGCTACTGTCAAGCGTTACAGGGCGTCGGCAAGGCCCTTGAGGTAGTGCAAACTGCCGGCGGCAATGGTGCGCGGATCTGGGTTAAAATCGAACACTTCCACTGAGACGTAGCGCTGATAATCCAGGTCCTTGAGCGTCCGTATGACGCTGGCGAAGTCGGTGTTGCCAAAGCCGGGGCCGCGCTTGTTGGCGTCGTTGACGTGGACGTGGTAAAGGTGCTCGCCGGAGTCGCGCAAAAGCTGGGCGACGGGAATTTCTTCGGTCGAGCCGGAACATACATCGACCATGGTTTGGAAGTGCGGGTGATTGATCTCGGCGATCATTTTGCGCGCTTCTGCACAGGTGGTGATGATGTTCGTCTGCTCTTTGCTCAGGGACTCGATGCAGAGATAGACGCCGTGCTGCTCGGCTAACTCCAAGCTGCCTTCAAACGCCCCGCGCATGCGGTTCCAGCACTCTTGGTAATCCCACCCCTCCTGCACGTTGCGCTGCATGGGCGAGCCAATGATCATCACTTGGCCGCCGAGGTCGCCGCAGAATTGGACTAGCTCCTTGAAGTACGCGCAGGTGCGCTGGTAGATGGCTGGATCGGGATGGGTGATGTACAGCCCGTCGGGGCTGGCCAAGAGCCAGTGTAGGCCGGCGATTTCCACGCCAGCGCGTTCGGCGGCCGCGCGGATTTGGGCGCGGCGCGACGCGGGGATGTCTGCGACGCTGTCGGCGAGGGTAAAGGGGGCGATTTCGACGGCTTCGTATCCGAGGTCGGCGGCGTAGGAGAAGACCTCTTCGATGGGCCAGTCGGTGAAGTACTCGTTACAGGTGGTGAGTTTCATGTGGGGTGCTCCTTGTGGGGTTGGGCTTACAGGTAACTTGCGTCATTTTGGCGTCACTGAGGCAGCGAAGACTTGCAGGGCCGCGAGGGCGAGGATTGCGATCTCTGTGTTCGACTTTCTCAACTGCGTGCGTCGAGCGAGAGTAGATTGGAATAAGCTAATCAGTATGAACGATGTCGCCGTGGATGGTCATCCGGCCGCGCAGTTTGCCTAGCTCTCTGTTTGAGCGGCTTTCTTCGCGGTATGGATTGACCGTGGCTATGGGCCGTTTGTTCAAGGTCACGAGGAGCGGTTCCCCCGTCTGTTGCACCTTCTTCAATTCGTCGATGCACTTCGCCTTGAATTCGGAAATGCCTATTTCTTTCATCGCGATCCTCCAAGTCTCAGATAAAATAACGGTACAGACTCCGATAGAATACGGCCAGCGACGATTTGAGCCGGATGATGGTTCATTCGCATACGACGCCGTCGCCATCTCCGTCGTTCATAAATGGATAAGCCGGATGGTTGCGCGGCACCGGAGCTATGCCGTGGCGGCGTGCCTCCGCGCAAGTGATGCGCCCGTTGCCGTCATCGTCATACTCGCGAAGCGCGTCTGAGCTTGCCAGCCTAACTTCCGAGAGCTCCGACGCACAATCAATAGACTCCATCTCGACAGAGGCACAGGCCGCAAGTATGCGCTCCAGTGCTTCCGCCTCCCGGCGGTCAATAGTGAGGTCATATTTCCTGCGCACGTCAACGATGCGATGCGCAAACCAGCACTGATTCATGGGCGGCATCCATTCGGCACCATCGTAGTGCCGCTTGCGGCCGCGGTTTAAGTCGGGGCTTGCAAGCGTCAGATTGAGCGGATCGGAAGCAAAGGTTTGACGTAGCTGCATGATATTGGGAACAGACTCGCATAGCCCACTGTCGTGCGCCTCGGAAAGCGCGACGATGTGCTCAATGTCCGTTTCCCTCCGGCCAGAAAAACAGCGCCCAGTGTACGGGCTGTATATACCACCGAGCTCTTCGATAATGACAAGCTCGACGGACTGCGGGTAGCGATAGTCGCTGCGATCATAAGGGGAACATCTACTTTCGGGCCGGATCTCAATCCCCCGCCAATGACTCTCTGAATTCCCAATCGCATTGTCCTCGCCATCGTGCTCTTGCGCGGCGGCGAGTTGTCCCTGCCCACGGCTCCCCTCAATGATGTTGTCCCTACTGCCTTCAACGGGATTATCGTCGTCGCCACAGGCGATGAGCAGGACATTGGCGAGCAGAATAGTGTATTTACGGGTTCTCATGTATGGTCTCATTGGGGGACGGAAACGCCCAATCCGTCTCGGCGACTGCCTGCTTGGGACTGTAACCTAAAGGAAACAGAATAGGGAATCAAAGGATACACTAGCCACTGCCCCCGCCACTGACCCGCCTCATGGCACAGTTGTTGCAAGCGTCCAGATAAAGGAGGAAGGACTATGTGGCGACTGTGGGTGTTGGTATTGGTCGGCCCGGTGTGGGCCGAGGGGGACTTGGGGGAGGAGGACGCGGGCTATTTGGAGCGGCGGTTGGACGACTTGGGAGGGCTAGATGCGGCAGCCGTGCGGTGGCGGGTGCGCGGGGCTGAAGTGGCTCGGGAGCGGTGGCAGTTGTATCAGCGGGTGGAGGTCTCGCCGGTCAGTGGACAGGCGTTTTTTGGCTTGGCTGAGCGCGACCCGGGCGAATCAGGATGGAGCGACTTTAGGACGTTTTACTACGCGGTGCAGAGGCGGCAATCCGAATGGGTCGTCGGCGACCTGCGGCCCGGCACGGGTGCGGGCTTGGTGTTTGGGCGCAACCGGCGCGGGAGTATTGCGCCGAGGATGCCAGCGGGAGACAGTCGGCGCTTGGGGTATCGCTCTAGCGGGGAGAATCACGCCCTGCGCGGCGCGGCGTGGCGCTACGAGGGGCGGGCGTGGAGTGGGATGCTACTTGGGGGATGGACGCGCCGGGATGGGCGCTTGGACGAACAGGGGCAGGTGTGGTCGCTGCCCGAGAGTGGCTATCACGTGACCGCGACCGAGGTGGCCGGCCGTGACTTGCTGGGCATTCGGGCTGGCGGCGGTCGGCTGCACTGGCGCGGCGAGCATTGGCAGTGGGGCACGACCCTGCTGGCCTTGGATTTTTCTCACCGTATCGATTTGCGCCGGAATGGGCGGACGCCTTGGGGGTTTGTCGGCGACGAGCAGCGCGTGGGGGCTGTGGATGTGCGAGTGGAATGGGATTGGGGCCGAGCGGCGTTGGAGGTGGCTGGCGATGGGATGGGGCACTGGGGGATGGTCGGGGAACTGCGAGGGCGGTATGGGGGGCTGCGGCTGCGGACGCTGGGCCGCTACTACGCGCCGGGGTTCCACAGCTTCTTTGGCGCGGCTCCGGGGACTTCGGCCATGCAGAACGAACGGGGTGGCGTCGCCGAGGTCAGCGGGCGGGGCTGGCGCGGCTACGTGGATGTGTACCGCCGGCCGGCGCGCTCCTACTTCATACCGGTGCCGGCTACGTACGCCACTTGGGGAGGAGAGATGCGGCAGCGGTTGGGCCGCCACTGGGCTATGCGCGGGCAGTGGCAGAGACGCCTACGGCCGCATTGGGCGGACGAGCGGTTGGCACAAGAGCGCAGTCACAAATGGCGTTTGGATTTGGAGCGGGGGGCTTGGCGCTGGCGCGGCGAATTGGTGCGCTGGCACCGCGCCGCCCGCGCCGAGTGGGGACTGCTGGGCAGCGTGCGGTTTAAGATGCGTTGGCTGACCTTGCACGTGAGCCGCTTCCGCACGGACTCGTATTGGACGCGGATTTACGAATACGAGGTGGATTTGCCTGGGGCCGTGAGTATTCGCCCGCTCTACGGCACGGGTTGGCGTGGGTACGCGCTGATCTCGGTCGCTTGGCGGGGATGGGTGCTGAGCGGGCGCTACCGGATGCAGCAGGACCAGCGGTTGAGGCACTACGGAGGAGTCCAGATCGATTGGACCCGAGGTCATATTGACAAGCGTTAGCGGGTCTCTCTTGTGTACATTATTATATCAGGAGTTGCAATGACTTTGACCAGCCTCAAGGATGTGTGGGACTTGACACGTGCTAGCCTGCGTAAGTCTTCCGCCGATGAAGCGGACGATCAGCAGGGAGAGCAAAAATGAAAAAAGCCCTTCTTCCCGTTAGAGATTTCAAGCTGGCAATCGCATACACTACGGCGTGGATGTTCGCGTTCTGGGTGGTAGAATATCCCATAGGCGATTGGGCTGTAACGGCGGTCGTTTTGTACGTGTCGCTATGGCTAGCGAGAGAAGTCGTTTCAGCCTTGGTGCAGTTTGTAGCAGAGCGTTTGCAGGAGTATGCAAAGCGCGTTGCTCAGAAGGCAGGTGTTGAACTTCTCAATCACTCGCCCCCTGAATACAGCCTGCGGGATAAATTGCTCTATGCCGCCCTATTACTGCTATTGTGTTTTACCATCATCGGCCTCTCGCTGATCGCCGGGAGCCCAGTGCTCAGTCTATATGGGCTTGCTCCACTTCCTGCCTTTTTTAACTGGATAGCTTGGAGCCTCTTTCTCGTCGGGGGAGTCGGCATATCCCTGATATTGGGGATCGTAATGTGGCTGTTGTCTTCTGCCGACGCCGGAATCAACACTGCAATCGCCTCCCAACAAGCTCACGCCGCGGTCCACCGCAAACCGACCGAGTTAGAATTGCGTCTATTATTTTTGTACTTACTACTGTTGTATCGCTTTCATCTGCAATTCGGTCGTCGCCAACCGTAAGTAAAGCCTGCTCCGTCCCCCATAGGACACCACGAGGGTTGCCCCTACGATTACGATCTTGCAGACTTCTTGTATGAGAAGCCTTTTACTGCTCGTCGCCCTTATCGCCGCAGAAGTAAGCGCAGCCCCCTTGCAAGACGTCGTCTCCCGAACCGGACACATCCACGCCCTGACCATCTTTGCGCACTTTGCCGATGAAGGCGGCTTGGGCCGTGAGGTCCCGTCTTTTGCGGCGGGGATTTTCGCCGAGCAGCCGGGTAGCCTGACCCACTTTTACCGCGAGATGTCGCGCGGGCAGTTCGAACTCACCGGCGAGGTGCTGCCCCGCTGGTACGCATCCCGCAGCAATGCCGAGGTGTACGCAGGCCAAGAGGGCGGGTATGGTCGCTTTGCCCGCGAGATCATCGAGGCCGTTGATGCCGACGTGGACTTTAGCCGTTACGACAACGACGGCCCCGACGGAGTGCCTGACTCTGGCGACGACGATGGGTACGTGGATTTTATTTTTATTATCTCGGCCTCGGCTCCGACGGGCTTTATCGTCGAAGAAGCCACGGGCGTTGCTCGGCTCGGGTTGGGCAACGATTTTGTGAGTCAAGATCGCGCTCTCCGCGGCGGTTTCATCCGGGTCGCCTCGAAGAAAGGTGCCGTCCAGCGCGGACGATCTTTTGTCGAGGCCGTAGGCAGCATGGCCCACGAGTTTGGACACTTTCTGGGCCTGCCCGACCTGTACGACCGCGATTATGGGTCTGATCCGGAAGACGACTCGGGCGGCATTGGCTATTGGGGCTTAATGGGGCACGGCAATCGCGGCTGGAACGAGATAGATGGCCCCAACCCCTTTTGCGCGTGGAGCTTGGGGCAGCTCGGTTGGCTGGGGGTAAATAACCAACAACTCAACGTGTTGAGCGAGGACCAAGACGACGTGGTTTTTGCCGATGTCAACGCGGGAGGTGATGTGTATTTGCTGCCCGCGTCTGCGCCTGCTGAGCACTTTTTTCTGGTGGAGTTCCGCAGCCGCCAGCACAGCTATTACGAGCGCAATCTGCCCGACGAGGGCTTGTTGATCTGGCGCATAAATCCCACCCGCAACGGCAATAATATGGAGGCCATCAAGCAGGTGGATTTAGTATGCGCCGATGGGCTTTTTGGCGATGCGGGCTTCCCCTTGGGCCGCGAGGTTGCCCCGTTTAACGGTCGCGACAATCTCGACTTTTGGGCGCACGACGCGCGCTATCGCACGGATTTTGGCGGCAACTTAGGCGATGCCACCGATGTGTTTGACGGCGAGCAATTTACCGACTTCTGGGCCGCGTCCAATCCGGCATCGACGACGGGGATTAGCGTGACTAACATCCGCCGTGCGGGCGATCAGATGGTGGCCGATCTCAAGCTGCAAGACCGCCGTCGCGCTGGCCCGATTACCGACATGGAAATCTGGCGCGACCGCATTGAGATTGTCGGCGACGTGACCGTTCTGCCCGGAGGGCACCTCGATGTCCGCGCTGGTGCGCAGGTGCAGGTGGGGCCGGACGCGCTAGCTGCGGGTGCGGATACGGCGCGCGTGGAGCTGATAGTGTACGGCGATCTCTTCATCGGCGTTTCGGGGCAGGGGCAGACCGCCTTCCACTCGGCTGCCGCCGACCCGCAGCCCGGAGATTGGCACGGCATCGTGCTGCACCAAACGGCCACGGCCTATTTGCGCAGCGTCCTCATCGACCATGCCCACTATGGCCTATTGGCCGAGGAAATCGGCCACGCCACTACCTTGGAAGATGTGACGATCCGCCACGCCAGTGCGGACGGCATTCGCTTTGAAAGGGTCGAAGAGGAGATTCTCTTAGATCGCGTACACGTCGAGGAAGCAGGTGGAGTGGGCATTTGGATCGCTGGCCCAGGCTTGACGCGGATAAACCGAGCTGAGCTGCAAGACAATGGCCGCGCTGGCATCTGGCGCGAGGGCGGATTTTTGTCGTTGCTCGATACTCGTTTCAACGCCAATGGCTCGGCTGCGCCCGAGGAGGCCAACTTGGTCTTGGGGCGGGGGACCAGCGGCAAGGTGGCGGGCAATTCGCTTACCGGTGGGATTGGGATTTACTGCGTGGAGACGCGAGAAGTCGAAATTGAGGGCAACGAGCTTTACAATCACGAAGTCGGCCTTTGGACTAGAAGCGCGCGCCCGCGCATTGTGCGCAATCAATTCTTCCGCAATGAGTTGGCTATGCGGATGGAGGGGAGCGTGGTGCCGACGCGGCTGGTCTTGAACGGCGTCCAAGAGGGCGAGCAACTGCTCGATAATCAAACCAATCAACCGTTGCAGGCGATTAACAATTGGTGGGGGAACGAGGACGAGAGTTGGATCGCGGCCCGGATCAGCGGCGATGTCAACTGGCAGCCCTTCCTCAACTTCGATCCGCGCACGCCGTTGGATTTTGCCTTGGGGCAGAATTACCCCAACCCGTTCAACGAAGGTACGCAGATCGACTATCAGATCGGGATCAACGACCCCATTGTCGCCGGCCAGACTATGGTGGAGTTGGAAGTCCGCACCTTGACCGGGGGTTTGGTGCGGCACTTGGTGGAGGATCTGGCGGCTCCGGGGTTGTACAGTGCTTTTTGGGATGGCCGCGACGAGCGTGGCCAGCGCGTGGCCAGCGGCATGTATTATTGTATATTGCGCATCGGGCCGATCTCCCGCGCTAATAAGATGATTTTTATAAAATGAAAATCGAGGCGGATTATCTCGTTTTAGGCAGCGGTATTGCCGGTTTGTTCTTTGCCCTCAAGGCTGCTCAGCACGGGTCTGTGGCTGTAGTGACCAAGCACGAGCGGCGCGAGTCCAACACGCAATACGCGCAAGGCGGTATTGCTGCGGTCATGGATGCGGCTGATTCAGTGGCTAGCCACGCGCAGGATACGATTGCGGCGGGCGCGGGCCTATGTGACCGCGCAGTCGTCGAAGGGGTGGTGGCCGAAGGGCCGGAGGTGGTAGAAGAGCTGCTGGCGATTGGCGCGCAGTTCAATGAAGCGCGGCTTGGGGTGTTGGCGTTGGGACGCGAGGGTGGGCACGCCCATGCGCGGGTGGTGCATGCGGATGATATGACTGGCCGCGAGGTGACGCGCGCCTTGGTTGCGGCCGTGCAAGCGCTGCCGCAGGTGACGTTGTACGATCACCATTTGGCGATAGACTTAATCGTAGATGAACAGCGGCGTTGCCACGGGGCTTGGGTATTGGATTCGCAGCAAGCCGATCCTATCGCCGCTGTAGCGCCGGTTACGCTGCTGGCTACGGGTGGCTGTGGGCAGGTCTTTTTGCACACCACCAACCCGCGCGTGGCTTCCGGCGATGGGGTCGCTATGGCCTGGCGGGCTGGAGCTAGAGTGAGCAACATGGAGTTTATGCAGTTCCATCCGACCATGCTCTACGATCCGGGGCGGCCCTCGTTCCTGATTACCGAGGCTTTGCGCGGCTTTGGTGCCGTGCTGATCGACGAGCGCGGCGCGGCGTTTACTGACCCATTGCAGACGCGCGATGTGGTGTCGCGGGCCATTGTCGCGCAGATGCAGCAAAGCGGTGCCGAATGCGTCTATTTGGACGTTGCGGGCCAAGACGCCGACCAGACTCGCCGCCGCTTTCCCAACATTTATCAGCATTGTCTGGGGATGGGCGTGGACATGACCAAGACGCCGATTCCGGTGGTGCCCGCGGCTCACTATAGCTGCGGTGGGGTGTGGACGGATGCGCACGGCCAGACGGATATTGCAGGGCTATACGCGGCTGGCGAGGTGGCGATGAGCGGGTTTCAGGGGGCCAACCGGCTGGCGAGTAATTCGCTGTTGGAAGGGTTGGTTTTTGCGCGGCGCGCTGTCGCGCACGCCGGTGCAGTTGCGCCCGTGGCTGTGGGGCAGTTTGAGATGGAGCATACGGGCGATGCCGTTGCGCCTGATGCGTTGGAGGAGCGGCGGGAGTTGCTGCGGCGCTTGATGTGGGACGAGGTGGGGATCGTGCGCAGCGACCGAGGCTTGGCGCAGGCTCAGGAGAAGACGGAGCGGATGGCGTGCGAAATTGAAGCGTTGTATAACGAGCATCGGCTCGACGGCGAGCTAGTTCAGCTACGCAGCTTGGCGACCGTGGCTCAGCTCATTGCCCGTTCGGCGCGGCAGCGTTTGGAAAGCCGAGGCGTCCACTACAACTGCGACCATCCCGAGCGCGACGATGCTTGCTGGCAGCGGCCGACGCTGCTGGTGAAGGATCGGGACTTTGATTTTTTTGATTATGGGATGGGCTGTGATTAAAAGCTACATGCAGCCCAAGTGGCCCTAAGCAACGGCATCGCACTGACAAGGCGGCGTCAAAAATACACTAGCGCCGCCACTTCCGTTTGGAAGGTCTTGAGGGACCATTCCCACTTGCGGCGGTCAGAGCGGAGTTTGTCGGAGTGGTAAATCAGGTCCAATCCGGTCTGGCCGTTCAGGCTGATGCGTTGGAAGGGGAACCATTCGACTCCCAGCCCCAGCGCTATCCCTAGGTCGTTATTGCTGCTGGTGCTTTGCGTCATCCTCGAACCGGTTTCCTCTTGGCGATCCCAGAAGGAAAAATCCGCGTGGACTTGATAGAAAACAAAAGGGGCGACTCGGTCGTGCATGGGACGGTATTGCTTGATGGTAGGACGCAGTTGCAGCCTTAGAGAACGATACTGGGATTGGGTATCTTCCCGGTCGGGGTTTCCGAGATCTTCAGAAGTGCGATCGCTGTAATACGACGAAAAATCTATTTCTAAGCCGAGGGCCGTGATGGGAGAGTGTACTTTCCACAGGCTGAGATCGAGTCCGCTGCTGGAAGGCAGGGCTACACCAAAGGCCCAGTTGCCCCGGTCGGCCAATGGATCTTGGTCCGCGGCGGCGATGCTTATCAATAGGACGATACCGATCAGCGGGAAAATAAACATGGCTCTCTCCACGAAAGAAGGAGGCATCGCCTCTTATCAAAAATACATCAGTGCCTTCAGCTCCGATTGGAAGGTCGATAGGGACAGGGACCAATTGCGATTCTGACTGAGAATAAAATTGCCCCTAGTATCGTACTGCCCGTAGCGATAGCCCAGTCTCAACCCGGTTTGGCCGCCCAAGCTGATGCGCTGGAATGGGAACCATTCGACTCCCAGACCCAGTGCTAGCCCTACATTACCTGATCTGCCACTGTACTGCATCTGTGGATTGTCATCCCATTTGCGGCCCCAAAAACCGGCATCGACTTGTCCGTACACAAAAGGGGCAATTCGGTCGTGCAGCGGACGATAGTGCTTGATAGTAGGACGTAGTCGTAGATACAGGAAATGATTTTGGAGGCTGGTCGGGTTGGGGTCATCGGCGTCGAGGGTGGAATCGGCGTAGCTCCACGAAACGGACATTTCCAAGCCCACGGCGGTGGTGGGAGAGCGGATCTTCCACAGGCTGAAGCTGCTTCCGCTGCTAGAGGGCAAGGCCACGCCCAACGCCCAATCGCCCCGATGGGACAAGGGGCCTTGGTCGGCGGCGGCGATGCCGCTCGTCAGCAGGCTGATCCAGATTAGACGGGAGATAGACATAGGAACTGCTCCTGAAGCACTGGTTAGCTGGCGTTACGCATTGTAGGGGCAACCCTTGGGGTTGCCCTTTTACGGATGTCCGCTGGCTAAGCTTGGGTGCCCATAAGGGACGCCCCTACC
>JAJDYK010000326.1 GCA_022825185.1 Candidatus Latescibacterota bacterium | reverse complement strand
CAGGCCCGCTTGGCTTCACTGCGCTGCTTGATCAGCCCCGTGTTCTTCAGAAAGATATCCAGTCGCATTCTGTACTGGTCGGCGCAAGTTTTCCTCGTCGAGCCGAACCTCGATGTGGATTTGCTGCCGGTATTCGTCGATTAATTGGCGCACGGCTTGGGCGGTGCGGCTTTCGCGGATCAGGCCCTCGATTATGGCTTGATCGTCGTCAATTTTGATGATGTGACCGCCATCGTCAAAAAAGAAGGGTTCGCTGACCTCGCCCAGCTTGAGATTGCGGAGGTAAGGCTGGAGGAATTCGGGGATCTGGTTTTTAGGGAAGGTGCCCCAGAAACCGCCCTGCATGGCCGTCTGCGGGTTGGCCGAATACTGGCGGGCGAGTTGGGAAAACTCCTCGCCGTTCTGAGCGCGGTGGCGCAAATTCTCTAGCGTTTCCCGCGTCCGCTCTTGGTCGCTTTCCGAGGTTTGAGCCAAGACGAGAATGTGGCTGGCGCAGATGGAATCTTCGCGCTTTTCGCGCACCTGTATCAAGTGGTAGCCATACGGACTCAAGACCGGCCCGCTGGTCTGGCCCGGTTTGAGCGCGAAGGCCGCTTCCTCGAACTCGGGCACCAAGGTCCCAGGCGAGAAACAGCCCAAGTCGCCGCCGAGCGAGGCGCTGCCGGGATCTTCAGAGTGGGTGCGGGCTATGGTAGCAAAATCGCCGCCAGCGTCCAGCAGAGCCTGAATCTCTTCGACTCGCACCCGCTTTGCTTGTAGCACTTCATCGCTGGGAAGAACCTGGATCAGAATGTGGCTGAGCGAGATTTGGGAAGGCAAGGTGTCTTGGTGGGCGACGAGAAATTCTTCTACGTCGCGGTGGCTGACGTGTACCCGATACGAGACAAAGGCGCGGAGCTGGCGCGAGAGCAGGCGATGGCGAATTTCCTTGCGGTAGCGGGCCTTGAGTTGGCGCTCGCTCAAGCCCACGCGCTCTAGCATCTGCGCGAATTCTCCGTCGTCCATGCTGCTCTTGGCCATCTGGAACTGCTGGCCGAGCATTTCCTCTACTTCGGAGGGGTTGATCTGAATACTGTCCTGTTGGGCCTTGAGGACCAGTACTTGCTCGTCGATCATGGCGTCGAGGATCTCGCGGCGGAGCGCCGTGATTTGCTCGGATTCGGCAAAAATTGACAGCCCGCGCTGCTCGGCCTCAAAGCGCAATCGGTAGTTGAGTTCGGACCAGAGGATCGTGTGATTGTCAACGGTGGCGACGATGCGGTCGATGAGTTCGGGCAAGGCCCTTGCGCGCGGCGCGATACACAGCGCGAGGCAGAGCGCAAACAACAGGCGAGTTGGCGAATGCAGTAGCATAATCAGGGATTGGTGGGGGCTGCGATAGCCCAGTCTGTGGATTTTTTGAGTTTGGCGACGAGTTGGTCGAGCTGAGATTGATGATGCTGGCGCACCAGCGCCTCGACGATCTGGGAGCGCACCTGTGTTAGGTCGCGGACCGTGCCAGCCTCGCAGTGCTCTAGGACCTGAATGAGGTGATAGCCGTACTCGGTCGGCACTGGCTCGGAAATGATCTTGAGCGGTAGTCCTTGGCACGCGGCCCACAGGATGGGATTTTCTGCTTCGGAGAAATAGCCCAACTCGCCTCCTTCGTTGCGGGTGGCGGCATCGTGCGAGTACTTGCGAGCCGCCTCGGCAAAACTCTCGCCGCGCTGCAGCAGGCTTTGACGCCGGGCGCTGGCCTCGCGCTGGCTAGTCAGGAGGATGTGCCGCGCTTTAATCTCGGGGTGCTGTCGGCGAAAATCGGCCTGATGCTCGTCGTAGTAGTGGCGGATTGCGGCCTCGCTGAAGACGAGTTCACGGTCTTGGAACTCGGCGTCGAGCAAGGTCGCCACTAGTAGGTCTCGCTCCATCTGCGCTAGGAGCGATTTGAGCCGCGCTTGTTGGTGGAGCCCGCGGTCGAGCGCTTCCTGATAGAGCAGTTCTTGGCGCACCCAAGTCTCGATTAGTTGCGCCCGCTCCTCTTCGGCTAGCTCGGCGTCGAGGTCGGGCGCGAGTTGACTGGCAATCTCGCTCTCGGTGAGTTCGGCATCTCCGACGCGGGCGACGATGTCGCGGCTGCGCGACGATTCGCACCCCGGCAGCGCGCCGAGTGCGAGCGCGATGGCAAGCAGTGCGTTCAGAGGATTTCCTCCAGGGTATTGCGCGCCTTTTCCAAGCGTTCTATCT
Organism: Candidatus Latescibacterota bacterium; assembly: GCA_022825185.1. The sequence goes on along the minus strand of JAJDYK010000326.1, from coordinate 3,825 downwards.
CGTCGCGGCCCGGCACCCGGACCTCGATCTTGAGCTGTTCACCCAAGTCGAAGTCTAGCTGGGCGGAACATTGCTCCACCATCTTCTGGATGTCGGCTGGTGAGACTGGCCTGTCTGGCGGAAAGGCGAGTCGCAAGCGACTCTGCTCCAACTGAACGCTTGCGAGGCCGAGCTGGCGGGCCATGATCTTGATTTCCATGATGTGCATTAGCGAGCGCGCTGGCTGGGGCAGGCGGCCAAAGCGATCCTGCAGCTCTTCGCGGATATCCAAAAGTTCGACAATGCGACCGGCGTCGGCTAAGCGCTGGTAGAACTCCATCTTTTGGTCTGGGTCGTGCAGGTACTCATCTGGCATATAAGCCGAGACCGCAATTTTTATCTCGGGTTCGGGGTTGTCGGGTGAGTACTCGCCCTTGATCTCGCGCATGGCCTCGTCGAGCAAGCGGCAGTAGAGGTCGAAGCCGACCGCGGCGATAAATCCGTGTTGCTGCGCCCCGACTAGGTTGCCAGCACCGCGAATCTCTAGATCGCGCATGGCGATGTTGAACCCAGACCCTAAATCGGCGAATTCCTCAATGGCGCGCAGGCGCATGCGGCTTTTCTTGGTCAGCCTTTTGCCCTTGGGTACCAGCAGATAGGCATAGGCGCGCTCGTTGGAGCGGCCGACCCGGCCTCTGATCTGGTAGAGCTGGCTCAGGCCCAGCGCGTCGGCGCGGTTGACGATGATGGTGTTGACCGAAGGGATGTCGATACCCGATTCAATGATCATAGTGCAGACTAAACAGTCGTACTTTCGTTCCAAGAAATCGACCATGACCTTCTCTAGCTGCCTAGGGGGCATCTGCCCGTGGGCGACGCCGAAGCGCACTTGTGGCAGCAGGTCTTGCAAGTATTCCGCGAGCCGCTGAATCGACTGCACTCGGTTGTGGACGACGTAAACCTGACCGCCGCGCTCGACCTCGCGGTGGATGGCCTCGGCAATGCGGCTCTCGTCAAAAGCTAGAATCTCGGTGTGGATGGGCAGGCGGTCCTGCGGCGGGGTGTTGATCACCGACATGTCCCGAGCGCCCATCATCGACATGTGCAGGGTGCGCGGGATCGGGGTCGCCGTCAGGGTCAGCACATCGACGAGCCGTTTGAGCTGTTTGAGCCGCTCCTTGTGGCGGACCCCAAAGCGCTGCTCCTCATCGACGATCAAGAGCCCTAAGTCGCGGAAGCGGATGTCCTTGGAGAGGATGCGATGGGTGCCGATGAGTACATCGACTTGGCCGTTTTTGACGTCTCGGAGGATCTGCTGCTGTTCCTTGGGGGAGCGGAAGCGGCTGAGCACCTCGACGCGCGCTGGGGTGTGCCCCATGCGTTCCGAGAAGGTCTGGTAGTGCTGCTCGGCGAGGATGGTGGTGGGCACCAGCACGGCGGTCTGCTTGTGGTCGCAGACGGCCTTGAAGGCAGCGCGCACGGCGACTTCGGTCTTGCCGTAGCCCACGTCGCCGCAGACTAGGCGATCCATGGGATGCGGCTCTTCCATGTCCTTTTTGACTTCTTCCATGGTGCGCAACTGGTCGGGCGTCTCTTGGAAGGGAAAGGCCGCCTCTAGCTCGCGGTGCAGAGGACCATCGGCTGAAAACACGAAGCCGGGCCGGGCCTTGCGCTCGGCGTAGAGGTGTACCAGCTCGCTGGCCATTTTGAAGATCTCTTCACGCGTGCGCTCCTTGAGTTTTTCCCAAGCGGCACTGCCCAGCTTGCTGAGCAGGGGCACTTCGCCTTCGGCGCTGGAATACTTGCGCAGGCGGTCGAGTTGTTCGACGGGGACGAAGACGCGGTCTTGGTCCTGATAGGCCACGACGAGGCAATCGTGCTCGCGTCCGCCGATCCGCAGGCGGCGGATGCCCGAGTAGCGGCCAATGCCGTGGTCGATGTGGACGACGAAATCGCCGCGCTGCAAGGCTCCGTAGTTGGCGATGGATTTGGCTGTGCGGAATCGGCGGTAGCGGTAGCGGCGCTTCTGGCGGCTGAAGATCTCGTGATCGTTGAGCAGGGCTAGCTGGGCTTGCGGAAAGGTAAAGCCCCGGTGCAGCGAGCCAAGGCCGAAGTGGATCTCGGGACAGTCGGCAAAAATTTCCTGTAAGCGGCTGGCCTGCCCCTTGGTCTCGCAGCGGATGTGGATGGCGTAGGACTCGGTGGCGAGCCGGTCGATTTCCTGCTGGAGGAGGGCGCGCTCGCCGGCAAAGACGCGCGGCTCTGTGGCCTCGAAGTGGATAGCGTTGTCGAGCTGGCCCAAGGGCGCTGGTTCAAGCCGGGTGCGGTTGTCTAGCTGCGCGATGAGCCAATCCCCGTCGCGCAGGAGTGCCGACGGGGGTAGCAGGGATTCTTTGTGCCGCGACCGCTCGTATTCTTGGCGCGGCTTGGCTAGGGCCTTGTCGAGGGCTGCGGCGATTTCCTCGCGTTCCTCCAAAAGAAGCACCGGCTCCTTGAGGTACTCGAAAAGCCCGTCGTCGCGGCCGTAGAGCAGGGAGGTATAGCACTCAATGCCGTCGAGCGATTCACCTAGCTCTAGCTGATCTTTCAGCGGAGCGAGGGCTTCTGTCTCGCCAGCGGCTTCAATTCGCTGGAGGTAATCTTCGTAAAAGGGAGAGTCGAGCAGCACCTCGCGCGCCGGTAGCACCCAAGCCTCTTCGCAGGTGCTCAGCGAGCGCTGGGTGCTGACGTCGAAGTGGCGGATGGATTCGATCTCATCGCCGAAGAACTCGCAGCGGTAGGGATGCTCAACGCCGAAAGGGTATATGTCGAGGATGCCGCCGCGCAGGCTGAACTGCCCGATGCCGTCGATGGCCGCCACGCGGTCAAAGCCACAGGCGACCCAGTGCGAGCAGAGCGCGTCGAGGTCGCGTTCCTCTCCTACCTTGAGAATCTCCGTGCCCAATTCGAGGGCATGGGGCGGAATTAGTGGATCGAGCAGAGCCGAGGCTGGGGCGACGACGATGGCTGGTTCGCCGCGCATGAGCCGAGCAGCGGCGGCTATGCGCAAGCTGGTAATTTCGGGGTCCGGGGACTGCCGGTCGTAGATTCCAACGTCCCAAGCAGGGAAGTAATGGACCATCTGCTCGCCGGCGATGATCTGGAGATCGTCGCGCCACTGTTCGGCGCGGTCCTCGTCGGCCGCGACGATGAGCACGGGGCGTTCGAGGGCTGTGCGGATGTGGCTGGCGAGAAACGCGGCTAGGGCCGTAGGCAGCCCGTGGAACAGGATGTGTTGCTGTCCATTGGCAAGCCGGGCGACGACCTCTTTGAAGTGGTCCGTCTGGGACGTCAGGCGAACGATGTGGTCGAGTGAATGGGCTGAATCCATTCTGTTTTCAACGTGCTAGTAGAGAAATTTGTGCGGCGAAAACAGCCGGAGGGGGCATGTTCACGGTTGGGAATATCCGAAAAAAAGGGTCTGCGACGGCATGTCGTAAACCCTTTATTACCTGACAGCTTATCATGGTGGAGCTGAGGGGAATCGAACCCCTGACCTCCTGAATGCCATTCAGGCGCTCTCCCAACTGAGCTACAGCCCCACAAGAAGAAAAAAGATAAGCAATCCCCTGCTACATCGTCAAGGAGGCGAGTTCAGCCGCCGTTGATCACCACGCCCATGTTGAGGTCCGCGGCCGTATAGTCGTCGCGGTCGGAGAAGCTGGGTCCTAGCGAGAAGAAGGCCACGCGCACTTGTACTTGCATTCCCGTGGCGAAGCCGTCGCTGGTCCGCAGCGTGAACGTCCCTAGGATATCGTCGCCCTTTTTGGTTTCGGTGATGCTCGCGCCGCCGGTGCGCCACAGCCC
>JAJDYK010000117.1 GCA_022825185.1 Candidatus Latescibacterota bacterium | reverse complement strand
GATGAGAAGCGGCTGTATTTGGAAATGGAAAAAGGCGAGGTGGTGCTTTTGCACAACTGGACCTTGCACCGCTCGGAGACGAATAACACCAATCGCCCGCGCCGCGCGTTCAGCGTCTGCTACATTGACGCGGCTACCCGCCAAAAGACCTCGGGCTGCGCCTTTCCCCGCGTCTTCCCGACCTATCAGCCCATTAGTGATAATTGATAAAGGCGACCTTGTGCTCGGTGAAAAACTCGATTCCGGTGTCGCCCGATTCCGGGATCCCGTGCCCGGAAGCCTTCACCCCGCCGAATGAGAGCTGGGGCTCGCGGTAGGCCGTCATCATGTTCACGTGCGTCAGCCCCACGTCGGTCTCTTCTAAGAACTGAAAAGCCCGCCCAATGTCCCGCGTAAAAATGGACGACGCCAACCCGAACTCCACGCCATTGGCGATTTCTAGGGCTTCGGAAAAATCCTCTGCTACCATCAGGCACAATACCGGGCCGAAAATTTCTTCCTGAGCGATGCGCATCTGCGGCTGGACATTGGTAAAGACCGTCGCCGCAATAAAACACCCTTTGTCGAGTCCGTTGTCGGTCAGGCGCTCGCCGCCGTGCGCGATGTGAGCTCCTTCCGCTTTGCCGATCTCGATGTAGCCCTCAATGGTTTCGAGCTGGTCCGTGCCGCATACCGGCCCCATATCGACCCCGTCTTCTGTGCCATTTCCCACGCGGATTTGCTGAACGCGCTCTAGCACTTTGTCGGTGAAGGCTGCGGCGACCTCGCGCTCGGCGATTGCGCGGCTCGTCGAAGTACACCATTGCCCGGCGCAGGCGTAGGCCGCTTTGACGACGGCGTCCGCGGCCATGTCGAGGTCGGCGTCGGCCAAGATAACTGCGGGATTTTTGCCGCCCATCTCCAGTTGCGTGCGGATGATTCCTTGGGCGGCGCGCTGCTGAATGCCCCGGCCCACTTGGGTCGAGCCGGTAAAGGAAATCGACTGCACCAATGGATGCGTGATCATGGTTTCCCCGACGGTACTGCCCCCGCCGCAGACGAAGTTCAGCACGCCCGGAGGTAGTCCCGCCTCGGCAAAGATATCGACGAAAGCACGCCCGGCTCCGGGCGTCAGGCTCGCCGGTTTGAAGACAATGGTGTTGCCGCTGATCAGCGCGGGCGTACACTTGCGCCCCGGCACGTTGAACGGAAAGTTCCACGGGCTGATGATCGACGCCACTCCGAGGGGCCGCCGCACGCTGTAGGCAAACACCCCAGCTTGCGCTGAGGGCGCGGTCTGGCCGCACATGGAGATCCCTTGGGCGATCTGGAACTCCATCTCGCGCACTGCCGACCCCACCTCAGTGCGCGCTTCGTCGAGGGTCTTGCCGTTTTCTGCGGTGAGGATGGCGGCGATTTCTTCGGCCCGCCCCTTTAGCACTGCGACTGCCCGCGACAAGTACTCCGCCCGCAGGTACACGCCCATGTCGGCCCACGCTGGAAATGCCGCGTGCGCTGCTTCAATGGCCTGCTCGGCATCGGCGCTGGTGCCTTGGGGCCACTCGCCGGTTACGTGTTCTAGGTTGGCTGGATTGCGCTGGGCAAAGGTCTTTCCGTCCGAGGCTCCGACCCACTGGCCGTTGATGTAGTTTTGCGATTTCATAATGGCTCCTATATAGTGACTTACGTTACGCAGCTATGGTTATCTGCGGTTTCCTACCGCCCTGCCCGGTGTCATTCCCGCGCAAGCGGGAACCCAGTCTTGTACGCGATACGGATTTGGCGCGACCACCCTGTAGGGGGCGGTTTGCAAACCGCCCCTACTCAGGACCACAGCGGCACTCCGGCAGGTAGCGCGGCGGCGATGGCTTCTTCGTCTAGAGCGACGCCCAAGCCAGGGCCGTCGGGTACGTCGATGTAACCCTGCTGAATTGGGTTTTTGATGTCGAGCATGGTGCTCCACAGCGGGATGTTGCGCGAGTGGTGCTCTAAGGCGAGGAAATTGGGCAGGGTGGAACAGATATGCACCGCGGCTATGCCCGTAATTGCGCTCCGCATGTAGTGGGGGGCGACCGACATGTGGTACATCTCGGCCAACTCGGCGATGCGGCGGATTTCAATGGCTCCGCCGCTGTGGGGGATGTCCGGCTCCAGCAGGTCGCAGGCCTGTTGTTCCATTAGTTCGCGGAACATCTTGGCTCCGTAAAAAATCTCGCCGGTGCAGATCGGCGTCTCGGTCTGCTGGCAGATCTTGGCCAAGGCGGCGACATTGCCCCACTCCCAGCGGATGGGGTCTTCCAACCAAAGCAGGTCGAGGTGCTCCACGTCTTTGCAGATGCGCAGGGCATCGGCGAGGTTGAAGGAACCGTGCAAGTCGATGGATAAGTCGATGTAAGGGCCAATCGCTTGGCGCAGGCTTTCGATGGTGGTGACGATGTGGTGGTGCTGCCGACGGCTAATGGAGCGGTCGTACGCGTCGAGCTTCCAAGGGTTGGGTACATCGAGATCGAACTTGATCGCGGTGTACCCTTCGGCCACGACTTCTTGGGCCATGGAGACGTAGGCGCTGGTTTCGTACACCGGATCCAATTGCCCACTGGCTCGCGTCTCCTGCCAGCGCCGCGCGTAGTCCTCCCGCGTCCAGTGCGCTCCCGAGTGGCAGTCGCAGTACACGCGGATGCGGTCGCGCAGTTTGCCGCCCAGCAGCTCGTGCATGGGTGCGTTTAGCTGCTTGCCTCGGATGTCCCACAGGGCGATTTCCACGCCAGCGCCGCGGCCCTGCATCTGCCACAGGTGGTCGTAGTGCAGTTGATTGATGTTGGTTGGGTCACGACCGATGAGCATTTGTTTGAGCTGCTCGATGGGGCCTCCAGCCCACTCGCCGAGGCCGACAATGCCTTCGTCGGTGAAAATTTTTAGCAAGGACCAGTGGCGATTTTCCGCGCCGAGGGAGGGTGTAGCCTTAATGTCGGTGATCTTCATGGTCTCTCTTTCGTTGGCAAACATAGAAAGCGCGACTTCGGATGGGCAGAAGTCGCTGACGCCGATTTCCGCCTTCTATGGTCAAAGTAGGCTCCGCTGAGGCATGGGGTCAAGGATGTCCAGATCGTTGTTCCGGACGCTGTTCACTCACCTTCAATCGTCCACGATTTCCAGTATAGAGCCGTCGGGCTGAATCCGCCGCCGTTCCGCCTCGACCCCCTCAAACCATGTCTCCAACGCCCTTAACATCCGGCTCGCGCGCTCCGGCTCATCCGTCGCCATGTTGTTCTGTTCCAGCGGGTCGTCGATATTGTACAATTCCAAATCAGCCGGTGGCGGGACGATCAACTCGGGATCCGGCTCGCTCATCAGCTCCGTCACCTCGTCGGGGTGGTATTTGTATTGGATATCCACTTCCACGTAGCGCTCCATCACGCGCTTATCCGCATCGGTCTTGGGCTTTTGCGCCAACTGGGGACGGACCAGCTTCCAC
>JAJDYK010000072.1 GCA_022825185.1 Candidatus Latescibacterota bacterium | reverse complement strand
GAGAAGTACGGCACGCATCCCGTGCTCAAACAGGAAGCGCCGTGGGAACAGCACAGCGGCATGACCGCAGCGGTGATCTTCGACGCAGAGGAACAAATTTTCAAGGCGTGGTACATGGCCGGCCACTATGCGCCAGAGTGCGAACACGTGCAGTGCCTCGCGCTGTCGCCGGACGGAATCCACTGGGAGCGCCCCTCCCTCGGAATCCACGAGGCCCTCGGCTCCAAGGACAACAACATCGTCATCCCCGCGACCCACCACGAAGGGCAGGATCACTGGGAGACCATGCTCAAGGACCCCCTCGACCCAGATCCCGCCCGCCGCTACAAGGCCATCGGCTGGTCGAGCTACGACTGGGACGGCCCGCGCTCGGGCATTTACAGCGCCACTTCGCCGGACGGAATCAACTGGTCGCATTCGCCGGACCCGATTTTCCGCTACCATCCGCGGCCTGGAACCTGCGACTTGGGGCCGGTCGGAGATGCACAGTCCCTGATGGTCGATACCGAGCGCCGGCGCTACGTAGCTTTTTTGCGCGGCGTACCCGAGCGGCTGATGAGCACGAGCGAGGACTTCGTCCGCTGGTCGCCGCCGCGGCCTTTCTTAGCGCCGCTCAACGAAGAAGAGGCTCTCTACAACAACACCGGCTTCAACTACGGCGCTCACTACTTGGGCATCCTAACCCACTTCGACAAACGCCCGCGCCAACAAACCCAAGTCCTGCGGCTTTTGTGCAGCCGCGATGGGGAGCGCTGGCAACGCGTGCCAGGGGAGCCACTGGTGGGCTTGGGCGCGGTAGGCGAATGGGATCGGTTCCAGCTCATGCTCAGCGGCGCGCCGCCCATTGCCGTGGGCGACAAGCTCTACATCTACTACCGAGGCACGGCGCGGCGGCACGCCAAGATCCCGCGCGAATTCGACCCACCGATTGCGGCGGATCAGGACCCGGGGACGATGGGCATTGGCTTGGCCATGCTGCGCCTCGACGGTTTCGCGTCACTCAACGCCAGTTTTGACGGCGGGCAGATAACGACTCGGCCCTTTGCGTTGGCCGGGGACGAATTGCAGGTCAACGCCAAGGCGGATTACGGAAATCTAACCGTCGAATTGCTCGACGAGGAAGGGCACCCCATTCCCGGCCACACTGCCCAAGACTGCGTCGCCATCTCCGAGGACGGAGTCGCCGTGCCCGTGCGCTGGCGCGACGGCCGGGATTTGCGCGCATTGCGAGAACAGCCGGTAAGCCTGCGTTTCGCGCTGAACAACGCCCGCTTGTACGCCTATTGGTGTTCGTAGCTTTTGGGTCGTAATTTTTACAATTCTACAAGACGCTGACACTTCAACAAACAAGGAAAACTATGTCCATCGATCAGCTAAACCACTACCAACGCAAGCTCGCTTATGAAATGGATTCATGGGATCTCTACGTAGCATTGGGCGAGAACGAACCCATCACCGTCGTCGATGGCCGTTCCGCAGAGGCGTATTCCCAAGAGCACATTCCGGGCGCACTCAATCTGCCCCACCGGGAAATCTGCTTCAATTCCACTGAATCGCTCGACAAATCAAAGCTCTATGTCTGCTACTGCGACGGCATCGGCTGCAACGCCTCGACGAAGACGGCGCTGAAACTACTGACTTTGGGGTTTCAAGTGCGCGAACTGATCGGTGGGCTCGACTGGTGGAAACGCGACGGCTACGCCACGGCCGGTAATGGGGCGCAGCCCGGGACCGAGATCAAGTGCGGATGCTAAGCTAGCATTGACGGGGACCACCCGTTTGGCTAGTACCAGCAAAAAAGCGCACGAACCCCTGCTATCTACAGGCCGATACTCTCCAGCCCAAATCCTACAGTCCATTGGGCAATGCGACTCAAGGTAACCCGCACCTTGGGTTCTTCGCCGCGCACAGAGCTATGGGCGCGATTATTCTGCTCGGGAGTATGTACTACTTGGTGGCCTTGGGTGCGCACAGGACCAGTTCGAAATCCAACTATGCCATTGTCAGCGGGTACTCTCGCTCGGCCCTTAGCTTCTTGGGGCGTTGCGTACTTTGACCAATCAACCGACAGGTCGCCCTTTATGAACTTGAACAAGTTGGGAGGGAGTTCGTCTTGCGGTGCATCTGCGGGTAGGGCGTTCGATGTTTCCAAGTATCTTCTCTTGTGAACGCGATAGTAAAGCACATCCGCGTCCGGTATTTCTTCTACAGGCCACTCATTCACCAGCGTGCTCCATCCAGCATGAGATAAACTCCGGCTTGGGACGAGTCTGGCCCTCGATGGAGTTTTCGCAATAGTCGTCTCCGTAGTAGGAGACCGCGCCGTCAGGACGGAAATTGACCAAAAGCTCAAACCGATCCGTCTTCCAGTGCAGGTCTATGCTGCCTTCGCTGGCTGGTAAGATCCGTACCTTCGCTGCTTCCAGCGTCTCAGATTTCTCCACTAGCGCATAGAGAAAACCAGCAGCGGCCTCTAGAGTTCGCTCTTGATAAGCGGGAGATTCTTCGCCATCCCAATTCTCTTCCAAGGCCAACAGACGCTTCTTTGCCTCATCCACAGCTTGGCGAATGGCCAAGTTGTTCTCAAAACTACTCAGCTTACCACTAGTAGTCCAAGTCTCCGGCATGAGCTATTCTCCATCCGCCGCAATCGGCGTCCACAAGTCCCAAAAAAGAAAACCCCAAGTCGTTATAGCAATAGCAACCTGGGGTTTAATAATTGGTAGCCCGTACGGGATTCGAACCCGTGTTACCGGCGTGAGAGGCCGGCGTCCTAGGCCTCTAGACGAACGGGCCAACTAAAGTTTGTTTTCAGCCTAACAGCTTCAAAAAATAGAATTCTCAGACTGTATTGTCAAGGTGCTGCGGCAGAGCCGTTTGACAGTCGCAGACCGGCGTGCTACCCTTGCTCTGCACGAGGAGACAGCCCGATGATCGTCGAGTGGAATGCCCACATCTTCAGCCCCGATACCCAGCGCTATCCCTTGCATCCCAAGGCAACCTACCAACCGGATGTTTCCGTGCATCCCCCCGACCCATTGGCGGCCTATTTGCAGCGCCTAGACGACGAGGGAATCGACCGGGCCGTCGTCGTCCATCCCGAGCCGTATGGGGACGACCACCGGCTGATACTCGAATGCCTAAAGCGCGAGCCAGAGAGGCTGCGGGGCACATCGCTGTTTTATCCCCAGGACCCGGACGCGCCCCAAAAGTTAGCCGATCTAGTCGCTCGCGAGCCCAAAATCATCGCCACGCGCTTTCATGCGTACCGAGACAGGGACCTGTATTTCCACAGCTTCAATGACAAAGGGGTGCGCACCCTGTGGGAAAAGGCGGTGGAACTGGGCTTGGTCGTCGAATTGCACATTGAGCCTAGTTACGGTGCCCAAGTCGCCCAAGTTCTGCGCGACATTCCTCAGACCGTGGCGCTGATCGACCACTTGGCCGAGCCGCATCTAGGCAGCGCCGTCGAATACGCCGACATACTTGATCTGAGTCGTACTGACGCCGAGGTCTATATGAAGCTCTCCGGCCTCGGCCACTTCGCCCAAGACGCGCCGCTGTACGAAAGCGCCAAGCCCTTTACGCAGCGCGTGATCGAAGCCTTCGGGCCGAAGCGTATGGTCTGGGGCAGCGGCACGCCGGCGATTGTCGATGCGCATCTATCAGACTACGGAGAGGCCGAGCGGGCGCTGGTAAAAGGGGGCAACTTGGCCCGATGGTTCAACAAATAAGGAGCAACACGTGAACGAAATCGAAACCTTTGAATTCGACCGCCAGGGCTACATCGTCATTGAGAACCTGCTAGACGAGACCCAAGTGGCCGCGCTGGCCGAGGCCGTTGATGAGCTGGAAGAACACGCGCTCGCGCACGTCACCCAGCCGCCGCGCAAACAAAGCGGCTGGGGAGCCAACTACCACGCCAATCCCGAGCGCGGCTATCACACCAACGGCGAGCGGGCCGAGGGCAAAACCCTCATCATCGAAGACTACTGGAACGCCAATCCGGCCTTTGACATCTTGCTCGATCACCAGCCGACGATGAACTACATCCACGGCATCGTCAAACAGCGGCCGACGATCAACAACTCCGAGATCCGCATCCGCTACCAGGGCAACGCCACCGGCTGCCACGGCGGCACCGCTTCAGCCAGCCAAAAGTACCGCTACAGCTACACCGACCACGGCATCGACTGCATGATGGTGCGAATGGTCTATTTCATCCACGACTGCACCAACGAACAGGGGGCCTTTTGCGTGGTGCCGGGGACGCACAAGACCAACCTGCCCTCGCCCCACAGCAACGACCCAGACGAAGACCCCGACATGATCGGCCTAGAGGTCAAAGCCGGCGACGCGATTCTCTTCACCGAAAACTTGCGCCACGGCGGCTTCACCAACCGCTCTGAGCAGACGCGCAAAACCCTGCACGTGGGCTACGGACCGTATTGGATGATGTCGCAAAACATCGCCACTATGGACGAAAAGCAGCACATCACCCCGGAGACATTTGCTCGCTTCACCGAAGCGCAGCGAGACTTGTTCCGGGCCTATCCACCCAACAGCTAAGTCGGAAATTCTTCGTAGTAGCGGTCAAAGGCCGCGGGCGTGCCGCAGATGTAGAGCGCGTCCTCGGGCTCGAGCACCAACGAGGCTGGGATTTCCATGATTACGTCGCCGGCCCGCTCGACAGCCACCACCGAGCAGCCCGTGCGCTCGCGGATGCGCGCTGCGAGGGGATGGCGTCCGGCGAGGGGGCCGGGCCGCAGCTTGACCATCTTGATCCGGGGCTTGTGCGAAACCGTCTCCCCGAGGACGTGGTGAACCAGCAACTGGCCGGCGACCTGGCTGACCGAGAGCGCAAAATCAGCGCCAGCCCGCTGCACCCGGTCGGCGTTTTCAACGTGGGACACGCAGGCCAACAGGGGAATCTCCGGGACGTGATCGCGCACCACCGCCGCGGCAAACAGGGCGGCCCCGTCGCTGTCGAGGGCGAGGATGACGACCCGCGCCTCTGCAATGGCGGCGCGATCGAGGACGCGCACGTCGAGCACGTCGCCGACCACATCGACTCCGGCGCGTTCGACCTCATCGACGACCCGCACATCCTCGCCCGTGGCGTGGAGAATCTCGACCAGCTTCTGCCCGACATCGGCAAAGCCAATCACCACAATCGGCCCTTGCTGGGTAATCGGCCGCGACAGGTCGTTTAATCTGTGAATGCTCTCGGGCGCACCAACCGCCACCAGAATTGTTCCGGGCTCCAGCTTTTCCGCCGCGGCCGGCGGCGAGCCGAGCGCGTCGTCCGCCCACTGCCCGACGATGTGGGCGCCGGTCCGGGTGTAGAGCTCGGTCTCGGCCAAGGTGCGGTTGGCGAGCGGGCTTTGGTCGTGTACGCGCAGCTCGGCCACTTCGAGAAACGAGTCGAGCGACTCCACGCCCGCCACCCGAGGCCCGATTCTCGCGCTGGCGCGGACGGCGATCGCCGCAGCGAGAACGTGGTTGGGAGTAAAGGCCGCAGTCGCGCCAGCCAGCAACATGGGACCGCGGCGCTGGGGATGCTCGATCATCGCCACAATGGGACCGGCAAAACCGGCCTCGCGGGCACTGAGCGCAAACAGGGCGTTGTCGTCGTCAGAGCCGTTGGCCACCAGCGCCTTGGCCTTGGTCAACGGCCGCAGGTCCAGCGTTTCCGCCGCTAGGTGCGCATGTACGACCTGCACATCAGCACTTGTCTGAAGTTGCCGCGCCGTCGCCTCGTCCTCTTCGATTACCACCATTGGCAGGTGCCGACTCGCAAGCTCTTCTATTAGGGTCTCGACCTCTGGCCCGTACCCATAGATGACCACGGCGTCCTCTACGGCGGGCAGGGCGTGTTCGGCTGGGTTTTCATCGACGAGCGGGGTACTGAACTTGTCGAGCTGGAACACCCCGAGATGGGTGTCTCCTCCATGCGCCACCCGGCCTTCCAGGAGGACCGAGCAGCCCTTGAGCGCCAGCGGCGTGAAGAGATTTAACAGGAACGCGGTGAAGATCAAAATGGTAAAGGTCTCCTGACCGATCACCCCTTGCGCCAAGGCCAGCGCAGCCAAGATAAACGCCATCTCGGCACGGCCGCACATGCCCACACCCACCGTCAGCGCCTCTCGCCAAGGCATGCCAATGCGCAGCGCCATGCCACCGGCACTAAGCACCTGCCCGGCGATGACAGTCACGGCTAGGAGCGCGATAAACGCCACGCTCGCCGCGCTAATGTCAAACGAAATGGAAAAGCCCAGCGAGATGAAGAAGATCGGCCCTAAGAACGAATAGGCAATGCCATAGGCGCGGTCATTTACCACCTTGACTAGGTTGGGGTGGGCGACGCGCTCCTCAAAGAAAAGACCCGCCAAGTAGGCACCCAAGATCATGTGCAGCCCAATGGCCTCGGCAAAAAGGCCGGCGGCAATGGCGGCCAGCAGCACGAAGGTGAAGCCCTTGCCACCTTCGGCGCGGAAGGGCAGGGTGAGTCGGGGATAGACAAAAGTGCCCAACAGCAGCGCGACCGCGAAAAACCCCACCACCTTGCCCAAATTGACAGCTAGATCCATGGGGGCAAAGGTGCCGCCGGAGAGTGCGCCGATCACTAAGCTAAAAAAGATCAAGGTCAAAAGGTCGTTGATGATGCAACTAGCGACGACGATCCGCGCAATGCGAGTATCGGTCAACCCCAAGTCCTTGAAGCTTTTTAGGGTGATTACGACTGCGGTAGCCGTTCCAATGATCAGCCCCACGAAGACGGAGGCGGCCAGATCCAACCCAAAGAATTGGGCGACGGCAAAGCTGACGGCAAAGGGCACTGCGGCCCCTGCAATCGCCACTCCCAGCGAGCGTTTGAGCGCGGCGAAAAACTCGTTGGGCTGGGTCTCCACCCCAGCGTGGAACATCAGAAAAAAGATGCCGATCTCGGCCAATAGTTGAATGGCCTCGTCCGGCTCAATCCAGCCGAACACCGCTGGCCCCACCAAGACCCCGACGATCAGTTCTCCCATCACCGTCGGCAGGCCCAGCGGCCGCAAGGTCACGGCCACTAGCCAAATCCCGGCGAGCAAGATGAGTAAATCGAGCGCTACATTGTGCATAAGTAAAGTCTCTACGGATTGTCCGTTTATAATACAAGAAGTTCTACGTACACAACAGTAGAAGCGGTATGAGATGCGGAGCGGAGTCGAAGCATCTCATACCTAGAGGCTCATGCGTAACGTCCAAGGGTGGTGATTGTGCACATTCGTGCGTTAATTGAAATAGCGGTGACTCAAACGTGAATCAAAACGCCCCCAACATTCATCCCCGCGAAGTGCGCCAAGCCCTCATGTGGTTCGCCGGCATCCTGTGGCGCGGCGCACCCACGGCCATGCTCCTAAACGTCAGCGGGCGATTCCTAGCGGCCCTGCTGCCGGCCGGGCGCATCCTGCTGATCAAAGAGCTGGTCGATGCCGTCCACGCCGCCTTCGGCCAAGGCGAGAACCAGTTCGTCGCCGTGGTTCCGCTGCTAGCCGGCTTGGCGGGCTTGCAAATGTTGGAAGCCGTGCTGAATGCGGTGCAGGAACACGCGGCCGCGGCCATACGGGAACAGACTAGCTGGAAGCTACAAGAGCAAGTCCTCGACCGAGCGGCCGGCGTGGGCTTGGACTCATTTGAGCGCCGAGAATTTTTCGACCGCATGCAGCGGGCGCGGCAGGCTGCGTACTACCGCGCCTACGGCATCTTCCGCGACGCCGCAGTCGCGCTCGAAGGTTTTGTCGTCCTGTGCTCCCTAATCGCGCTGTTTGCCACCGGGCACTGGTCGATCCCGCTAGTGCTCTTTTTGGGCACGGCTCCGGTTTTCTACACCCAAATTCGGCGGGGCCGCGAAATCTACGCGCTCTTTTACCAGCAGACGCCCGAACAGCGACGCGCCGAGTACTTGGTCGAACTGATGACCGACCGCGACGCAGCCAAGGAAGTCCGGCTCTACGGGCTAGGTGATCTCCTCGTCCGCACTTGGGAGGCGGTGGCGCAAACGCTCCGCCAGCAGCGCCTGCGGCTGACCCTGCGCCAGCAGCGCTACATGTTCGGCGGGCGGCTGAGCGGCATCACCTCGGCGCTCTTATCGCTGGTCATCTTGCTCTACCAAGCCACCTATGGCACCCTGACCTTGGGGGGCTTTTTCGCCCTCGCCGAGGCCATCACGCGCTTCCAAGGCACGCTCTTCCAACTGCTGCGCCAGATGGGCGATGTCTTTGAGCAAACGCTCCACATCCGCGACTTGCGCGACTTCGTCGAGTCGCCCCCCGAGCCGGAGGGCCAAACAACCCTGCCCGCCGCGCCATTGGAAATCGCGATTGAGGACGCGGGGTTTACCTATGGCGACGGGCCACTCGTGCTCAGCGGGGTCAATCTGCGGCTTCGGCCCGGGGAAAAACTCGCGCTAGTGGGCGAAAACGGGGCCGGCAAGACGACCCTAATCAAGCTGCTCTTAGGGCTATATCAGCCGAGCGCGGGTCGCGTCCTCTACAATGGAGTGGATGGCCGCGAAATCGACCCACAGGTCTTGCGCCAGCGCTGCGCCGCAGTCTTCCAAGACTTCGTGCAATATCAGCGCACCGTGCGCGAAAACATCGGCTATGGCCAAGCCGAGGCGCTCGCCAATCAGGCCCGAGTGGAACGGGCCGCAACCGCGGGCGGCAGTGCGCTGCTGATCGAGTCCCTAGCCGAGCGCTACAATACCACACTGGGCCGCTACTTTGAGGGCGGGCAGGATCTATCGCGCGGCCAGTGGCAGAAGTTGGCCTTGTCGCGCGCGTACTTCCGCGACGCCCAAGTCCTCGTATTCGACGAGCCGACCGCGGCCCTCGACCCGCGCGCCGAGTTGGAGGTCTTCCGCCAATTTTTGGCCCTGAGCGAGGGCAAATCCGCGGTCTTCGTCTCGCACCGCATGGCCTCGGCGAGGGTGGCCGACCGGATCTTGGTCCTGAGCCAAGGCCGGGTGTTGGAGGAGGGGACACACGCCGAGCTGATGCAGCGCCGAGGAGAATACGCGCGCATGTTTTCCCTGCAGGCGCAGTGGTACCAGCAGGAGGCGTCGTGAAGCGACTGAGCGCGATACGCCTCTTGCCCACGCTCCTCAAGGAGGTGCTCCGCGTCCATCCCTGGGGAACGGGTGGGCTGGCCATCATCGTGCTGATCGGCTCGCTGCTGCCGGCCGTGGAGCTGTGGCTCACCGGGCGGATCGTCGATCAGCTCGCCGCCGGGCTGGGCGGTGGCCGCGCGGCTTTTTTGCAAACCCTGCCTTGGGTCGGCGGCTTTTTCGCCACGCTCTTCACCCACATGCTGCTCGATATGGTGCGGGCGGTCTTGCAGACAGATGTCCAAGATCGAGTCAGCGTGCGCTTACAGCGGCAAGTCGTGGACAAGGTGCAAAAAGTCGAATTAGTCCACTTCGAGCACCCCGCGTTCTACGACGCGCTCAAGCGGGCCAACGAAGACCTAAGCGGCCGGCTCCTCAGCCTGCTCAACGTGGCGCTAGACACGGTCGGCACCTTGGGGGGGATGGTCGCGGTCGTAGGCGTACTGCTGACCGGGCATTGGGCCTTGGGGCCGCTGACCTTGATCGGCTCCGTCCCAGGGGTGTTGGTGATGATGTGGATCAGCAAAAAGACGCACTACGTCTATCGCGAGCGCACGCCGCAATACCGCGAGACATCCTATTTCCGCGAATTACTGACCGAGCGCGAACAAGCCATGGAGGTGCGGCTCTTCACGCTGCGCGACCACTTGCTCGATACGTGGCGCGACAAAGCCGTCGCGCTGGCCACGGAGCGCCGCGGGCTGGAGGCCAAGCGGGCTTGGCTCGGCGGGCTGACCTCCAGCATCGGCGGCTGGGGATACATCGGCTGCCTGACGATCCTCGTCTGGTTGGTCGCCGGGGCGCAGCTCACCATCGGCCAGTACGGCATGTTGGCGCGGGCCGTGCAGCAATTTTCTTGGCAGCTCGGCGGGATCATGCGCTCCTTGAACACCCTGCACGAGGAGTCCCTGTATCTAGGAGATCTCTACGAATTCCTCGACCTGACGGCACCCCAAACATCCCGAGGCGCTGCGGACGCAGGCCAAGACCTGAAAAACCTGCCGCTGCGCTTTGAGCAGGTATCCTTCCACTATCCAGACGGCGACCTCGTACTCGCGGGCATCGACCTAGAAATCCGGCCGGGCGAGCGCGTCGCGCTAGTCGGCGAAAACGGGGCTGGCAAGACGACCTTAGTAAAGCTGATGATGGGGCTATACCAGCCGACAGGAGGACGGGTCTTGCTCGGGGACAAGCCGCTTTTGGCCTATCCCCAAGAGCGGGTCAGAAAGCTCTTTGCCGCGGTTTTTCAAGACTTTGTGCGCTTTCAATTTCCCGTGCGCGACAACATCGCCTTTGGGGCTTTGGGACAAGCGATTTCTGTCGAGCGGGCGGCCGAGCTAGCTGGCGCAGCGTCGTTTATCGCCGAGTTGCCCGATCAGTACGAAGCCCTGCTGGGCAAGGAACTAGGAGGGGCTGACTTATCTACGGGTGAGTGGCAGAAACTGGCCACGGCACGGGCGCTGGCACGGGCGGCTGAGTTCGTGGTGCTGGACGAGCCGACGGCCGCACTCGATCCCAAGGCCGAGGCCGAGGTCTATCGGCGCTTTGGGGAGATGACCAAAGGCAAGGCTTCAGTGATGATCTCGCACCGGCTGGGCGCGGCCCGCGCCGCCGACCGAATTCTCGTGCTCAAAAACGGACAGATCATCGAGCAAGGGACGCACGAGGCATTGATGCGCAAGGGCGGCGAGTACAGTCGCTTGTTTAGCCTACAAGCTCAGTGGTACGAGTAAGGGGCTAGCGCCGTCGGCCTCTGCGGGGCCTGCCGCGCGGGCGCGTGGGCCGGTCGGCCATTTCCTCGACGACCATGTCAAGTCCCTTGAGATTTTGCCCGTTGAGCATGTCGATGGCCTCGCGGGCCGCGGCCTTGCTGGGCATGTCGATTTGGCCCCAGCGGCGGCGCGGATCAATGGTAGCCGCGGCGACGGCCCCGAACAACTCAAACAGCGTGCGGAGGTCGTCCTCGGTGACTTCAGTAGCTAGATTATCAACGCGAATCTTCATCTAAACTCCAAAAATAAAAGGGAGTGATGCTGTGTACATCACCCCCTTTTGCACTTATAAGGCCAAAGCCTATAGCGCTACGACGCTCTCAGCCGCTGGGCCTTTCTTGCCCTGAACGACTTCAAACTCCACTTGCTGCCCGTCGGACAAGGTGCGGAAACCCTCGGCCCGGATCGCGCTGTGGTGGACGAAGACATCTTCGCCGTTCTCGCGCTCGATAAATCCGAAGCCCTTCGCGTCGTTGAACCACTTTACGGTTCCCTTCTCGCGATCTGCCATGGGTAAAATCCTTTGCAATGTGCGGTTAGAGCAGAACGTGCGAATAACTTTGAGTAGGAATCTACTGCTTCAGGCTTTTCGGTAGGAAAACTACATCAGGCCCGGGGGTAGGAATCTTACGCGGATCCGAACGACTGCCAACGCGGTCCATAAACGCCCCTACAACTATTGCAGAGACAAACGATGGGGTAAATATAGGGAATCTCAGCCGCAGCACAAGCAACTAATTCGCCAGCCGCTGGGTCGTCCAACCCACCCCTGCTCCTCCAATCCTTCATTTGGAATTGGCACTGCGGCCTCTATATTAAAGGAATTCAAAGGGATAGACGGCCTTCATCCCGTGTATCCTGTCCATCCACGTCGCACTAATGGAGATAAACGGCCCATGAGCGCAACCGGACCGGGGTTTGCCGCCGAAGACCTAAGCCTTTTCGCGCGGATACAGCGCGTTTTTTACGCGCCGCGCACAGCTTTTGCCGCGGTGCGCGGCCAAGAGAGCGCCCACGATTGGCTGCTGCCAGTCCTCTTGGTTTGCGCGGTGGGGGTTGGCTCCTATAACCTGACCCTCGACGTGGGAGCACCGGCTGTCCAAGAGCAGCTAGAGGGCTTGGACGAGGCCGAGCGGCAGCAAGCAGAGGCGCTCCAAGCGCATGGCTGGATGGTGGTCCCGGTGGGGCTTTTTTTCTCACTAGTCGTGGTCGGGGGCGTGCTTTTGATGCTGGCGCGCTCCGCTTTCCAAGCCGAGGTTAGCTACCGGCAAATGCTGGTCGTAAAAGCGTATGCGTTGGTGGTGGTGGCCGTCGAGTGGGTGGTGCGCGTGGTGCTGGTGCTGGCAACCGGCGACATTGGGGCGCATCTGGGGCTGGGTCTCTTTTTGTCCGAGGAAGCCGCAGCCACGTTTGGCGGCCGGATCCTCACGGCCCTCAATCCCTTTGACCTGTGGCAGATTGGGATCATGGGCGTCGGCTTGAGTGCGCTGGCCGACGCGCCCGTGCGGAAAGCAACCCTTTTACTTGGGCTTTTGTGGCTAATCTGGATCTTCGGCGGCGTCTTCATCGAAACCATCAGCCAAAGCGTGCCTCAGCCACCTCCGCAATAAACGCCGCGCCCTGCCTTGCTCCGGTCCTAGGCGTTTTTACACGGAATCGCACATGCCTAAACATGGAGTAAGCCCAGTCGTCGCGGCAGCGATCGCGGTTTTTGCAACCTGCATCTATCCCGCTGCGGTCCGCGGCGACGGAGACCCCTTGATCAAATCCTTGTTGCGCCCCAATCCCATCTGCGCGCCCGTACTCGCGGCTACCGCCAAGCACGAGGTGCAGATTCTCTACACGCAAATCGACCGCGACGCCGACAACCGGCCGCATTTCACCCGCCACGAGTACCGCGTCAATCCCGAGGATTATTTCTATCCGGCGAGCACAATCAAGCTAGCGGGTACCTTGCTGGCGCTGGAGAAGCTCAATCAACTAAGCATTGCGGGCGTGGACCGGCATACACCTGTCCGCATTGACAGCGCGTACAGCGGCCAGACCGCAGTGCGCGAAGATCCAACCGCACCCGATGGACTGCCCACCATCGCCCACTACATCCGCAAGCTCTTCGCCGTCAGCGATAACGACGCGTACAACCGGCTCTATGAGTTCGTGGGACAGCAGCGGATGAACGAAGGGCTGTGGGAGAAGGGCTACCGGGATGTGCGCCTGACGCACCGGCTCGCCATCGCTCGCTCGCCCGAGGAAAACCGGCATACAAATCCGCTGGCGTTCTACCGAGGTGACCAAGTCCTCTACCAGCAGCCGATGCTAGTCAATCCGCATACGTGGCGCGCGCCCGCGCCGATTCCCAAGGGCGAGGGACATATCCAAAACGGGGAGTTGGTAGTCGCGCCCAAGGATTTCGCCGGATCGAACTACATGTCGGTGGAAGTGTTGCAAGACCTACTCATGGCGGTGTTTTTCCCCGAGGAGTTGCCCGCAGAGCGGCGCTTCGACCTGCGGCCCGACGACTACCGCTTCCTCTACCGCGCCATGTCCATGTTGCCGCGCGAGTGTCCCCATCCCCAATACGACCCGGAAAAATACTACGACAGCTACGTAAAGTTTTTCTTATTCGGCGACAACAGGGCACCCATGCCCGACTCAGTGCGGATTTTCAACAAGGTGGGATTGGCCTATGGGTATGTGACAGACAACGCCTATATCGTCGATTTCGAGCACGGGGTCGAGTTTTTGCTAACAGCCGTGGTGCTGGTAAACGAGAACGGCATTTTTAACGACGGGGCCTACGAGTACGACGAGGTAGGGCTGCCGTTTTTGGCCGAACTAGGCCGGGTCATCTATGCGTATGAGTTGGAGCGAAAGCGGGCGTATCGACCGGATTTGAGCAAGTGGCGGGTCAACTACGGACCGTAAGCCGACCGCATTAGGCGTGGTCTCGCGGTCGTGGCCCCTAGTCTATCCCAACGCGATAAAAATTAACCCCTGCCTCCCGGCGGCGATCCATTGCCGAGCATCGCGCTGATAAAGAGAAACTTCAGCGGCTTGTCGCCAACATTGCGGTGCTTGTGAAAGACATTGCGCGGCAGGAGCACGCAGTCGCCCGGCCCCAGTCGATAGGTCTCATTCCCCACCTCAACTTCGATCTCGCCTTCTAAGATGTAAAAGGCCTGCTCCTGATCGGCGTGAGCGTGGCCGTCACCTGAGACTCCACCCGGCTCGTATTCGTTGGTGTGGATTACTAGCCGCTCGGTATTTACAGCGGCCGGTCGCTCCTTCCGACGCACTCCGGGGCCAAGTATAACCCGAGAGATACCGCCGGGATGGCCGTGATTTTCAGCCGGTTGGCCGAAGCAATTTTGCACTTTATAGGTATCGCCCATCCTCCGTCCTCCATATGATCGCTAGGAAAGTCCCGCTACCTCAATGGTAAAAGTAAGAAAAAGTGATAGATCTAACGATATATTTGAATCAGCCGCGCACTCTCCCCTTCATCATATGTGTGATATCCGAAGTACAACCTCCCTCGGTCGTCTATCGCGTTGGTGCCGGTCACCGTGCCGCCGGTCAGGGAGGGGAAACGGGCGAGCTGAGTCTTATCCCCGGTCTCTATATCATATTCGTATAGTGTGGGGACATTACCATCTGCGAATCGGCAAGGAAGGGTGTACAGCTTTTTCTCGTCCTGCGACAGAATCAGACCGAAGACGAATTGGATCGCCTGTCCCTGTGCGATCTCCTCGGGCGGGAGTAGGGAGCCAAGCTCTTTCAGGCGCTCTGCTTCGACGTCGAAGGAGTAGAGGTTGCCGCCTCTATTAGTGAGAAGATACACGGTATTCCCATCCCGGGTCGCCACCATGCCGTGGAGGAAGCCGTTGCTCAGGATATTGCGCTGCTGGGTCCGCTGCATCGCGCCCGATTTAACATCCAGTTCCCATAGCCAGAAATCCGGCGTATGGTAGGAGAAATACACCTTGCCCTTCTTGGTAGCCCAGATTTCGCGCGACACGTTCTTCCGGCGATATTCCGGGACGCCTGGGTAGAAGGTCGTGCGGCGTTTTTTTAGATCATAGATCAGGACATCCCCATAGGGAAAAGTGAAACCGGCCAGCTTGTCGTGTTGCCGCAGAATGTCCATGGCGATGATTCCTTGATAGGGCACCGAGACACCGTGATTGTCCGTTGCGCTCAGGTCTTCAAAGGTCTCCGTCTTCAGATCGAAGGCGTAGAAGTGGCCTCCGCGACGTTGGTACATGTCGCTGTAGTCGGGTTTGATGTCGTGGTAGTCGTGGGAGGAGAAGTACATTTTGTCCTTGTACTCCACGATCGCGACGTGTACTTTGCCGATGCTCTCTTCCGGCCCCAGGTTTCCCGCTGCTGCGCTGATGCCCCGTAGGGTACCCAGCAGTTGACGATCTTCGGTCTTCGCGTCGTACCTGAAGATGACCGTATCGTCGGGATTAACGTCGTTTTGATCGCTAACGGCGAAATAGACGCGCTGCTGCTGGTCGATCCCTAGCCCACCCCAACAGACCGTCAGATTAGATCCGCTGGGTTTTATGTCAGCGAAAGAAATGAACCGGACTTTGTACTCGGCAGCAGAAACTCCTTGGGCAAGCAGTAACAAGAAGTTGGTTATCACCAATATCCTAGCGTTTTTGACATTTTCCATTTCTTTTTTGCTCCTTTGCGGCTGTGGGTTTTCAGACTCGGCGCAGGTGATTGGTGGATGCTGGCGACAGTGCCTGTTTATCCTCACCAGTGCATTATCAAATTCGCGGTGGCCCCATTGAAATAGTCGATTCCGTACCAGATGCCGACGGTGACGAACTGACCCAGTATTAGCCCCAGAAAGAAGGGCCGCGTTTTTAAGTAGAGCCTCGGACCACCGTACTTCAGCACGATGCTTTTGATGGCCCAAGCCAGAAAAACGCTGAAGAACATCGTTCCAAAAACCGCACTGATAGGGAAACCGAGTGGGTGGAAAGGCCACCATAGCAAGCGCTGGCGAGCCAGCGTCAGCAGGCTCATGATAAGACCGCCCATTGCCGTATAGGCCCAGTTCATCCAGTGCGGACCTTGGAGCGACTTGATGCGAGCGGCGGCGTTTTCAAAGGCGTACATCGCATCGGGGCCGAAGAAGTGGAAGTGGGTATTGATGCCGCCGTAGCGATAGGCCAGTTCGAGAATGGCCCAGATCGAGCTTAGCAGCGCGGCGATGATGGCTGCTAGCATGGCCCAGAAGACCAGTCGCCGCCCCTTTTTAATGGTCTCTTCTGCCAGTTTGAGGCCATTGGCACAGGCGGCCATCACAAAGGTTAGGATATCGCTGGCCCAGATATAGGTGAACGATAGGGCGACGATGCCTGAGGATCCTAAGGCGCGGGTGCCGAAGCCAGCGGCGACAAAGTCCGAGGCGATCATCGGCGCAAAGACAAAGGCCAGCCCGCCCTCGGCGACCACTCGGGTAATGCCGATGAAGAGGACGAAGGCAAAAAATAGATAGACGGGCGTGATCCAAGCCGGCAAACCGGATTGCCACAACCAGAACCCCATGAAGCTCAGACTGCCTATAAGCAGGAAACAGGCCGTGCGGTAGGAAAGGATCTCGGCAGAGTCGTCGATGGTGCGATCGCCACGGAAGGCCTTGCGACAGACCTGGCTCAGGTGGCCCCGGGCGATCCATAGGCCGAAGAGCACCAGCACGATGATCGCCCCGAAACCCTGGTGGACGATGATGGAACCCGTATAGTTGCTATAAGCGCCGAGCACGGGATCGACTTGGTCTATGCCTAGCACATTGAAGATGCCCTGCTGTACAGTATTGATTAGATAGAAGAACCACAGGCCAAAAGCGATATCGCGGTTGATAAAGTACGAGAAGCCGATCATCTGGAAGCTGAGTGCTATTTTGATGCCGACGGAGTCTCGGAAGAGCGGAATGGTGAAGCCGCCCCAACTGGCGATATTGGTACTTGGAATAAAAGGGAAGTAGTAGTTTAGACCATTGAGACTCTGCACGATGGCCGGCACGGCAAAGCCGAGCCACATCAGCGGGTTTTTCAAGAAGGGCTTGATCAGCGAGTTGTTGCCCGCCTCATCCCGGACCATAAAGAGTGCCACCTGAGCCAGCGGAAAGACCAGGCGTTCATTTTCGACCCACTGCTTGCGCAAGATGGCCATAATGGAAATCATGGCCATGTAGAGCGCTAGCACGAAAGGAATCCAATAGATCAAGGGGTGCAGCCAGAGCGCCCAAGGGACGCCCGCTCCCTGAGGTGCTCCTTCGAAGAAGTTTTTGATCTGGGTAAATTCGTGATGCACGATCATCCAGTCGGGGATGATCGGCAGCAGCAGCTCGGACCAGTTGTTCTCGGGCGTGGCGTAGTAGATGGGAGCGACGATATGGGGAAGCAAAAAGGCCGTCAGGCCAAAGAGCGGGATGGAGGTGGTCACGGTCCACATGATATAGACCAGCGCCAACTCGGAGGGACGCAGCATCCAGCCGCGACAGACGAAGCCCAGCAGGACATTGACTACTGCGATGAAAAAAAAGAGCAGAATGATTGCGGCGGGCGTATTGAAATAGGCGGCGATATGAGGTCCCAGCAGAACCATATTGGTATAGGGAACTACACCGCCGATTATCAGCGATCCCAGCGTCCCCACCACCAATGCACTTAGCCGCGGCTTGAATCCTAGGTCTGCGTTGTTCATCTCTTGCTCTCGAACAAGAGGCGTGATGGGGCTCCCCTTGACGTCGGTGAGGGGTTTTTCGTCTCGCCGAGGGAATCCCCATGAGGGGTAAGCGCGATACCGTTTCCTAGTTTCCCACTTCCACCCCCTGCACCCCAAACACTTCTTTGAGAAAATTCTCGCCCATAAGTACGTAGCCGGTGGAGTCTGGATGAAGGTTGTCCGGCAGGTATTCGGCGAGGCTTTCGTCAAAGAGCTTGAGGCCGTCTATGTAGTAGATATTCTCATCGCCGCGCCTTTTGAACGACTCCACAGCTTCCGCAACCTCGACGCGCATCTGCTCCAAAGTCAGACCGACCGCATTGGGCGTGGTTTCGCGGTCGTGGCCCCAAATCGGCGAGCAAACTGCAAACGGGGTGCTGGGATGGCCGTCGCGGATGGTGGCAATGGTGCCGAGGACGGCCGGGCGGAAGGCTCGCGGGCCGAGGCTAGCGGCACCGTGGATGTTGATGCCGATCTTGACCGAGATAAAGTCTGCGGGCCGGTCGCGGATCAGCCGGGCGATGAACGGATCGGCGTGACACTGGCCGCCGAAGCCCAGCGACGTGAGGTTGAAGTCTCGGGCGCGAGCTACCACTCCAGGCCAAGTGGTGGCGGGCGACCCCGCGGTGCGGCAGTGGGTGATAGAACTGCCATACGCGACCCACTTCAGCCGAGTGTCCGCGCTTTTTTCGCAATGTGCTCCCTCGGGCAATGCAATGTGACGCACGGCGACGGGCATGGCCGGCGACAGCCAAATCTCCACGGATTTCTCGCCCGCCGGCAAGCCTTCGAAGCGCACCTCAGTCGCGCCAGCCGCGTACGAAGCGGTGGCCACAATCTGCCCACCAATGCACAGGTCAAAGCGACCGTCCTCAGCGAGCGGCTCACAGCCGACGACTAATTCCTCGGCGTCCGTAGCCACGCGCACGCGCACGCCCGAAGGCATCTCAGCCCGCCCGGCAAGGCCGCTCTCTCCGGGCGAGTACAGGTCCAAATCCCCGTGGGGAACGCGCCAAGGCTTGACCCAGCCCGGCCCCTCTTTGAGCGAGAGGGTTCCGCTCCACGTCAGGCGGGGATCGTTGGCAGCAATAGTTGGCATAGGAGTCCTTTCTGAGTTAGGGCCACTGGTATAGCTTACAGGTAGCTTATCGGAGGTTCCTGTGGCACGGTGGCTGGAGCAATATAGCGGCATGGGTAAAGACGGAGCAACTGGCGAACCGACGATCTGATCGACGATAAACCGCACTTAGTGCGTTTCTAACAACCTATCCAGGAGTACCCATGCTTAAATTCATCACTTTTGCCATCCTGCTAGCCGTCCACGCCGCCCAAGCACAGATCCCCGCTGGCGGCATCCCTTTGACCCAAGGCGACTTCCTCCACTCGGCCCGCGTACCCAATGCCGCCAACCGCGCCCGCAGTCAGGTCGTAGAAGTTGAGCACGCATCATTTGACCAAGCCCTGCGCATCGAAGTGCTGCACGAGGCGGGCGATCCTTGGAGCGTCGAAATTGGCAACCCCACGGCCCTTGCAGTGCAAAAGGGCGATGTCGCCCTGATCCACTTTTGGGCGCGGGGAATCGAGTCGAGCGACGAAACCGGCGAAGTCTATGCCACAGTCTATGCCCAGAAGGCCGCGCCCGATTGGGACAAATCGCTCTACAGGGGGTTCAGTGTGGGGCT
>JAJDYK010000254.1 GCA_022825185.1 Candidatus Latescibacterota bacterium | reverse complement strand
GCGCAGAGTTTGAAGTCAGGCCGCGACAGGTCTATTACCAGATGCTGCATTGCTGTAGTACGGTTTCTGCCGGAGGGGCCGCGTTTATGATCGTGCCCGGCTCGCACAAGTTGTCCCTCGAAGCCCTCGATAAGGCAGAGCAAGCGGAGGGACGGGGGCCCATTCAGAATCACACCGCCCTAGTCCCCGACGCCAATGACGACGACGGCATTGAAATTTGCGCCAACGATGGCGATCTCATCGTCTTCAATCCCCTGTGTTACCACGCCAGTTCTCCCAACCGGACGGATCGACCCCGCTACGTGTATTTCACCTCGTTCTATCATCCCTCAGCGACCCGCCTAATAGACCTAGTGCGCCGAACCCAGTACCGCGATAACTTTCCCGACTCATTGCGCCAAGGCTTGCCGCCCGAGCTTCAGAGCTTGCTCGATTAGCATTCCAGAGCAGAACCCCGACAGTCGGCAGCTTATCCCTGCGTACATTCGGAATGCACAGTCCAGACAAAGAGCTATTCTTGCACAAAAACGACGCAATCTCTATATTTAATTGCTCAGCTTTGTTTTTTAGCACTCTCTTTTTTTGAGTGCCAGATTTTTGTGCAAAACGAATTTTTTCATCCACCCACCACCAACGTCAAGGAGACATGTGTTATGGCTGCCAAACAGCTAGAATTTGATAGAGCGGCGCGCGACGCGCTGCAGCGAGGCGTCGATCAGTTGGCCGATGCCGTCAAGGTAACGCTGGGGCCAAAAGGCCGCAACGTAGTGTTAGACAAGAAGTTCGGATCGCCGACCGTCACCAAAGACGGCGTCACCGTCGCCAAGGAAATCGAGCTCAAAGACGCCTATGAAAACATGGGCGCACAGATGGTCAAGGAAGTCGCTTCCAAAACCAGCGATGTCGCCGGCGACGGCACCACCACCGCCACAGTCTTTGCTCAGACCATCTTCCGCGAGGGTCTCAAAAACGTAACCGCCGGTGCCAACCCCATGGACCTCAAGCGCGGCATCGACAAAGCCGTTGCAGTCGTCGTGGACGAGATTCGCAAGTCCAGCAAGGAAGTCAAGTCTCGCGAGGAAATCGCCCAAGTCGGCACCATCTCAGCCAACAACGACTCGGCCATCGGCGAACTGATCGCCGACGCCATGGAAAAGGTCGGCAAGGACGGCGTCATCACCGTCGAAGAGGCCAAAGGCACCGACACCAACTTGGATGTGGTCGAGGGCATGCAGTTCGACCGCGGCTACCTCTCGCCCTACTTCGTCACCGATCAGGAGTCAATGACCGCCGAACTCGAAGACAGCTACATCCTAATCCACGACAAGAAAATCTCCTCCATGCGCGATTTGGTCCCGGTTCTCGAAAAGACCGCCCAACTCAGCAAACCCCTGCTGATTATCGCCGAGGACGTCGAAGGCGAAGCCCTAGCAACGCTAGTCGTCAACAAAATTCGCGGCACCATCCGGGTCGCCGCGGTCAAGGCCCCGGGCTTCGGCGACCGCCGCACGGCCATGCTCGAAGACATCGCCACCCTCACCGGCGGTCGGGTCATCTCTGAAGAAGCAGGGCTCAAGCTCGAAGGCGTCACCCTCGACGACTTGGGCCAAGCCAAGCGCGTCGTCCTCGACAAGGACAACACCACGATCGTCGAAGGCGCAGGTCAGGCCGCGGACATCCAAGGCCGCGTCGCCCAAATCCGCCGCCAGATCGAGGAAACGACTTCGGACTACGACCGCGAGAAGTTGCAAGAGCGGTTGGCCAAGCTCGCCGGTGGCGTCGCCGTGATCAATGTCGGCGCTCCGACCGAGACCGAAATGAAGGAAAAGAAGGCCCGCGTCGAAGACGCGCTGCACGCAACCCGCGCCGCCGTCGAAGAAGGCGTCGTCGCCGGTGGGGGCGTCGTCTTCCTCCGGGCTCAAGCGGCGCTCGACCAGACCGAAGCCGCAGGCGACGAGGCCGTGGGCGTCAATATCATTCGCCGCGCCCTCGAAGAGCCAATGCGGATGATCGCCTCTAACGCAGGGGCCGAAGGGGCCATTGTCGTCCGCAAGGTCGCCGATGAGAGTGGAGCCTTTGGCTTTAACGCCCGCACCGAGGAATACGAGAATCTCGTCGAAGCTGGTGTCGTGGACCCGGCCAAGGTTTCGCGCACCGCGCTCGAAAACGGCGCTAGCATCGCGTCGCTGCTGCTAACCACCGAAGCCCTGATCGCCGAGCTGCCCGAAAAACCCGCTCCGGCCCCGGCCGGCCCTCCTGGCGGCGACATGTACGGCGGCGGGATGGGCATGTAACATCCCTCTGTCGCAAATAAAAAAGGCTCGCTGCTTCTTTGGCAGCGGGCCTTTTTTACATCCACAATCTATAGCGTGAGGGGTCTCGGAACTGCCCCTCTTCTTGGACGGCATAGTGCAACCCCGGCCTCCGAGATCCTCGTCCCTCATCCAACAGCGCAATAGATTGCCCCTTGAGCACGTAGTCCCCCACATCGACGAGCAGGTGCGCGTTGTATCCGTATTGGGTCAGCAGACCGTTGCCGTGGTCGAGCGTCACCACGTAGCCGAGGTCCGCGTCGTAGCCCACTTGCAGCACCTGACCCGCAGCACTAGCCTGTACCAAGCTGCCCGCAGCCGCGGCAATAACAACCGAGGGGTGCTCCTCGCTAAAGGGTCTGAGCACTGGCCCGCGCAACGGCCACAAGGTAGGGACGGTATGGACGTGACCCCAACGCAACCGCTGTATGAAGGAGATGTAGGGGGGCTCATCGCTGGGCTGCGCCGCCGCCTCGTCTAATACCTCGGGCTTGCCTAAGATGGCGCGCAGTTGGTCGTTGCTGCGCTTGAGCTGGACCAGCATTTCTTCGAGCCGATTTATCTGGCCTACTTGCTCCTTGAGCAGGGCATTGTCTTGCTCGAGCTGTGCCACCTCCTGCGTTAGCTCGTATTTGTCGAGATAAGACCAAAGACCAAAGAGCAAAAACACGAGTAAGAAGACGCTGCACAACCCCAGCAACCACAAAAATGCGCCGGAGATTTTAAACTCAAAGGTCTTGCGGCCCTTTTCTGGAATGACGATTAAGGTAATGTTGCTGCTCTTAAACATCTCGTGTCGGTCCGTTTTCGCTTGTAGAATGAATCAACCCTAATTTCAATATATCTTATATCCGACACTTAAGCCGAGTTTTCCCTTAAAAAACAACAAATCGCCCGTGTCGCCATTCCGCCTCTTGCC
>JAJDYK010000258.1 GCA_022825185.1 Candidatus Latescibacterota bacterium | reverse complement strand
GCACAAGCTGCCCAATGTACAGAGCCTCAACCGCTTTATCGACGACCTCTACGGGGCGCATTACTCGGTGCAAGTTGATCGCTTGGGAGAGTATCAGGTCATTCATTTGTGTCTAGAGGTTATCGACGAAAACTTCCTCGGGGAGAAAGGGATACTGGCACGCGGTTTGACCTTTCTTCGCGATGTCCTGCGCGATGGCAGTGGATTCCAACGCGGCCATCTAGAGCGGGAAAAGCAACGCCTTGCGCGGCAAATTGCCGATGGCTTCAACGACAAACTCGGCTACGCACAAAGGCGGTGCAACGAAGAGATGTGCCGGGGCGAATCCACGGGCCTGTCGCCGCTGGGCAATCCCGCGGACTTTGCCGCCGTACAGGCCGATGAACTGTGGGCTTTCTACCGCGAGCGGACGGCTGCTGATCGCTTAGATATTTTCGTAAGCGGCGATGTACGTTTGGAGCAGATTCATCCCTTGATGGAGTCGCTCTTTACTTGGAAGCGTGCGGCAAACCAGCCCCAGCCTCAGCCGCAGCGCCCGCGCCGTGCTGGGCCGCGGCGCGAGGTTTTTGAATGCCAAGCGGTACGAGAGGCAAAAGTAGTGTTGGGCTATCGCACGCAAGTTGCGTATGGCGCAGACGGTACAGACGACTATCCGGCTTTGGCACTCCTAAACTTGATGCTCGGCGGCGACGGTCCATCGCGGCTGTTCAAGCAACTCCGCGAAGAAGAAGGCTTGTGCTACTACATCTCATCGCATATCGAGGCATTGAGCGGATTGCTCTTTGTGGCCGCAGGCATTGAGGCCACAGCCTACCCCAAGGTTCGGGATAAGGTGGAGGGACAGCTCCAAGCATTGCGCTCCGGGGCCTTTGATCCCGGGGAAATCGAAGCCACCCGGCGCTTGCTGAAGGCGCGACTGTTGGGACTGACCGAAGACCGCGAAGGCTTTTTTCGCTATCAATTGCGGGAGGGGCTGATAGGGGGCAGCCAGTCCCCGGAAACGCTATGGCGGCGCATCGAGCAAGTCGGCGTCGAGGACTTAACCCGCATGGCCGGCGGCATTGTAGCGGACACGGCCTTTTTACTACACGGGACGTGAGAACGTGATCGCGGATGCGCTATTGGGGGAAGGGGTGTACCGCAGCCACTTGGGCGGCCTCGATGTAGGGGCAGTACCGCGGCCGGGCAGTCGGCAAAAAGCGGCTGTGCTGTACATAGACTACGGTTCGGTCGATCTGCATTTGCGCGCCCGCGACTCCGGGCAGATACAGACCACGCCGGCTGGCACCGCGCACTTTCTCGAACACCGCCTTTTTGCCAAACCGCACGGCGACATCACCGAGCAAATCAGCCGCCTCGGCGGCGACGTAAATGCCAGTACTAGTTTTACTTCAACCACCTTTTCTCTAACGTGCATTGAATACTTTGCTGCCCACCTAGATTTGCTCTTCGAGCTTGCCTTGGACCTACACGTCCTGCCGGCTGGCGTCGCTCAGGAGCGCGAAATCATTGACCACGAGCTACAGATAAGCTGCGACGACCCGGAGTGGATCGGGTTTTTGCACGGCCTTGAGGGGCTGTACCAGAATGGTCCCTTGGCGCGGGACATGGCTGGCACGCGGGAGAGCATCGGGCAGATTGACGAGGACATGCTAACTCGTTGCCACGAGGTGTTTTATCGGCCCGAATACATGGGGCTGTACTTGTGCGGAGATTTCGATGTAGAGGCCACTTACGCGGCCGTCGAATCTACTTTGCTAAAGTACAGCCGGCCGCGCTCCGCATGGGATCGAGTGGAACGCCCAGTGGTATTGCCCACTCCGCAGCCGCTCGGGGCCTTAGCCCTGCCGGTCAGCCGGCCCTATACCTTGCTGTTTTTTGGCGATGACAAGGCGGGCCAGTCGGGTCGCGACTTGCTCTTGCGAGAATTGGCCTTAGAACTGGCCTTGGATATTGCCTTGGGGCCAGCGAGCGATTTTTTTGCCACCCACTACGAAGATGGCCTAATCGACGGCGATGCCTTTGGAGCCGAGGTCTATGCCGAGCAGACGTTCTGCTTTTGCACAGTGGGCGGATATACCCAGCAGAGCGACCGGTTGTGCGAGAAAATAAACGCCGCATTGGCCAGCCTAGACGAGCGCGCTGTAGCGGCGGACTTGGGCCGTGCCAAGCGCAAAGCCTACGGCCTGCTGCTGCGCGCGTGGGAGCAAACCGAGGATGTGGTCGATATGCTCTGCTCTGCTGCGGTTAGTGGGGCGGCCCCTAGTGTCTATTTTGATGTCCACGAACAGATTGCGGTCGGCGATATCCTCGACGTGCTGGAGAGTTGCTTGTCACCGGCGCACCTGAGCGCGATGCAGTGCAGTCCGGCCTCAGTGTTGGGGCCGCTTGTGCCTACCGGACGAGCGGAGTAATGGCCGACAAGATCTATCGCTATTGGATCTCGGTGCCGAGCGGGTTGGAAGCGGTGGCACTCGACGAGTTGCACGAGCACGCGCCCGAGGTGCAGCAGGTCAATGTAGAACCGGGCGGGCGCGTGGGGCAGATTTTCTTCACGTACAAGCGCAGCCCGGGGCGGCTGCTACAGTTGCGCTCGGCCATGCAGTGCGCCGGTTTAATTAGTCAGATGCACGGCGTTACGGTGGGGCGACCGGGTCTTGAATACATCTGCAAACGCATCGCTCGCTGCGATCTGACTCCGGCCAAAAGCCTCGCTCAGGTCCAGTCTGCGGCGATTGATCCCCACGCTTTTGCCTTGAGCGCGACGCTGCGGGGCCGGTACCGATTCAACGCGGCCGAACTGATTGAGTCCGTGACGGCAGTTTTGCGCGACAGGCACGGATTGCGCTTAGGCAAAGGGCCGGATCTGCTGCGACTTCACTTACAACTGACCGGACGGCGTGCCCTGTTTGGGTTGCGGCTAGGGGAGGGCATAGGGCCGAATGCGGCCATGGCGTATTGCTTGGCTCGCTTGGTGGCCATGCAGCCAGGGGCCTGCGTCCTGTGGGCGCGCCGCGACCCGCGCGAGTTGGCCGCGCTACGAGAAGCGTTTGCGCCGCGCCTGCTAGTAGGCATCCGAGCGCACCTAATCGCCGCGCTGGATCATCTGCCTCTTGTGGCCGCACACCTCGATTACGCGTTCAGCTTGGCCGGAGAAAACCCTGCCGCTGAGTTGGCCGAATTGGCGCGGGTGTTGCGCGCCGGTGGAATCGCCGTGGTTCAAGTGGCTGATTTTGATCTCTTCATCGCCCTTTTGGAGGCTGAAGACTATCCTCTGGAAGTCTTGGCCGACTTAGAGATGCACGAGCGCGGGCGGGCGTATCGGCTAGTCGTTCTGGAGCGTTTGGCAGAGGAAGAGGCTGGACTCTTACAATTGGAGCAGTGGAGCTAGCCCTGATCCGATAGAGAACGGGGTAGGGATTTGCCATTATTGCGCATCGGTCGAGTTGGTCAGATATTCATTGGATTGAATGCGCTTCTTTCAAGTCAACAGCTCCTGAGATGAACTCATGTCAGCACCTAGATCCGCAGCAGCCTTTACCCAAGCACAGCAGGTCATTCCCGGAGGCGTGAACAGTCCGGCGCGGGCTTTTGGTGCGGTGGGCGGTGGCCCTCGATTTATAGACCGAGGAGCTGGTTCGCGGATTTTTGATGTCGATGGCCGCGAATACATCGACTACGTGTGCTCTTGGGGCCCCCTCATTTTCGGCCATGCCCATCCTCGCGTCGTAAAAGCCGTGCAGGAAGCCTGCGCAAAGGGGACCAGTTTTGGTGCCCCGACCGAGCTGGAAATCGCGCTGGCCGAGCGCATTGTGGAGATGGTGCCCTCCATCGAAATGGTGCGGATGGTCAGTTCGGGGACCGAGGCGACGATGGCGGCGGTGCGCTTGGCCCGCGGCCATACCGGCAGAGACAAAATCGCCAAATTCGAGGGCTGCTGGCACGGGCATGGGGACAGCTTCTTGAGCGAGGCTGGGTCTTCGGCATTGACCTTGGGGGTTCCCACCAGCCCAGGCGTGCCGCAAAGCGTGGTGGATTCGACCTTGACGCTGCCGTATAACGACGCGGATGCCGTACGCGCGGCTGCACGGGAGAATAGCGGGCAGATCGCCGCCATCATCGTCGAGCCGGTGGCCGGCAATATGGGAACCGTGCCTCCGCGCGAGGGTTTCCTCCCCGCGCTGCGCCAAATAGCCGACGAAGAAGGGATCGTCCTCATCTTCGACGAGGTCATTACCGGGTTCCGCGTCGGCATGGGTGGGGCGCAAGAGCGCTATGGGGTGATGCCTGACCTGACGTGCTTGGGCAAGATCGTCGGGGGCGGCTTGCCGGCTGCGGCATACGGGGGCAAGCGGGAAATTATGGAAAATGTATCGCCGCTGGGCATAAAGGTCTCACAGGCTGGTACCTTATCGGGTAATCCGCTCGCCATGGCCGCAGGTTTGGAGCAACTGACCATGCTGTCTGAACCCGGAGTTTATGAAACGCTGGAGAGCCGCTGCGCCGATTTGGCAGATGGCATGGCTGACAACCTGCGGAAGCTGGGCTTGGACTACGCACTAAACCGGGTCGGTGCCATGCTCTGCATGTTTTTTACGTCGCAACCGGTGGTGGATTTTACCAGCGTCGAAACGGTTGATCTGGCTCGCTTTAAGCGCTATTTCTGGGCTTGCCTAGAGCAGGGCCTCTATCTAGCGCCCTCCCAATACGAATGCATGTTCCCCTCGCTCGTCCACGGAGAAGGGGATATCGAAGAAACGCTCCGCATTCACTTTGCCGCGCTCAAGGCT
>JAJDYK010000042.1 GCA_022825185.1 Candidatus Latescibacterota bacterium | reverse complement strand
AGCCATGAAAATACTCATTACCGGTGCCGCCGGACGGATCGGCTCCACGCTCGTCAAGGGGATGGGACAGCGCCACCAATTGCGCGGTTTTGACCGCGTGGAAATGCCCGACCTAGCAGACAGCCAAGTGGGCGATGTGGCCGATTACGATGCTTTGATGGCAGCCGCCGAGGGCATGGAGGCCATCATCCACTTGACGGGCGTCGATGGCGAGTGGGAAAAGGCCCTGCCCAACAATTTTATCGGCACGTACAATATGTTGGAAGCAGCCCGCATCCAAGGAGTGCGCCGGGTGGCGTACGCCAGTCGCGCCGGGGTACACGGCCCCCTGCCCGAGGACGTTATGCGCCACATTGATATGCGCCCCCAGCCAGTGGGACACTATACGGTCAGCAAACTATTCGGCGAGCACATGGGCTATTCCTACTCCCAAAGGCACGACCTAGAGTTCGTCGCAGTGCGCATAGGCAATTTCAACATCAATCGCGATCAGCCCGAGCACCCGCACCATCTCAGCCACGGCGATGCCGTGCGGGTCTTTGAGCAGGCCGTGGTACACCCCGGGGTGCGCTACGAGATCGTGTATGGGGTGTCGGACAGCACTTGGCCGCGCTACGACCTCGACCACGGGCGACGCGCCATTGGCTACTATCCGCAAGACAAATCGGACTGGCGTCCCGAGGAGGAATAGTTGTGATCAAATTGAGCACAATGGCCCGCGAGACGCCCACCACCATTGAGCAGGTCATCGAACAAGCCCGCCAGTTGCAGTTGGACGGCGTCGATTTCCATTTGTCGGGCATGGACCGCAGCGTCGAGTATATCAACCGCATCAAGAGCCTCTGCCTCAAAAGCGGCTTGAACATTGGCTATGCCGGAGCCGGCAGCTTTGTCGGGCCGCCCGAGGATCGGGCTAAGCGGATGGATCAGGGCCGCGCCGACGTCGATGCCGCAGCGTTGCTAGGAGCGCAGGTGCTGCGCGTTTTCGCGCGCCATAAGTGGCCGAACACCGTCGAGGAACAAGAGGCCCTGTGGCGTCCGATGATCGAGGATTTCCAAGTGCTTGCCGACTACGCAGCCCAACGCGGGGTCATGATCGCCTTGCAAAACCACGACAACGGCAGTTTCGCCATGACCGCGGACCAAGTGTTGCGCATCCTGCGCGAGACCGAGCGCGACAATTTCAGTTTCCTATTGGATACCGGACAGTGGCTGGGGGCCATTGGCTCGCATCCGCGCGGCGAATTCGATCCGAATGTCGATTTGTACAAAGACTATCTGGAGCCGACTGCGCCTTTTGCCACGTATGTGCGGGCCAAAATCTACAAGATCGACAGCGGTGTTGAGGAGTTTATCGACTACAGGCGCGTATTGGAAATTCTACGCGGAGTGGATTTCAACGGCACGATCGGCTTGGTCTTCGAACTAGGCGAGTTCAACAGTTGCAGCCACGAAGAATGCATGCGCTTGGCCGTGGCCCATTTACGCGAAGTGATCGCCGCTAGCTGATGTAGCATTCCGTCCCTATTTGTGCGCCGCTAACCTTATTGCCTTATCTTCGTCGGGCCAACTGAAAGGAATAGCCATGTCCGCCCCTGACCCCAGCACCGCCAAGCCCCTCCTCTTTCAACAGAGTCGCGTCGGCTACGTCGATATAGACGCGGTTGACCTACCCCGCACCAACGCCGCCGACAAGCCGGTAATTGATCCGACGCCGGAACAGAGGTACTTGTTCGATACCCAGGGTTGGCTATTGATACCCGGTCTGCTCAGCGAAGACGAAATAGAGGAGATGCGGGCCTTTTGCTACCGCTTGCACCAACAGCCTGAATCGCTGCCAGAGCCGCAGCGCAGCCCTATTGGCGGCCCCTTGGAAGAGCTGACCGACCACCCCTTTATCGTCGGTTTTATGAACGAATTCCTCGCCAATCCCGACCTGTCGAGCCAGGACTGCTACGGTTTTCGCATGGAATCGACCAGCCTAGCTATGCGCCAGACCGGAGAGGGGGGCTTTGGGCCCCACAACGGCAATGGCCTATGGCGCCTGCCCGGCGACGGGCACAACTACCACTGCGTGCCCGGCAAGGCACGCAGCAGCTTGACCTGTGTGGTGTGGGAATTGAACGAGGTCGATGCCAGTGGCGGCGGTACCCTATTCATCAACGGCAGCCACAAGGCCGCCTTCCCCCTGCCCGCTGGAGCTCAAAGCCTCGATTCAGACCTTTGGACTCGATACACGTGTCCAGCCGGCTCCCTACTCATTTTCGCAGAGAGCACCACCCATACCGCCTCTCCGTGGGGCAGCACCAAGCACGAGCGCTGCGCCATCTTCAGCCGCTACAATTACGTCGATAGCAAATGGCACAAGTGGCAGCCCCATCCCGAGGCGCTCGAAGCCATGCCGCCCAAGCGCCGCACGCTCTTCCGGCCCGTCCACGTCGAAGGCAATCTGATATAACTACATACAGTTCCCGTATGGCTTCCAGCGCAATATTTCGAGTATCGCTATAGGAAATCGTTTCGCTAGTCATACGCATCCGCTCGTCAACCAATTTCTGTCGGCACCATGCAACCGTAGTAAAAGAACTCTCCGGTTGTTCCCACCGAGCCACTCCAGCCAAGATCGCGCAATTGCCGTTCCAACTGAGCCGGGTCGTAGAATACTTTTACGATGTTAAACGTCCGGCCATCGTTCAGCTTCCGTTCCATTACGCCAGAATCGTCGATTGCAGCGTGATCCCGTGCGGTTGATTCCTGAGTCGCCAAACCATCGACAAAGAAAACTCTACCCCCCGGTTTTAGGGCGGCGCGAACCATCTCCCATAACCGATTGAATTGCTGTGCCGGAACGTGCGACAGCCAGAACCCAAAAAAGACAAAATCATACGTTTCGGCTGGCCACCACTCGAAAAGATCCGCCACCACATACTGCACCGGAGCACTACCAATCTTGGTGCGATTGATCTCAATCGTCTCGGGAGAAGCATCTATGGCCGTCAGGTCAGCGGTACCCTGCACCAGACATGCCGTCCACAATCCCGTGCCGCAAGCAAGCTCAAGACATTTGCCGAACGGCAGCTCCCGCTCCAAGGCCGATCGCACAGCATCCAATTCTGCATCCCACTGGGATTTATGCTCGTCGCCCCGGTCGTATCGTCCCTGGCGTGAATGCCACTCGTCATACTCGTCAGCTCGCGCCCGGTAATAGGCGACTTGTTCCTGCAGAATTGATTTGTCAGCCATCGTTTCTACTCCTTTGCGATTTCGATATTAGGCCTGCGCCGTCACAATCGGTTGAAAATAGCCAGATTGCTCAGGCTTATGCCAAGCGACTTTTGCAAATCCGGCTGACTCCAAGGCCGCAGTAAGCTCGCTGCGTCTTATTGCCCTGTAGCGAGTCCTGATCTCCTTCACCTGCCATTCACCCGCTGCCTGACTCATCATAAAAAGCCGCAATAGATAGGTATCTGATTCCTTGGACCAGTCCCAGATCTGAAACACTATTACTTCTTCCTCATGTGTACCGCCGGGATTCATAGCTATAAACGATGGTTTTTCGGCGAGCAACCGATCGTAATCGCGAATACTAGCAACGAACAATCCTTTATCCGTCAGTACGTGCCGAATATTTCGGAGAGCAAGAGTTAAATCCTCGTCAGTCAAAAGGTGCGGCAGGGAATTGTCACAGCTAATCACTACG
>JAJDYK010000033.1 GCA_022825185.1 Candidatus Latescibacterota bacterium | reverse complement strand
AGCAAGCGGGTAATCGCGCTTTCACAATGGGGGCAGATGGGATCCTGCTGCGTCGTTTCGACAATCTCTATCACTGGACTCCTCCTTTTATTCATCTTCAACCCAGACGGCGGTGCCGTAGGCCAGCAATTCGGCCGCCGTGCCCATGACTTGGGAAGTGGCGAAGCGGGTCGAGACGACGGCGTTGGCCCCTAGGCGAGTGGCCTCGGTGCGCATGCGGTCGAGGGACTGCTCGCGCGATTCGGCCATGAGCTTGGTGTACTGGAGGATCTCACCGCCCATCAAGTTCTTCAGGCCGGCCATGATATCCTTGCCGATGTGCCGGGTGCGAATGGTATTGCCGCGCACAAGGCCGAAGGTTTTGACGATTTTCTTGCTGGGTATGTGGCTGGTTGTGGTGATAATCATCTTCTTACCTCCTTATAAGGGTCGGATTTGCGGGTTTTCAGTTTTTCTCTGAGCACGGAAAAGAGGAGCATGGCTAGGCCAATCCACACGGTGGCGGTGGCAATTTTGGGCACGTTCCACTCGCCGTGCTGGACGAACTGGTAGATGGCGTAGAGCACCAACAGGGCGCAGCCGGCGCCGACCAGGAGGAGCCCGGCGTTGCGGCTAAAGCGGCTGAAGGGGCTCTGCCACAGTTGGTCGAGCACTTGGTCGTGGGACTCGGCGAATTTGAGACTGGCGATGTGCGCCGCGCTGCTGCGTAGCTGCTCGTATTCGCGGCGGAATTCAGCGTCGCGCACCAGCAGGTCGTTAGCTTCGGCCGCTTCTTCGGGCGTCAGTTCCTGGTCGATCAGGCTCGAGAGCAGGCGCTGGCGTCTCTCGCATTGTGCGTCGTTCATTGGCCCATCTCCTGGGTTATTTGGCGTATTGTGCAGCAAAGGCTTTGCGCGCGTGGTAGAGGCGGCTCATGACCGTGCCGCGCGGGATTTGCAGCCGCTGGGCAATGCCGTCGTAGTTGAGCCCTTCGATGTACTTCATGACGAGGATTTCCCTGAATTCTGCTTTGATACGCCTCAGGGCATCCCACACCTGCGCTTGCTCCTCGCGCACATCGAGCAGGAAGTCGGGTTTTTCGACCGGGTGTGTGGTGGCAGTCTCGGCGGCGAGCCGTTCCTCATATTGTGCGGCGGTCTGCCTTCTGGCGATGCGGTTGAGGCAGTGGTTGCGCAAGATGCGGTAAAACCAGGGATAGAAGGCGTCCAGGCTAGCGAGGCGGCGTATGGCGACAAAGGCCTTGCCAAAGGCGTCCTGGCAGGCGTCAGCTGCCTCTTCGCGATTGCCCAGCAGGGCGATGGCATGCACGTAGGCCTCGCGGCGGAATTTTTCAAAAAGAAATTCAAAGCCGCGCACATCGCGTTGGTCGAGGCAAAGCCTGATCGCTGTCTGTTCGTCCATGGAGCTCGTTTCTCCTTCTGTAGGATTAAACAGACGAGCGAAGAGAATATTCAAAAAAAGGTCGAGAGAATTTAGACAGTGATAGGGGCGGCATTTTGGGGTAATACAGGGCTATATGGCGAGCGGAGCGCTTCAGGCGAAAGAGAAATACCTCTAGTTTCACTCCACGTCGAGGATATAGCGCGCTAGCGGCGAGAGCCGCTGGGCAGTTCCGGGCCGCAAGTACTCGCGCTGGTTGGTCTGTTGTGGGTGCTCGCGGGCGATAAAGGCGCAGTGCAGGGTGCGGCGAGGGGCGTTGCTGTCGTTGCGATATGAGCTATGCCAAAGGCTGCCGTTGAACACGGCGACCGAGCCGGCGCGACCTGTCAGATGCACTTGCTCGGGGTGATCGGCCAAGCGGTCGTCCATGTAGTCGGTAACCCTGCCGGGTTTGCGGTGGCTGCCGGGGACGCAGCGGGTTGAGCCGTTGGCTGCGGTGAAATCGTCGAGCATCCACATGGAGTTGACGACGTGGTACGGCCCGCCGGGCGCGGTGGGCTGCCCCCAATCCGCATGCAGGATCTGTAAGCCGCTGCCGGGCAGTGGATCGTGTCCGTTGAGCGAGTGCAGCTTAAACGGTCGCTGCAAGACGTGGAAGACCGCGGTCAGCAGCGTCGGTTGGAGGTACACGGCGTCGAAGGCAGTTCCTTTGTTGACCAAATCGGCGAGGCGGCGCACGCCCTCCACTTGGGAGACCTCAGCGCCGGCTTTGTCGCCTTCGCGGGCAAAGATCGCGTCAAAAGCACGGCGCAACTCGGCCAGCCAATCGGGTGCGATGACCTCTTCCAAGATGATGAAGCCGTTGGTGTCTAGTGCGTTGTATTGCGCGGGCGTCAGCGGCTGGGGGACGAATCCCCGTTGCAACAATTCGCTGTCCAAAGAGAATTTTCCCTCGCTTAACTTCCGGCTTGTTGTTGCGCGAATTCGCAGATGGTGGTTACGCCGCGGCGGATGTGCTCTTCGGAGGCGGCGATGGAGATGCGCACGTGGTCGCGGCACATCTGGCCGAAGGTGCTGCCTGGGGCCACGGCCACGCGCTTTTCTTTGAGCAGCTGGACGGCGAATTCGCCGGAGTCCATGCCAGCCG
Source organism: Candidatus Latescibacterota bacterium (assembly GCA_022825185.1). The sequence goes on along the minus strand of JAJDYK010000033.1, from coordinate 2,835 downwards.
CGGAGATGTCGATCATCAGGTAGATCGCGCCGCCTGGGGTGTAGTGGTACAAGCCGTATTCTCGCAGGACGTCGAGGGCGATGTCGCGGCGGCGCGCGTAGGCGCGGCACATGGCGGCTACATCGTCTTGCGGGCCGTCGAGCGCATCGGCTGATGCTAGCTGGGAAAACCCTGTGCCACACGAGATAAACGGCTCTTGGAGCTTGGTGGCTATTTCGATGTACTCGGGATTGGCGCGGGTGAAGCCGACTCGGTAGCCAGTCATGGCGTAGCTTTTGGACATGCCAGAGACGATGATGGCGCGTCCGTCCGCGTCGTGCGGCAGCGCGCTCTGGTGCGGTTGGTCGAAGACGATCTGGCCGTAGATTTCGTCGGACAGCACCCACAAATCATGGCGCTGGGCCAAGGCCATGAGTTCGCGCATTAACGTCTCGTCATACACTTGGCCGGTGGGGTTGGAGGGGGTGCAGAGGAGGAGGAGCTTGGTGCGCGGGCTGACTAGGCGGTCGATCTCGTCGAGGTCGGGCAGAAAGTGATTTTTCGCCCGCAGATTGTAAAAGACGGGTTGCCCGTGGACGATGGAGACGGCCATCTCGTAGTTGGGCCAGCCTGGGTCGGGCAACAGAACCTCGTCGCCCGGTTCGAGTAGGGCGAGGAATGAGGTTGCTACGCTCATGACCGCGCCGGGGGTGACGAGGATGTTTTCGCTGGTGGTTGGCACGCCGGTGCGGCGCTCGAAGTAGCGAGCCGCGGCCGCGCGCAACGCATCGACTCCGGCGTTGGGGACGTACTTGGTGTGGCCGGCGCGCGCGTAGCGGCAGGTGGCTTCGACGATAGACTCCGGCGTGGCAAAATCGGGTTGCCCGACTTCGAGGTGGATGACCTCGCCCGTCTTTTCGACGGCCCAAGCCAAGTCCATGATCTCGCGGATGCCCGAGCGGGGAATGGCCGCGGGGATGCGGGCAAAAGGCTTCATCGGATGTGGATGCCCGGGCCGGTCGCGCCGATCATCTGCACAGTGTTGTAGATGGAGGTTGGCGTCGAGGCCCCGGTGACGCCGGTGATTCCCTCGCTGCGCGCGACCTTGAGGTCGAGGCCCTGGCCCTGGGCGTGGATTTCGACGATGGCTTCGCTCCACTCTGGGCTTACCAGCAGCAGCGAGTGCGTGCGGTCGAAGCCGATGCCGGCGTATGCGATGGCCGCGTGGGTGTTGACGTTGCGCGGGAAGAGTGGGCAGATGCCGCGCGTCGGGCCGTCGTAGAGGACTGTTTCTTCTTTGATGTCGTCGGGGTCGAGGCCAGCGGCCGCGCAATCGACGTTGTGCGGGGGCTTCTTCATCACCACATCGACTGACTCCCACACGTCGCGGTTTTCCAACAGCGCGTCCATGCCGACCACGCCTCCGTGTGGGACAAAGGCGCGGGTGCCGGCGCGGCGGGTGGTCTCCTCAATGGTGGTTTCGACGGCTCGGTCGGCGAGGGCGGTCACTGAGATGAACATGTAGTTGGTTTTTTCGAGGATCGTCTGTCCCCACTGGCGGGTGACGTCCGGGTGGGCCATCTCGACGACGAGGTCGGGTTGCCGCGATTCGAAGTCGCTCAAATCCGCTAGGCAGAGGTCGGCGGGGAGGTTTTGGACGGCAGCGGCCATTTGATCGTGGACGAAGACGACTTCCATGCCGTTGTCTGCGTCCGCGTCTATCATCTTGTGGACGACTTGGCCGATCTGGCCGTAGCCGATTAGGCCGATGCGGGTCGATTTTTGGCTCATGGTCTGGCTCCTCAAAACGGGGTGAAATCGGAAGTAGCGAATATATGCACTCGCCGAGGATATGGCGAACAAAGGGCGCGTTTGAGCGGTGCAGATCGCGTCGGTGTTACAAGCGGCCCCTCAATCCCGCCAATCGACGACCACCCCGACGATATCCCCATCCCGCTCCCGTTTAATACGCTCGAACATCGCCGGCATCTCGGCGCACCCGATCCGGTGGGTAATGCAGTGTTCCCACTTGAGCACGCCCATCGCCATGTTCTTGATCACAGCGCGGCGGCAGGGCTGCCAGCCGTCGTCGCAGGGAAAGAACATCTGTAGCCGCTTGCCGTGCGGCGTGGGAAAGTCCAGAGAGATCGGATCGTCCCCGTAGTGGCCCTGCCAGACGAAAGACCCAAACCGCCGACAGAGGGCAATCGCCGGATCGATGCACTGCGGATGCCCAGTACACTCGAATACCACATCGGCACCTTCGGGTGCGAGTTCCCCTACTGCAGCGGCCACGTCCTGCTCTTTGCTATTGATTGCACAATCCGCGCCCAGCGCCTTGGCGACCGCCAGCGGTTTTTCATCTATGTCCACCGCCACCACCACGCACCCCCGTTGTGCACAAGCCGCTACCACGCCTAAGCCAATCATCCCCACCCCGTGCACCACCACTGTATCTCCCATCCGCGGATTGGCCATATCGACGCCATAGAGCCCCACGGCTGGCATCACAAATAAACTCGCCACATCCATCCCCGCTCCGGGCACCATCTTGGCCACGCCATGCGTGGTATTGGGCCGGGTCACGATGCGGCTGCAATGCCCGCCGGAAACGCACCCAACTTCCGTCCCGTCGGCCAGCCTCATCGCGTCATTGCCGCGAAAGTACACTTCGTCGCCGACCGCAAAATTGTCGATATCGGCTCCGACGGCTTCTATGGTGCCCGTGCCCTGATAGCCGGTACACAACGGAAAGGGGTTGCGGTTCATCTTGCTGATCTTGCCGCTGATCAGTCCGAACTCAGTGCCGATACTGACTCCGGTGAAATGGGTGCGGATCGCGACTTGGTCGGGGGC